>JBEGKW010000008.1:0-37564 GCA_041183865.1 Actinomycetota bacterium | reverse complement strand
AGTTTGGTTACACCATCCACGAGCATCGCAACCTCTTCACCGAAATCGGCGGTTAGGCGGTCAAGGCTGTAGTCGGTGTCTTCAACGGTGTCGTGCAGCAGGGCGGCAGCCAAAGTAACCGGTCCAATACCAAGCTCGGCAAGGATGCGAGTTACCTCGAGAGGATGCGTGATGTATGGCTCCCCCGACTTACGCATCTGAGGACGGTGGGCAAGTTCGGCGACTACAAAAGCGCGGTCGATAATCGAGAGATCGGCCTTAGGGTGATTCAGTTTGGCGAGTCGCAGAATCTCGTTCAGTTCAGACGAGTAAGGCCCAGATCGCGTGAATAACCTAGGCAGCTTGCTCCGAAGAACATTGATGCTGCTAGTAGGAGTTACATCACTCAATCTGGGCCAATCCTCTAACTGCTAGACCAGCCAATCCCAATCGGGATTAAGCGTTAGCCAATACCTTCTGCTCAGCCTTGCGGTACTTGGCCTCGCCTTCGCGGAATGCCGAGTAGGCAGGAGCCGCGATGAATAGTGTCGAATAGGTTCCGACGATGATACCGATGAACAGTGCAAGTGCAATGTCACGAAGGGTACCGGCACCAAGTAGGGTCGCACCGATGAACAGAATCGAGGCAACCGGAAGAACGGCAACCACTGAGGTGTTGATCGAACGAACCAAGGTCTGGTTGATGGCTAGGTTGACCTGCTGCTTGAAAGTTACCTTCTCGCTGAACTCAACTTCGAAGGTGTTCTCACGAATCTTGTCGAAGACAACCACGGTGTCATAGAGCGAGTAGCCGAGGATGGTCAAGAAACCAATCACAGCTGCTGGAGTGACCTCGAAGCCAAGCGCGCCGTAAACACCAGCGGTGATAACGAGGTCGTGGAGTAAAGCCAGAACGGCGGCCATCGACATCTTTAGAGTTCTGAAGTAAAGCGCCATCAAGACGGCAGCCAGGATGATGAACACGATTAGACCGTTTAGGGCCTTACCGGTTACGTCGGCACCCCAGTTAGCACCGATGAAGGAGCTTGCCACTGCGGAGCTTTCTACCTGGTAGGCCTTCGCAAGTGCTACACGCACATCCTCTGACTTCAAGTCGGTTAGCTGCTTGGTCTGAACTCGAATGCTGTCGGTTCCAACGTTTGAAACCAAAGGCTCGGTGTCAGGAACAACTGAGTGCACTGCATCGACAGCAATCTGCTGAGACTGGCTTGAGACGCCAGCAACGCGGAATTCAGAACCGCCGCGGAATTCGATACCGAAGTTGTAACCACCACGAAGGATCGGTAGAACGATTGCGAGAATCAGCATGAGTGCAGCCACGCCGAACCAAACCTTGCGGCGGCCAACGAAGTCGAACGAGCGAGCTCCGGTGTATAGGTCGTTACCTAGATCACTGAACTTAGACATTAGTTGCTCTTTTCTGACTTTGAAACGGATGCGGCGTTTTCGGCTGCCTTGCGCTCAGCAAGGGTCTGACGCTTGTTTGCTTCCTTTGAAGCCTTAGCTGCCTTACCTGCTGGAACAGCGCCTGAGACTCGGAATGCACCGCGACCGACGTAACTTGTTGCTCCAAGGGCCTTTGAGTCGAATCCAGACCATGGGTGACCTGAGCTGAAGAACTTGGTCTTGGCCAATAGTTCGAGCATTGGGTGGGTGAACAAGATCACAACTGCGAGGTCAATCAGGGTGGTTAGACCTAGGGTGAAGGCGAAGCCGCGAACGTTACCCACGGTCAGCGCATACAAGACAACTGCAGCAAGCAAGCTCACACCGTCTGAAACCAGGATGGTGCGGATCGCGCGCTTCCAACCAGACTCGACCGAAGCTCCGAGTGAGCGGCCGTCGCGAAGTTCATCTCGAACGCGCTCAAAGTAAACGATGAACGAGTCGGCCGTGATACCGATAGCCACAATCAAACCGGCAACACCCGAAAGAGATAGGTGGTATCCCTGGCGCCATGAAAGCAGGGCAATCATTAGGTAGGTGATCACTGCTGCGACAACCAACGAACCTACGGTGACGAGTGCCAAGCCGCGGTACTGGAAGAACGAGTAGATGATTACGAGTAGAAGACCAATTGCGCCAGCCAGAAGACCGCTGGTGAGCTGCTCTGAACCTAGGGTCGCCGAGATGTTCTCTTGGCTCTGTACTTCGAATCCGATTGGTAGCGAACCATACTTCAGCTGGTCTGCAAGCGCCTTCGAAGAATTCTTGTCGAAGTTACCGGTGATCTGTGCGGTGCCACCGGTGATAACTGCCTGAAGGGTCGGAGCAGTGATTACGTAGCCATCAAGAGTGATTGCAAAGCGGTTCTGAGGGTCCGTTAGCGGAAACAGACGGCCGGTGGTGTTTGCAAACTTGGTGGTGCCATCGGCGGTGAACTTTAGGTTGACCGCCCAGGTGTTGGTAGATGCACCGGTAGAGGTGGTGACGGTTCCCGCATTTGCGTCGGCAACGTCGGTGCCCTCGACCTCAACTGGGCCAAGAACATACTTGCTGTAACCGTCGGTGTCACAGGTCGCGATTGGAAGGGTTGGGTCGTCAATCTGTCCAGCGGCACGGAAAGGCTTGCTGCAGTCAAGCGCGTCGTAGAACTTCTGAGTTGCTTCGTCGACACCCGCGATTGGAGCTGAGGCGGCTGCTGATGCGCTAGCGCTTGGTGACGGTGAAGCAGTTGCGTCTCCCCCGGCTGCCGAGGTGGCTACGCCCTGCGAGGTAGCGAGGACTGGGCGGAACTCAAGCTTTGCTGAACTGCGGATGAGACGAAGAGTGTTTTCGTCTGGGGTTCCAGGGATCGATACAACGATGTTGTTGTTTCCCTGGGTGTTGATCTGAGCTTCGCTCACACCACTGGCGTCAACACGTTGGCGAATAATGGCAACCGCCTGAGTCAGCTGCTCTTCGGTGACCTTGGTGCCTGCCTGAACAACCGGCGCCAGGATGATTTGAGTACCACCCTGGAGGTCAAGAGCCAGCTTTGGCGCAAATGATGCGCCTGCGTTGGTTGCGGTGCCGAGGCCGATGATTGCGACTAGGCCAACAATCAGGACGCCTAGCCAGGTCAGACGCTTACGAGCGCCCTTGGTTACAGCTGATTCAGACAAGATGATCCTCTATTTACTTAGCAGGCTTAGCTGCAGGCTTCTTGGCTACTGGCTTCTTTGCCGCTGGCTTAGCAGCGGTCTTTGATGCAGTAGTTGACTTCGCTGCGGCTGGCTTAGCAGCCGCAGGCTTCTTTGGAGCCTCTTCGATTGAGCGAACAGCGCCCTTGACTACGGTTAGCTTGGTGCCCGGAGTGGTCTCGATAACCAGGCTCTTGTCATCCTGGCTAACGATGGTGCCGAGGATTCCGCTGTGCAGTAGCACGTAAGCGCCAGTCTTGATACCGGCTTGCATTTCGGCCTGAGCCTTCTTGCGCTTGCGGCCGTTGAAGAACATCATGAAGATGATGAAAGCTAGGGCGACTAGTAGGAAAATGTCCTGCGAGTTCTTCATTATTTGGAGCCTTACGTTAGATACGAAGAGATTCTGAAGCCCTATTGGGCAACTTATCGATTATAGGTCAAGCACTCTGCCTAAATCGGCTTCGACAAGCGTATCGAAGCGTGTTTGTTACTTATCCGATGCTTCGATGCCGAGGTGTCGATAAGCGGCAATTGTCGCCTGGCGACCTCGCGGGGTTCTGGCGATGAGACCCATTCGCACAAGGAACGGTTCCACGACTGCCTCGATTGTGTCTTGCTCTTCGCCGACAGCCACTGCGAGCGTTGAAAGTCCAACCGGCTTGCCATCGAATCGAGAAGTTAGAACCTTCAAGATCTCACGGTCGAGTCGGTCTAATCCGAGTTCATCAACTTCGTAAAGCGCCAGAGCAGCTTGTGCGATTCGGACGTTGATCGTTGCCTCTCCCGCCACCAATGCAAAGTCTCGAACTCGACGAAGCAAACGATTGGCGATTCGCGGCGTTCCGCGACTGCGTGATGCAATTTCAACCAGGGCGGGTTGCTCAATGTCCAAGCCAAGTTTCAATGCAGCACGAGAAATGACCTCTCGCAACTCATCTACTTCATAGAACTCAAGGTGAGCGGTGAAGCCGAATCGGTCGCGAAGCGGGTTTGGCAACATACCCGAACGCGTGGTTGCTCCGACCAAAGTGAATGGTGCTAGATCGAGTGGAATCGAGGTAGCGCCGGGACCCTTTCCGACCATAACGTCGACCCTGAAGTCTTCCATTGCTAGGTAGAGCATCTCTTCGGCCGCACGGGCCATGCGGTGAATCTCGTCGATGAACAAGACCTCACCAGGAGCCAAGGATGAGAGAACCGCGGCTAGGTCGCCCGCGTGCTGGATGGTTGGTCCGCTGGTTAGGCGCAGCGGAGCACCGCTCTCATGCGCAACGATCATGGCCAAAGTGGTCTTACCTAGCCCGGGAGGCCCGGCCAACAATATGTGATCGGCGGTTCGGTTTTGAATACGAGCGGCTTCGATGATTAGCGAGATCTGCTCGCGAACCTTTGGCTGACCGACAAATTCGTCTAGTGACTTTGGTCGGAGCGCCGATTCAAAGGCTAGCTCTGAGTCGCCGAGTTCGGGGTTGGTCAACTCTTCCACTACTTAGCACCGGCCAAGGTCGATTTGCTGTTGCCCAGTTTCGAAAGGGCGAGACGCAAGACGACATCGCGGCCGTCTCCTGGCTTCATACTCGAAGCCACTTCGCGAACAGCATCCTGGGCCGCTTTTTCTGGCCAACCAAGACTTACCAGGGCTATAACCACCGAACCAAAGTCGGTCTCCTTAGGAGCGCTGTCAGTGCTAGGCACCAGCACTAGGTGTGAGAGTTTGCCGGCAAGGGTCACCGTAATTAGCTTCGCGGTTTTGGGACCAATGCCCGATACCGCCTTGAAGGCAGAGTCGTCGTCTAGTGCAACTGCCGAGGCGATTTCGGCGGTGGTTAGAGAGCCCAGAATGGCCAGGGCCGATTTTGGTCCGACTCCGGTTACCGAACGCAATAGGTCGAAGAGTTCTTGCTCAAGCGCGGTCACGAAACCGAACAAAGTCATCGCGTCTTCACGAACCACGAGAGTGGTGAACAACGAGACTTCCTCACCGATGCCCAGTTTTGCAGCTGTAGAGCCCGTGACATTCAACAAATAGCCGACGCCGTTCACATCGACCACCAATTGGCTGGTGGTCTTAGTGCTGAGGGTTCCGCGGATAGATGCAATCACCCGTTAAGACTAACTAAAAGCCCTATTTTGTCTTGGCAGCGCGCTCGGCGGCCAGCCAGGCTTTTTGTGCACTGGTTAGGTTGACTGACTCGGTGGCGGCTGGCGAACGCCAAGCGTGACATATCGCAATCGCCAAGCTGTCGGCCGCGTCGGCAGGTTTTGGCACTTCTTGAAGTCCAAGAATCTTGGCGACCATGAATCCGACTTGGTCTTTTGCGGCCCGACCAGAACCGGTAACCGCGGCTTTCACTTGGGTAGGCGTATACATGACGACCGGGATGTTGTGTTTGTGCGCGAGCATCAGTACAGCACCAGAAATCTGAGCTGTACCCATCACCGTGGACACGTTTTGCTGTGAAAAGACTCGCTCTATCGCGATTACCGCCGGCTTGTGCGACTCGATGAGCGCTTCGATTTGCAAGCCAATTCTGCCAACCCTAACGGTTAGCTCCTCGGCAGGTTCCGACCGGAATGTGTCGACGGCGACCAAACTGACTTTTCTTGAGCTACCGAGTTCGATGAGCCCAATTCCGCATCTAGTTAGACCTGGGTCGATTCCTAGAATGCGCGTGGTCAATTTAGTCGTTCTCTAGTTCGGCCATTACCTCGGCCGACATGTCGAAGTTCGAGTAAACGTTCTGCACGTCATCCGAGTCTTCAAGTGCATCGATTAACTTGATGACCTTGCGAGCGGTGTCTGCATCGGTCTGCACCGGCATCGATGAAACAAACTCGACGTCGGCACTCTCATAGTCAATGCCGGCATCCTGAAGAGCGGTTCGAACGGCAACCATTGCGCTTGGGTCGGTGGTAATCACGAACTGCTCACCACGGTCTTCGAGGTCATCAATGCCAACCTCGAGAACGGCTTCGAGAATGCGGTCTTCATCGGTGCCCTCGGTCTTGGCGACCACGATTACACCCTTGCGACCGAACTGGTAAGAAACGCTGCCTGGGTCGGCCATGGTTCCACCGTTGCGAGAAACTGCCAGGCGCACTTCGGCAGCCGCGCGGTTCTTGTTGTCGGTTAGACATTCGATCAGAATCGCGACACCGTTAGGTCCGTAGCCTTCGTACATGATGGTCTGGTATTCGACTGCATCAGCGCCAACGCCAGAACCGCGCTTGATCGCACGTTCGATGTTGTCGTTAGGAAGCGAGCTCTTGCGACCCTTCTGAACGGCATCGTAGAGAGTAGGGTTTCCGTCAAGGTCTGGGCCACCGAGTCGCGCAGCAACTTCGATGTTCTTGATTAGCTTCGCAAAAAGCTTTGCGCGACGACCGTCAATGACGGCCTTCTTGTGCTTGGTGGTTGCCCATTTGGAGTGGCCAGACATACTGCTCCTACTAAAGAATCTTGGATTGAAATAAGTCTAAAGCAGGCTAACCGTGAACCATCGACACGAACAACTCGTGGATGCGTGTTTCGCCGGTTACTTCTGGGTGAAATGAGATTCCGATCAGATTGCCCTGACGAACGCCCACGACTCGCCCATCGCTTAGTTGAGACAGGATCTCGACCTTCTCCCCCACCCGTTCAACGATTGGAGCACGGATGAAGGCCGCGTGAACTGCTGGACCTTCGACGCCCTTGAAAGCTAGATCTACTTCGAAGGAGTCGAGCTGGTTTCCGAATGCGTTGCGTCGAACGCTTACATCCAGGCCTCCGAAGCCCGATTGTCCAACGATTCCATCCAAGATCTCATCGGCAAGCATGATCAAACCGGCACAGGTACCGAAGGTTGGCAAACCCGCCTTGATGGCGTCGTGGAGCGGATCGAATATGTCGTAGGCAACCGCCAGCTTCTGCATCACTGTTGATTCACCGCCGGGGATGATTAGTCCGGCCGACTTGCTTAGGTCGGCGAGCGTGCGAACCTCAATCGACTCGACACCAATGGAGGCGAGTGTTTGGCGGTGCTCTCTAAAGTCGCCCTGAAGTGCTAGGACGCCAATAGGCGCTGGCAAACTACCAGCCGCGCTCGGCTAGACGGTGTGGGGCAGGAAGGTCGGCAACGTTGATTCCAACCATTGCTTCGCCTAGTCCGCGGCTAACCTCTGCAAGAACCGATGGGTCGTTGTAGAAGGTGGTCGCCTTGACGATTGCCTTTGCACGTGCTTCTGGGTTGCCCGACTTGAAGATACCTGAGCCGACGAAGACACCGTCAGCGCCAAGCTGCATCATTAGGGCTGCGTCAGCCGGAGTTGCTACACCACCGGCAACAAACATGGTCACCGGTAGCTTGCCAGTGGTTGCGATCTCGCGAACCAACTCGAATGGGGCCTGAAGTTCCTTGGCGGCTACGAATAGCTCATCCTCGGTCTTGGCAGAAAGGTCGCGGATCTGGCCAGAGATGGTGCGAATGTGTTTCATCGCCTCAGAAACGTCGCCGGTGCCAGCCTCGCCCTTTGAGCGAATCATCGCAGCACCCTCGGTGATGCGGCGAAGCGCCTCACCTAGGTTGGTAGCGCCACAAACGAAAGGAACCTTGAAGTTCCACTTGTTGATGTGGTGAACATAGTCGGCAGGGCTTAGAACCTCTGACTCATCGATGTAGTCAACGCCAAGAGATTCAAGAATCTGGGCTTCAACGAAGTGGCCAATGCGAGCCTTTGCCATGACTGGGATCGAGACGGCACTGATGATGCTGTCGATCATGTCTGGGTCGCTCATGCGAGAGACGCCACCCTGCGCGCGAATGTCGGCAGGAACGCGCTCTAGTGCCATAACGGCAACGGCACCAGCGTCTTCGGCAATCTTTGCCTGTTCTGCGGTTACGACGTCCATGATGACGCCGCCCTTCATCATCTCAGCAAGACCGCGCTTGACGAGTGGAGTACCGGTGGTTGAAGTAGGGATTGATGAGCTCATAGAGACAAGTCTAAACCTTGTCCCAGCCCTCGGCGATATCTTTACGAACTTCTCCGAGCAATCTTGGCAATGCCTTTGTTTCGGCAATGATTGGGAAGAAATTGGCGTCGTGAAGCCAGCGCGGAACAATGTGCTGGTGCAGGTGACCAGCGATGCCAGCACCAGCCAACTCACCCTGGTTCATTCCGATATTGAAACCCTGAGCGCGAGAAACATGCTTCAGAACACGCATCGCCTGTTGGGTGATCGACCCAATTTCGGCAATCTCCTCAGGAGTTGCCTGATCGTAGGTCGCGATGTGGCGATAAGGGCAAACCAGTAGATGGCCCGAGTTGTATGGGAACAGGTTCAAGAGCGCGTACGCGTGAACACCGCGATAGACGATGAGTGAATCCTCATCCGACTTATCGACTGCAAGGCAAAATGGGCATTCGTGCTCGGGCGGTTGTTGCCCATGCTGAATGTAAACCATGCGGTGTGGAGTCCAGAGATGCTGAAAGGCGTTCGGAACACCAGGCAGCTCACTCGAGAACTCCATCCGCGGTTCGGTCATCGTTAGACCTGAACCTTGTCTTCGATCGCCTTGAGGATGCGAGCAACCGCATCATCTACCGGGATGCCATTTTCTTGGTGGCCGTCGCGGAAACGGAAGCTCACTGCACCAGCTGCTTCGTCCTCACCGCCGGCAAGCAGGATGAATGGAACCTTCGCCATGGTGTGGTTGCGAATCTTCTTCTGCATGCGGTCATCCGAGTCATCGATGGTGACGCGCACGCCAGCTGCCTTTAGGCGATCTGCGATCGAGTGCAGGTAAGGCGAGAATGCCTCGGCAATCGGAACACCAACCACCTGAACCGGAGCCAACCAAGGTGGGAAGTGTCCGGCGTAGTGCTCGGTCAAGACACCAAAGAAACGCTCGATCGAACCGAATAGCGCGCGGTGAATCATTACCGGGCGCTGCTTGGTTCCATCAGGCGCGGTGTATTCGAGGTCGAAGCGCTCTGGAAGGTTGAAGTCCAATTGAATGGTCGACATCTGCCAGGTGCGGCCGATGGCATCGCGGGCCTGAACCGAGATCTTCGGACCATAGAAGGCAGCGCCTCCTGGGTCTGGAACCAATTCAAGTCCAGAGGCAGTGGCAACCTTTTGCAGGGTCGCAGTGGCGGTCTCCCAGATGGCAGGGTCACCAACGAACTTAGGGTTCCCCTCTTCCTTGGTTGATAGCTCTAGGTAGAAGTCATCCAAACCATAGTCGCGCAGCAGACCGAGCACGAAGCCGAGAACCTTAGTTAGTTCTTCTTCCATGTTGTCTGGGGTCACGAAAAGGTGGGCGTCATCCTGAGTCATTCCGCGCACACGGGTCAGTCCGTGAAGCACACCTGACTTTTCGTAGCGGTAAACCGAACCAAACTCAAACATGCGAAGCGGCAGGTCGCGGTAACTGCGGGCCTGTGACTTGAAAATCAAGATGTGGAATGGGCAGTTCATTGGCTTCAGGTAGTAGTTCTGACCCTGCTTGCGAACGACGCCGTTGGCATCCACTTCTTCATCCATCACCATCGGTGGGAACATACCGTCCGCATACCAAGCCAAGTGTCCTGACTGTTCGAACAGGTTCGACTTGGTGATGTGTGGCGAGTAGACGAACTCGTATCCAGACTCTTCGTGGCGCTTGCGGCTGTAGTCCTCCATCACGCGACGCATGATGCCACCCTTCGGGTGGAAGACGGCTAGGCCTGAACCGATCTCCTCAGGGAAAGAGAAAAGGTCTAGTTCGGCGCCGAGACGACGGTGGTCGCGACGTGCAGCCTCTTCGAGGCGTTCCTGGTGCGCTCGCAATTCATCCTTGGTTGGCCATGCGGTGCCGTAGATGCGCTGGAGCTGCTTGTTGTTCTCGTTTCCGCGCCAGTAGGCGGCGGCCGAGCGGGTAAGCGCGTAGCCGTTGCCAATCATGCGGGTGTTTGGCAGGTGTGGGCCGCGGCAGAGGTCCTTCCAGACAACATTGCCGGTTTGTGGGTCTACGTTGTCATAAATGGTGAGCTCGCCGGCGCCGACTTCGGCCGATCCCTCGCCCACGGCATCCTGGTTTCCCTTTAGGCCGATGAGTTCGATCTTGTATGGCTCGTTTGAAAGCTCAACGGTTGCTTCACCATCGCTGGTAACACGGCGAATGAAACGTTGACCCTGACGGATGATTCGATCCATTGCCTTTTCGAGGGCCTTCAGGTCTTCTGGTGCAAATGGAGTCTCGACGTCGAAGTCATAGTAGAAGCCATCCGTGATTGGAGGGCCGATGCCCAGCTTGGCTTCGGGGTTGATCGACTGAACCGCCTGGGCTAGTACGTGAGCAGCCGAGTGGCGAAGAATGTTGAGACCGTCTGGCGAAGAGAGCTGAACGCCTTCGGTTATGTCACCGTGTTGCAACTTGTGGGCAAGGTCACGGAGTTCACCGTTGACACGCTGCGCGACAATGGTCTTGTCTGTGAAAAGCCCAAATCCATCGGCTCCCGCGGCGAGTTCGCGCTCGGTTCCATCGACGGTTACTTTGATCACTGACACATGCACTCCAATAGCTTGCTGAACTCTCCAATCCTAGCCAGTCAACTTAGGCGTGCCTTGCTAGCCGATGAGCATTTCATTGTGTTTGATTGACCTATGACCAAAGCAAACGACCTAAACGCGCTCGATGAAGCAGTGCTAGCCAATCAAGAGTTTCAGCGCCAATCTATGGCTGCAAAGCTAAATTGGCTCCGAGCAGGTGTGCTGGGCGCCAATGACGGCATCGTCTCTACAGCAGGTCTCGTGATGGGTGTCGCTGGTGCTACTACTGATTCCGCCGCCATTCTCATTGCCGGCGTTGCCGGCCTGGTTGCCGGATCAATTTCGATGGCCGGTGGTGAGTACACGTCAGTTTCCGCTCAGAAGGACAGCGAGAAAGCGGCGTTGGCAAAAGAGCGCGTTGAACTTGCAGAAAACCCCGAGATGGAACTTCGAGAGCTCGCTTGGTTCTACGAACAAAAAGGACTCTCGCTAGAACTCGCTCAGAAGGTTGCTGCCGAACTAACTGAAAAGGATGCGCTAAAGGCGCACGCAGAGGCAGAACTTGGCATCGATTCAGAACGTCATGCAAGCCCTAGCCAGGCGGCTATCTCATCTTTCATCGCCTTTGCTGGCGGATCACTTCTTCCACTGCTCGCTGTTACGGGGCCTTGGGTCCAATACCGCATTCAGGTCACCGTCGTGGCAGTTATAGCCTCATTGGCTGTTACCGGCTACGTAGGCGCCAAAATCGGTGGCGCAAAATCAGGTAAGGCGATCATTCGCAACGTTGTAGTGAGCCTCTTGACCATGGGGGTCACTTACGGAATTGGCCAACTTGTAGGTACAGCTGTCTAATCAGAAATAAACAAACTCAATCCGACATCGAAGTTAGACTGAACTAGTGAGTAAATCAGAAAATCCAGACGTAATCCTCATCGGTGCGGGCGTCATGAGTGCCACATTGGGCACCTTCCTGAAATTGCTATCGCCAAAGTTAAAAATCGAGGTCTATGAGCGCCTTGAAGGTGTCGCACTCGAAAGTTCTAATCCTTGGAACAACGCGGGTACCGGCCACGCCGCACTCTGCGAGCTCAACTACATGCCTGATTCCAAGGATGGCTCACTGCCAAGCGCGGCAAAGGCCGTCGCTATTAACGAGCAGTTTCAGCTATCACGTCAGTTCTGGTCATATCTCGTAGACAAGAAGATTCTCGGTGCGCCGGAGACCTTCATCAACGCGACCCCGCACATGACCTTCGTTCGTGGCGCCAAGGATGTCGATTACCTGGCTCGCCGCTTCGAAGCGCTGAAGGATCAGCCGCTCTTTGCCGGAATGGAATTCTCAAAGGACCCGAAGCAAATCGCCAAGTGGGCTCCCCTTTTGATCGAAGGCCGCAAGGGCGATGAACCGATCGCCGCGACCTATATCGCTTCTGGTACAGACGTTGATTTCGGTTCAATCACTCGCCAACTGTTCGCTTATCTAGGCAAACAGGGCGTTTCGGTTGAAACCAATCACGAGGTTCAGGGCCTAAACCGCCTAAAGAATGGCTCTTGGGAAGTCACCATTCGCGACACCAAGACTGGCCATCGCAAATACCGCCAGGCAAAGTTCGTGTTCGTTGGTGCCGGCGGTTGGGCGCTAAAGCTTCTGCAGAAGTCTGGAATCGGTGAGGCAAAGGGCTACGGGACTTTCCCAGTCGGCGGTCAATGGCTACGCACCGACAACCAGTCTCTGGTTGCTAAGCACCAGGCCAAGGTCTATAGCCAGGCAAGTGTGGGTGCTCCCCCGATGTCTGTTCCTCACCTTGACACTCGCGTGGTTGACGGCAAAGCGAGTCTGCTATTTGGCCCTTATGCGACCGCAAACCCAAAGTTCTTGAAGAACGGTTCGATTCTTGATCTGCCGGCTTCGCTTCGACCTGCAAACTTGATTCCATACTTGGCCGTTGGTCTGGGCAACTTCCCGCTTATCAAATACTTGGTGGGTGAACTTGCGAAGTCAAAGGACAAGAAGTTCGAGTCGCTACTCGAGTTCATGCCAGAGGCCAAGCCAGAAGACTGGCGCCTGCTAAATGCTGGTCAGCGCGCGCAGGTCATCAAGAAGGACCGCAAGAAGGGCGGCGTGCTTCAGTTCGGCACCGAAGTCGTCACTTCTGCAGATGGTTCGATCTCGGGGCTTCTAGGTGCCTCTCCAGGTGCCTCTACCGCAGTGTTCGTAATGCTTCAGGTTCTCGAGCGCAGCTTCGCTCGCGAGTTCGATGGCTGGCAAGACAAGCTCAAGCAGATTATCCCGAGCTTCGGAACCAAGCTTTCGGCAGACCCTGCCAAGGCAGCAGCTTCAATGGCATCAACCGCCAAGACGCTCAAGATCAACTAACTCGGTTAAATAGAAAAGCCCCGACCATGTCGGGGCTTTTTTCTTGGTGGTCGATACTGGGAGCGTACTAGGAAAATGCGCGTCAGCGCATTTTCGGTCACTGGTTCGGATAAACAAAAAACCCTGACTAAGTCAGGGTTTTTAATGGTGGTCGATACTGGGATCGAACCAGTGACCCCTTCCATGTCAAGGAAGTGCGCTACCGCTGCGCCAATCGACCATTTATTTGATTATTTGAATCGAGGTGGAGACGGGATTTGAACCCGTGGGTTTACAGCTTTGCAGGCTGTTGCTTTGGGCCGCTCAGCCACTCCACCATGCTTTGCGAGGCTTACGCCAGCCACTCCACCATGCTTTGCGAGGCTTACGCCCTACTGCGAGCGGATGACGAGATTCGAACTCGCGACCCCAACCTTGGCAAGGTTGTGCTCTACCAACTGAGCCACATCCGCGTTGTTCTCTTTCGAGAACTTGAATACTCTAACCGAAATTTTCGGTTCAAGCAAACTGAGTATCCAACGTGTCGTTAAGTTTTTAGTTTTTCCAGGTCCAACGTGGGTCGGTGCCCGCGTAAGCGATTTCACCGTGCTGGATTAGGTCAACGCCGGCAATCTCATCCGTGCTGGTGACACGGAAGCCGATGATCTTCTGGATGAGCCAACCGAGTGCGTATGACACGACAAAGGCAAATACCAAGACCACGCCGACTCCGATCGCCTGCTTGCCGAGCTGATCCCAACCGTGACCAAAGAACAAGCCCACGCCGTTGCCGAAGAGACCGATGAACAGCGTGCCGACGATGCCGCCAACTAGGTGAATTCCCACAACGTCAAGAGAGTCATCGAACCCAAGGATGAACTTGAGCTCGATAGCCAACGCGCAGACGATACCGACAATCGCACCGAGCACTAGCGCCCAGACTGGGTCGATGTAGGCGCAAGAAGGTGTGATGGCGACTAGACCGGCAATGGCACCCGAGCCAACACCAATTGAAGTTGGTTTACCGTGCGCTACCTGCTCGTAGATTCCCCATGTGACCATTGCGCCAACCGGCGCGGCCAGCGTGTTGATGAAAGCGAGAGAGGCAATTCCGTCGGCTGCTAGCTCTGAACCGGCGTTGAAGCCGAACCAGCCGAACCAGAGGATTGCTACACCGATAAGCACGAGAGGCACGTTGTGTGGAGCGTGCATGCCCTTGGTGAAGCCGAAGCGCTTTCCGAGCACGAGTGCCAGCGCAAGAGCGGAGGCTCCCGATGCGACCTCAACTACGGTTCCACCGGCGAAGTCGAGCACACCAACGTTGTAAACCAACCAACCTCCGTCTACGACCTTGCCATCCTTCACTGTGAAGTTGAAGATCCAGCCCGCGACCGGGAAGTAAACGATGGTTGCCCATAGGCCGGCGAAGATCATCCATGAGCCGAACCGTGCGCGGTCAGCAATTGCGCCGGAAATCAAAGCGACTGTGATGATTGCAAACGTTCCCTGGAATCCAGCGAAAGCTAAGCCCAAGCCGTCGCCACCCTTCGCAGCGGTAAAGACGTCCTCGAGACCGATTTTGGCTAGATCCAACCCAAAAACACCGTCAATGCCGAAGAACCGACCAGAACCCGCGTTTCCGAATGACATCGCATAGCCAAATAGGACCCACATAACGCCAATTAGCCCTAGAGAACCGATGCTCATCATCATCATCGAGACGACGCTCGATGCGCGCACAAGACCACCGTAGAAGAATGCTAAACCCGGTGTCATAAACAGCACCATCGCCGAGCAGATGATCAAAAACATGGTTTGGTCGTTATTCATAGTCTCTCCCTCAGACACGCCGAAAGGTGGGGCTCCCGAAGGAACCCCACCCGAAGGCTTGATTAGATTTTAGCCGCGGTCAGAACCAAAAGCGTAAGCTTCTTCACCGTGAACCACGGTGTCGATGCCGGCGATCTCGTCTTCTGCCTTGACGCGGAAGCCGATAGTTTTCTCAACTGCAAAGCCGATGATTAGGGCTAGTACGAATGAGTAAACCAAGACTGCTCCGGCACCAAGTGCCTGCATCGCGAACTGGTGCCAGCCGAAGCCGAATGCTGCACCAACGCCGTTGCCGAAGATACCGATGAATAGGGTTCCGACGATACCGCCGACCAAGTGAATGCCAACTACGTCTAGTGAGTCGTCGAAGCCGAGTGCAAACTTTAGGTCGATTGCTAGTGCGCAAAGTGCTCCGGCAATAACGCCAAGAACGATTGCCCAAATTGGGTCAAGTGAAGCACAAGCTGGGGTGATAGCAACTAGACCAGCAACTGCACCTGAACCTGCACCGATTGAAGTTGCCTTGCCGTGCTTGATCTTCTCAACGATGATCCAACCCAACATTGCGGCAGCTGGAGCAGCAAGGGTGTTGATGAATGCAATCGAAGCGATGCCGTCAGCAGCTAGCTCTGAACCAGCGTTGAATCCGAACCAACCGAACCAAAGCAGTGCAACACCTAGAAGGGTTAGCGGCACGTTGTGAGGCTGAGTGATGCCCTTGCTGAAGCCGAAACGCTTGCCAAGGATGATAGCCAACGCAAGACCTGCGGCACCTGCGTTGATGTGAACAGCGGTACCACCGGCGAAGTCGATTACTCCGAGACCGTAAACGATCCATCCACCGTCAACGATCTTGCCGTCTTCTAGGGTGAAGTTGAAGACCCAGTTAGCGACCGGGAAGTAAACGATGGTTGCCCATAGGCCGGCGAAGACCATCCAGGCACCGAACTTAGCTCGGTCTGCAATGGCTCCCGAGATAAGCGCCACAGTGATGATTGCGAAGGTCGCCTGGAATGCTACGAATGCAAGGGTTGGGTAAGCGCCAGCAGGCTTTGCTGCGTCGGCTACCTGAGCGTTAAGTCCCAGGAACGAGGTGTCGATTCCAAACCAACCATCGATACCGACGAACGTGTCCGGTCCGCCGTTCGAGAATGCAATTGCGTAACCGTATAGAACCCAAAGAACTGCGATGAGTCCGAGTGATCCGAAGCTGAGCATCATCATGCTGACAACGCTCTTGGCCTTGACCATACCGCCATAGAAGAATGCAAGACCTGGGGTCATTAGTAGCACCAGTGCGGCGCTAATGAGCACGAATGCCGTGTTTCCTTGATCCATTTGCTGACCTCTCTCTAAGAAAACAAATAGGAGCCAAGTCACTCTTGGCTACATAGAGAGTTTTACCCACGAAAGTTTCGGTTCGGCACCCGAAATGTTTCGGGTATGTAAAACGTCAGCTGGCGTCAGTTAGTGCGCCGATTCGAGAAACAGCACGCAAATACTTCTTTCGGTATCCACCACTTAGATATTCCGGCGAGAAAACCTCAGTTAGGGCGAAGTCAACCGCGCGCAGCTTTACCTGTGCTTCGTAAGCGCGGTCGATAAACGCAACAAAGCGAAGTGCTTCTACCTGGTCTTTGAGTACGTGTACGCCAGTGAAGGCAATTCTGTCTACGCCCTTGAGAAGTCGGCCGTACCGAGAAGGGTGGATCGTCGATAGATGCTTCAACAAAGAGTCAAAATTATCTACTAGAACAGTTTCTGAGGCGGCTGAACCCTGGGCTAGCCAATCGTCCACCGCGGCACTCGTGTCTACTCGGCCAGCAATATTCACCGGGCGGTGTCGGTGGTCTTCGCCGTCAATTCTCATAATTTTGAAACGGTCGGCGATGCCGTGAATTTCGCGAGCGAAGTCGGTGGCGGCAAAACGACCTTCGCCGAGGGCGTTCGGCGGGGTGTTGCTCGTAGCAGCAAAGCGGACGCCGTGCTTCTCAAGTTCGTTTAGGAGGCGAGACATCATCATGGTGTCCCCCGGGTCATCAAGTTCAAATTCGTCGATACAAACCAACTCGTACTTTGAAAGGGCCTTTACCGCCTCAGCGAAGGTAAGTGCACCGATTAGGCCGGTATAGGCGATGAAACTCCCGAAAACCTTCTTTCCCTTGAATTCGTGCCAGATTGCTGCCAACAGGTGAGTCTTTCCGACGCCGAATCCCCCGTCCAGATAAATGCCGGCTGGCACCGCTTCCTTCTTCGCAAAAAGACCCTTACTAGGCGCCTTGCCCTGTGCGAATAGTTTGGCTTGAGCATGCGCCTGGGTCTGCGATTCGTACTCGGTGTGTGGGATGTAATTCTTGAAGCTCGCCTGCGCGAATTCACGTGGCGGGACTAACTCTTGCAGGAGCTCGGTTGTGCTTACCGAAGGGGTACGACTCACCAATGATGGGAAAGTGTTACTGAAAGTTGCCAATTATTGCCCTGCCATTAGTGGGATTCGCCCGAGTCGCTTAACCTTGTACTTAGAAGTCTAATAATCGAAATGAAAGCAGCGGATTAATGTCTGTCCCACTAGACCCATCAGCGAAGTTTGCCGAGTACGCGCACCCAGAAGTTTTGGTTAGCACCGAATGGTTGGCTGCCAATAAAGACCTCCCTGGTTTGGTTGTTGTTGAATCAGATGAAGACGTCTTGCTTTACGAAACCGGTCACATTCCGGGAGCTGTCAAGATCGACTGGCACACCGACCTAAACGACCCGGTTACCCGCGATTATGTGGACGGTAAAGGTTTCGCAAAACTCCTTTCACGCTCTGGCATTTCGAGGGACACCACTGTCGTCATCTATGGCGATAAGAGCAACTGGTGGGCCTCTTATGCTCTATGGGTCTTCAAGCTATTTGGGCACGCTGATGTGCGCCTCTTGGACGGTGGACGCGACGCCTGGATCGCCGAGGGACGCGAACTGACCCGCGAAGCAACTTCGGTCACTCCGACTGACTATCCAATCGTTGATCGTGACGACTCAAAGATTCGTGCGTTCCGCGACGACGTTCTAAAGCACTTTGGAAACCCTCTGATCGACGTCCGCTCGGCGGTTGAATACAGCGGTGAGCGCACTCACATGCCTGACTACCCGGATGAGGGTGCACTGCGCGGTGGGCACATTCCTTCAGCAAAATCAGTGCCTTGGGCACGCGCAGCCGGCGAGAACGGCGTATTTAAGACTCGTGCAGAGCTTGAAGCCATCTACTTCGATGAAATTGGCCTAAAGTCGGGCGATGACGTCATTGCTTACTGCCGCATCGGTGAACGCTCGAGCCACACCTGGTTCGTCCTCAACTACCTGCTTGGGCTCCCTGGTGTTCGAAACTATGACGGTTCATGGACAGAGTGGGGCAGCCTAGTTGGCGTGCCAATCGTAAAGGGCACCGAGCCTGGATTGGCTCCGGTTCGCTAACGAATGTCTAGCGCTAAGGAATCGATTGAATCCCTAGAAGCCGACTTCAACGCTCTGGCGGTTAGGGATCGCCTTCTGTTACTTCTCGAGTTCTCGGATAACCTTCCTGACCTTCCTGCACGATACGCCGAGCATCCAGACTTACTTGAACGTGTCGAAGAGTGTCAATCTCCGGTCTATCTCTTTGTGGAGGTGGAGCAAAACTCAAAGGTCAATCTCTTCTTTAGCGCTCCACCAGAGGCGCCGACCACGCGAGGTTTCGCTGGCGTGCTTCATGAGGCTCTCGACGGCCACTCGGTCGATGAGGTACTTGCGGTCGATGAAGATTTTCCCAACCGACTTGGCCTATCTGAGGCAGTGTCTCCACTTCGATTGAGCGGCATGCGAGCAATTCTGCGACGCATCAAGCGACAGATTCGAGAGAAGCTCGTTTGACACTTTTGCGACTCGTACCATCCTTGGAGCGTTTTGATGGCCTATCGGCCGATGAGCAGTCATGGGTGATCGCTCGCGAATATGGCATCTGCAACGGTTGGCGGGCCAACTTCGTCATTGACGAGGGCGGGGCCTCCTTCGGAGCTTCTGGCGATAGCTCAGACGTGTCAAACCACGTAGATCGATTGTTGCTCGGCAAGCTGCGGTCCCTCGCCGATGTGATTGTCACCAGTGGTGAAACTGCCAGGGTCGAGCGATACAAGAGTTCAAAGCATGCACCGATCGCAATCTTCACCCGAACCGGAGATTTAGATTCCGTGCCAGCGGTGCAGGGAACTCAATACTTCACACCAATCGTTCTAGCGCCTACTCTCCTGCTAAATCAGGTGGAAGCCGAGTTGTCTGATGTCGACGCCCGCTTTATAGGCTTCGATAGCGGTGCGCCTACGCCGGTTTGGCCGCGGAAAATAGCCGAGGTGCTGCACCACGAAGGCTTTCAATCGCCAATTCTTGAATCTGGCATTTCGTCAATTCGGGCTTTTCTTGACGCCGAAGTTTTAGATGAGTTCTGTTTGACCGTTACTTCGTCAGGTATCGAGGGTCTTTCAGCTCGGCAACTCTCACCGATTTACCTGTCTTCGATGTTGGGCCACTTCGAAGGTTTTCAGCTCAGCCAGCTATTCGTATCTAACGGCACAAGCTTCTCTAGATGGGTGCGCAACGGCGTGGCAGCCCAAAGCTGAAGCCCAACCCGTCTAGCCTTATAAGCAATGGACATCACAGTTTCTCCCGATTACTCAGCCGAATTTCAAGCTGCAGTAGACGCCATTCGCGCCGCAGAAATGCGAGACGAACTCCACGTCAAACAAATCGAAGAACCAGAGAAACTCGCGACTCACGCAATTGCGTTTTCAGCTCACATCACCGAAGACCTTTCAACACCCGCAGACGCTGGAACCGGTCGTTTCGTTCTTCTTTGGGAACCAGACATGCAAGAGGCATGGGGCTCACGATTCCGAGTCGTTTGTTTCGCCAAATCACCGCTTGAAACCAACATCGGTGCCGATGAATTGGGCTCAGACATCGCGTGGGCTTGGCTGACCGACGCACTGAGCAATCGTCACGCCGAGTACCGAAACGCCGCCGGAACCGCTACTCGTATCATCTCCAGCGGCTACGGCTCTCTTGCCACACAGGCAGATCATGCCGAACTCGAAGTGCGGGCCTCGTGGTCTCCAAAGTCTTACGAAATTGGCGCTCACCTTGAGGCCTGGCAAGACTTGGTTTGCATAATGTCAGGTTTCGCCCACCTTCCACAAGGCGTCTCATCAATAGCGCCTCGAGCTAGTCGATGAGTCAGACAGAGAACGTCCAAGAACCAGCCGTTCTGCCACTATTGGCCTCTCCGCGCGCCGAGGTGTATCTAGTAGAAACCGCTGAGGAGCTCGAAGAAGCGGTTGCAACTCTTGCTGCCGGAACCGGGCCGTTCGCAGTGGATGCCGAGCGAGCGAGCGGATTCAAATACTCACAACGCGCATACCTTATTCAGATCTACCGAGCCGGCTCTCCGATATATCTGATCGATCCAGCCGCGATTGCTCCCACAGTTGATAGAAAGCCGTTTGCACAACTCGCTGAAGTGTTAGCGCAGGCGCCATGGATTTTGCATGCTGCCAGCCAGGATATTCCTTGCTTGCGAGAACTTGGTTTGACGGCTCCCGCACTTCTAGACACCGAACTTGGCTCAAGAATCGCTGGACTTGAACGCGTTGGCCTCGGTGCGGTCACCGAGGCGTTGCTTGGGCTAAGACTTGCTAAAGAACATTCCGCCGTCGACTGGTCGATTCGCCCCCTTGCGGTCGATTGGCTTCACTACGCGGCTCTGGATGTTGATGTTCTATTTGACCTTTGGAACGCAGTGGAATCGACGCTCAAGGAGCGCGGAAAGTACGAATGGGCTCTCGAGGAGTTCCAGGCGACCCTTCAGGCGCAACCGAAGTCTGCAAAGGTTGACAAGTGGCGTGGCATGACTGGTTTACACGAGGTCAAAGACCAGAAGAAACTGGCCATCGCGCGCGAACTGTGGACAGCTCGAGAGACCCTTGCCATCAAGCTGGATGTCTCCCCCGGCCGCCTGATTCCAGATTCATCTATCGTCAATGTGGTTAAGGACACTCCTAAGACAAAGCCACAACTTGCGGGTAACCGCTCGTTTGTCGGACGCGCAAGTCGCAGTTATCTGGATACCTGGTGGAAGGCCATCGAGGATGGCTCAAACAGTCGTGACTTACCGGCTCTAAAGCTTCCCGCAGTCGGCATTCCGAACCACCGCATTTGGCCAACGCGCTTTCCAGAGGCCGATAAGCGCCTGAAGGTCGTGCGTCCAATGATCGCCGAGTTAGCCGAAAAGATCGGTGTGCCAACCGAAAACCTATTGACGCCGGATTTCCTTAGAACGCTTTGTTTCGAACCGCCTGCCCTTGAACTTGAGGCTATCGAAGAAGTGCTAATTGGTTTGGGTGCCAGAAGCTGGCAGGTTCAGCTGACCGCTCAGCTAATACTTGATGGATTCGTGGCTGCAGCCGAAGAAGAAGATTCGTCAACCGATCTAGCGTGAGGCACTCTAGAGCCAACTACCTGTGCAACGATGTTGCGAGCGATGGCCTGGGCAGTTAGCCCAGCATCTTCAAGAATCTGATTTCTGGTTGCGTGATCGATGAATTCGTCCGGTAGACCGATCTCAGTTAGCGCGGTATCGATCTGAGCATCACGCAGATCCTGTCGAACACGGGTGCCGATACCGCCGACCTTGATTCCATCCTCGATAGTGACTACTAGTCGGTGCTGTGCTGACATCTCGACAACAGACTTAGGAACCGGCACGACCCAACGAGGATCCACGACTGTTGCACCTATTCCCTGCGCCGCTAGCAAGTCAGCTACCTGAAGTGCGGTTGTAGCCATCGAGCCGACTGACATGATCAGGACATCCTTGGCCGGCGCTTCACGAAGTATGTCTACTCCATCACTCGTGCGGCGAATGGCAGGGATGGTCGTTCCCGCGGTGCCTTTGCCGAAGCGAATCACGGTTGGGCGATCCTTCACTTCGACTGCTTCGTTCAGCAACTCTCGAAGCACATTTGCATCTCGAGGTGAACTTAGCTTGATGCCAGGGACAATCTGCAACATCGCCAAGTCCCACATGCCGTGGTGGCTCGGCCCATCTGGCCCAGTAACACCGGCGCGGTCGAGAACGAAGGTGACCCCCGCATCATGCAGAGCTACATCCATCATCACTTGGTCAAAGGCTCGGTTCATGAAAGTCGCGTAAATGGCGACGACTGGGTGGAGGCCTCCGAAAGCCATTCCCGCAGCCGAAGTGACTGCGTGTTGTTCTGCGATACCAACGTCAAACACACGGTCTGGGTACTTTGCCGCAAATTTATCTAGGCCCACCGGAATAAGCATTGCGCCGGTGATGCCAACAACATCTGGGCGACGATCAGCGACCTTAACGATTTCTTCGCTAAATACGCTCGTCCAAGATTGTCCTGAACCTGACTCAAGTGACTTACCGGTCTCAGGGTCAATCTGGCCTACGGCATGGAATTGGTCTTCGGTGTTGAGGGTAGCCGGGTCGTAACCCTTTCCCTTTTGGGTAATCGCGTGCACGATTACCGGGTTTGCATATTTCTTCGCCTGGGTCAGCGCTTGCTCCATGGCCTCAAGGTCATGTCCATCGATCGGGCCGATGTACTTGATGTCTAGGTTCGGAAAGAGCCCCTTCGGAGCAAATGAACCCAAAAGTCCCTTGCCTGCGCCACGGGCTGCCGAGTAGGTCAATCGACCTAGAAGTCCGAACTTATAGAAGAAGGTCTTGCTAGCACGGTACAGGCGACGGTAGAAGCGTTCGGTTCGAATGTCGTTCAAGTAACGCGCAAGTCCACCGATTGTAGGCGCATAAGATCGACCGTTGTCGTTGACGACGATGACCAATTTGCGGTCGTTGTCATCCGAAATGTTGTTGAGGGCTTCCCAAGTCATTCCACCGGTAAGCGAGCCGTCACCGACTACAGCGATGACGTATCTGTCGTCCTGTTTGGTGAGCTTGTATGCCTTTGCGATTCCGTCAGCCCAAGATAGTGAAGAACTCGCGTGCGAACTCTCAACGATGTCGTGCACCGATTCAGATCGCTGTGGGTAACCAGCAAGTCCCTCACGCTGACGAAGGGTACTGAAATCCTTACGGCCAGTCAGGAGCTTATGAACGTAGGACTGGTGACCGGTGTCAAAAATTATCGAGTCATTAGGTGAGTCAAAGACCCTGTGAATGGCAACCGTGGCTTCAACCACTCCAAGGTTTGGTCCGAGGTGTCCGCCGGTCTTGGCAACCGAAGACACCAAAAACTGGCGAATCTCGGTGCAAAGGTCAGTCAACTGCTCATTGGAAAGCGCATCGAGGTCGCGTGGACCATTGATGCCATCGAGCAGATTCATAACCTTTGCAACCGAGATTTCGTGGTCAGTATTTCCCTTAGGAAACTAGGCTTCTCAGAACGTACTGAAGAATTCCACCATTTCGGTAGTAGTCAGCTTCACCCGGGGTGTCGATGCGAACGACTGCATCAAACTCAACAACAGGCTTTCCTGAGGCAGAGTGGCTTGATGGGGTTGCAGTTACTCGAACGGTCTTCGGCGTTACGCCCTTGTTTAGTTCTTCTACACCAGTGATGCTGAAGACTTCGGTGCCATCTAGGCCCAAAGACTCTGCATTCTGACCTGCAGGGAACTGAAGTGGCAAAACACCCATTCCGATTAGGTTGCTTCGGTGAATACGCTCGAAGCTCTCGGTGATGACCGCACGAACACCGAGAAGGCTGGTGCCCTTCGCTGCCCAGTCGCGTGATGAGCCCGAACCGTACTCCTTGCCACCCAAGATGACCAGTGGAGTTCCCTCTGCCTGGTAGTTGCTTGAGGCGTCGTAGATGAATGACTGTGGGCCATCTGCCTGAG
This sequence comes from Actinomycetota bacterium, assembly GCA_041183865.1. Taxonomy (GTDB): domain Bacteria; phylum Actinomycetota; class Actinomycetes; order Actinomycetales; family Microbacteriaceae; genus Rhodoluna. The sequence goes on along the minus strand of JBEGKW010000008.1, from coordinate 13,830 downwards.
TGAAGTCGCGGGTGTAACCACCCTCGACATCATTCAAAAGCTGGTTGCGTAGGCGGATGTTCGCAAAGGTACCGCGAATCATTACCTCGTGGTTACCGCGACGTGAACCGTAGCTGTTGAAGTCAACGCGTGAGATTCCGTTGTCGGTTAGGTACTTACCAGCTGGCGAGTCAACCTTGATTGAACCTGCAGGGCTGATGTGGTCGGTGGTAACCGAATCGCCAAGCTTTGCAAGTACGCGAGCGCCAAGGATGTCCGTGACGGCGTCAGGGGTCATCTTCATGCCGTCGAAGTAAGGTGGTTTGCGCACGTAGGTTGACTTCTCATCCCACTCGAAGACGGCGCCCTTTGGGGTTGGTAGCGACTTCCAGCGGTCGTCACCATCAAAAACGCCTGCGTATTGAGTCTTGAACATCTCTGAGTTGATTGACTCGTCGATGGTCTTCTGAACCTCAGCGGCTGACGGCCAGATGTCGGCTAGGTAGACGGGGTTTCCATCCTTGTCCTCACCAAGTGAGTCCTTCTCAAAGTCGAAGTCCATGGTGCCGGCAAGAGCATAGGCAATAACTAGCGGAGGTGAAGCCAAGTAGTTCATCTTCACATCTGGGCTGATGCGACCCTCAAAGTTGCGGTTACCCGAAAGTACGGCGGTAACGGCGAGGTCGTTGTGGTTGATCGCCTCAGAAATCTCGTCCGAAAGTGGTCCTGAGTTACCGATGCAGGTAGCGCAGCCGTATCCGACAAGGTTGAATCCGAGAGAGTCAAGGTCCTTGGTTAAGCCGGCCTTGTTGTAGTACTCGGTTACAACCTTTGAACCAGGTGCAAGCGAGGTCTTTACCCATGGCTTGGCCTTCAGACCCTTTGCCACGGCGTTGCGAGCAACTAGACCGGCTGCAAGCATGACAGATGGGTTTGAGGTGTTGGTGCAAGAGGTGATTGACGCGATTGCAACGTGGCCGTTGTTCATCGCGAAGTCCTTGCCCTTAACAGCGGTTGGCTTCGAGGTTTCTGCCGAGTAGCTTGGCAAGACCTTTTCAAACGCTGCCTTGGCATCGCTTAGAACGATACGGTCCTGTGGACGCTTCGGGCCGGCGATCGAAGGAACAACCGTGCTGAGGTCAAGCTCTAGGTACTCGCTGAAACGAGGCTCGATGCTTGGGTCGTGCCAGAGGCCCTGGGCCTTGCTGTAGGCCTCTACTAGGTCAATCTGCTCCTGTGGGCGACCGGTGATGCGTAGGTAGTCCAAGGTAACTTCGTCGATTGGGAACATCGCTGCAGTTGAACCAAACTCCGGGCTCATGTTTCCGATGGTGGCACGGTTCGCAAGCGGAACCGAGCTGACACCAGCACCATAAAACTCTACGAACTTGCCAACAACACCATGCTTACGAAGCATCTCGGTGATGGTTAGAACGACATCGGTTGCGGTTACGCCGGTCGTGATCTGGCCAGTTAGCTTGAAGCCAACAACCTTAGGGATCAGCATTGAAACTGGCTGGCCGAGCATTGCTGCCTCGGCTTCGATGCCGCCAACGCCCCAGCCAAGTACGCCTAGACCGTTCACCATGGTGGTGTGTGAGTCGGTACCGACACAGCTGTCTGGGTAAGCCTGGATCTCGCCGTTAACTTCGCGAGCCATGATGGTGCGGGCTAGGTACTCAATGTTCACCTGGTGAACGATTCCGGTGCCTGGAGGTACAACCTTGAAGTCGTCAAAAGCGGTCTGGCCCCAGCGTAGGAACTGGTAACGCTCGCCGTTGCGGTTGTACTCGAACTCAACGTTGCGCTCGAAAGCATCGGCGCTTCCGGCTACGTCGATCTGAACCGAGTGGTCAATTACAAGTTCGGCAGGTGCAAGCGGGTTGATTCGCTTAGGGTCACCACCGAGCTCAGCCACAGCTTCGCGCATGGTGGCAAGGTCGACCACACAAGGCACACCGGTGAAGTCCTGCATGATCACACGTGCAGGGGTGAATTGGATTTCGGTATCTGGTTCTACTGTTGGATCCCAGTTGACCAGCGCGTTGACGTGGTCGGCGGTGATGTTCGCGCCATCTTCGGTGCGAAGCAGGTTCTCAAGCAATATCTTCAAGCTGTATGGAAGCGTCTTTGCGTCCACAGAATCTAGCCTAAAGATTCGGTAAGTCTTTGAACCAACAACAAGCTGGTTCGAAGAACCGAAGCTATTTACTTTGGACATGAAGCCACTCCTTTGTTTGCAGCAATACTCTTCAAAAATACCACTTACTTGACGTGCGCGATGCTGCTTCGCAACAACAACCAAGAAAGCCAGATGCAAAGCGCATAGAGGGGCACTCCCATCGCCACACGGGCAATGCCTAGAGCTTCTATTTGATTTGCAAAATATAGGGGCAACTGCACCAGCAGGCGCGCACCGAAAAGGGCCACGAATAGTCCAGTCGCCAGGTCGGCTCGTCGAAGAATTTTTTTGTTCTTACGCCACGTCAACGGTTCGCTTCTTAACAAGCCGATTAGAAAGCCGATCAGCGGCCAGCGGATCAAAATCGAGAGCCCTAGAACGGCCCCGTAGGCGATGTTAGTAAAGAATCCTTGGATGAAGTAGTCAGCCGGGTGTCCCCCGTCGCGCAGTGTCAAATAGGCAGATAAGCCAATGCCAAGCGCTCCCGCGATCGCCTGTGTGACGGGCTTGCGCTGAACCAGTTGCCAAATGATGAAGATGACCGAAACGGCCACCGAACCAATTGCCGCCGCAACGGTGTTTTTCGAAAGTGCGAACACCAAGACGAAGACGGTGGCGGGAAGCGAGCTTTGGATGATACCGAACCAGCCACCCAGAGAAGCCATGAGTGATTCGCGATCGAGTGTTGCAACGCCGTCGCGCTCGTGAATGCCGAGGCGGCGCATCGCATCGTTGCGGTTTAGCTTGGATTCGGCCACTTACATAACCTTTGGCGGGGCGATGGTACCGCCCGGAACGGTTAGCGGAAGTAGGTCTCCCGGGGGCAATGGCAGTGCGTCACGGTGAACGGTAACGCTGCGGAATAGGTCGTCAATTTCGGCGGCAGCCTTAGGGTCGGTGATTGCCGCGCCAGCTATGACCCCGCGCAGGAACCACTTGGGTCCGTCGACGCCAACGAACCGGCTAAATCTTGTACCGACTTGAGTCCCCTGCTCATTGATGATTGGTAGCTTAGCCAGCAATTCTGGGCCCAAGGATCCCACGCGAGCCTCTGCCGTTCCACCTTGCGCCGTGACCGAGTCGCTGAGCTGTTGTCGAATGCTGTGCCAGAGTCCTTCACTTTTCGGTGCAGAGAACGCCTGCAACTGAAGTGATGAGTCGTCATATTCAAGCGTTATTGCAACCACACGCTGGCTCGGCTCTTCTACTTCTAGCCGCACCTGCAGCCCATCCTTGGTAGGAAAGAGAATCGCACCCAGGTCTAGATGTGGGCCATTGAATTGCACCTCGGATGAGTCGAACGGACCTGCCGAAGATCGATCAGCGGGCGCTGACTTTTCGCCTTGGTACGACTCAATCATGCTTATTTGGTTCCTGTGGAGCCGAAACCGGCGGTTCCGCGGTGGGAGCCAGGAAGCGATTCAACCGCGATAAAGTCCGCAATTTCGATGGCTTGGATGACCAGCTGTGCGATTCGGTCACCCTTGGCGACCGAGAAGTCTTCGTTGCTGCTGTTGTACAGAGTGACGGCGATTTCTCCTCTGTACCCCGCATCTACAGTGCCCGGAGCGTTCAGAACCGTGATGCCGTGCTTGGCTGACAAGCCACTGCGCGGGTGAACAAGCCCTACATAACCATCTGGGAGGGCAATAGAAACTCCGGTGCGAACGGTTAGGCGGCCCATCGCCGGAACGACGGCATCAATGGCAGCACGTAGGTCTGCACCGGCGTCGCCTGGTTGGGCATAGGTAGGTTCTAGGCCAGGTTCGGCAATTAGTAGAACAGGTAGTTTTTTACTCACGGTTAGAGCGTAATCTAATGGAATGACTGAACTGCGTAACGAACCGCGCTACTCCGAATGGGTATTGCCAAATTGGACTAGCTTCTTGCCTACCTTGGCCATTTTCCCGACCATGTGGCTAACTTTCTTGCCGATAAACGTAAGCGCTGGCTTCTGGTCTGGCATCGCTTTGACCGTATTAGTTGTGCTCCTAATGATTGCTAAGTCTGCTCGAGTCGAAGTATCCGGTGGCAGCCTCAAGGTTGCAAATGCCCAAATTGAACGTAAGTTCATCACCAGCGTTGAGGTGATTGACGCGGATCAAGGGTTCTTTGAACGTGGGAGCGGTCTCGACACACGTGCTTGGATCCACTTTCAGGGATCGGTCAAGACGCTAGCCAAGGTGTGGATTAATGATCCTGAAGATCCTGCGCCGTATTGGTTGTTCTCAACCAGGAATCCGGCTGAGTTGAAGCGAGTTCTGGAAGGCTAGCCTTCACACTCAATGCAAACTTTGCCGTACTTTCCCTTTTTAGGCGAAAGCAAGGAGTGGTGCTTAACAATGAAGCACTCAGAGCAAGTGAACTCATCGTCTTGAGGCGGCAGAACCACTACATCGAGGTCTTCAGAGACAACATCTGGAATGGCGAAGCCTTCACCGTGTTCAGATTCATCGGTGTCAACTAGGCCGGCTAGTTTGTCAGGCGTGCGCTCTTTGATGGCCTCGATCGACTCGACATCGTCATCGTTCTTGCGAGGTGCATCGTAATCGGTGGCCATTCGCCTACCCTTTCGGTTCAAAGTCTTGAAGCGTGCATAGTGTGCAACAAATATTTGCTAATAGCAAACCTGCAACGCCTTACGACACAAAATACTTCGTGTTGTGTAAAAAGCCGGTACGGCGCGCCTAGAAAATGTCAAGGATTAAGCCCTACCTGGTGGCAAACTGTTGGAAAGAGCGAAAGGACCGCGAGATGCAAGACATTCGACTGGTCGGCAACGACGGCGAATACCTGAATCTTGAAACTCAATCTGGAGACAAGTTTCGCCTCGTGTTAGATGAGAGTCTTCGCGCGGCAGTGAAGCGTGATAAGTCCGTACAGCTAGATTCAATCGGCATTTCTCCTAGGGAAATACAAGATGCTGTTCGCGCGGGCGAGACTGCCGAGGCGGTTGCCGCTAAACACAGTGTCCCGCTTGACTACGTCGAAAAATTCGCCCTAACCGTCATCGATGAGATTGGTCACATCGTCGCAAGCGCTCAGGCGGTGCGAATCGCAGTAAATGCCGATCGCTATAGCGAAGCCACCCAACTCGAATTTGGCGAAGTCGTTAGCGAACGCATTATGGCTTTGAACGGCAAGAACACGACTTGGAGCGCTATAAAGCTCGAGGGTTCACCTTGGCAAGTCACGGTAACCTACGAACTCGAGGGCAAGTCCATCGCTGCCGTGTGGTCTTTCGATCAACGCAAATTGATCTTGTCTCCTGAAAACGAGATTGCAGTCAAGTTTTCTACTGGGAGTCATGCAGCAACCCCAAAGGCTCGAGTTGAAGATTCAATCGTGACCCAGGTCATCTCTCTGCCAACCGCAGTAGTTGAAGAAGAGACCGAAACCCCTGCCCCGACTGCAATCGCCTCGGTGTCAAACATCGCTCCGGTCAGCGCAATCGAAGAGCTAACTAGAGCCAGCGTCTCCGCTCACGAAATAGCGGCCGAGCCAGAAACCGCAGCCGAAGATTCGCCGCTAAGTGCGACAGCCGATCTACTCGAGGCACTTCGAAAGAAACGCGCCCAGGCGGCAGAAACTACTGACGTGCCAAAGCAAGTTGAGTCAGTACCTGCAGTCGACGTTTCGCCAGCTGTTCAACCGGTCGTTGAACAAGAAGATGCTCCGGTCGAAGAGGTTGCTCCTGCGCCAATCGCACCGGCAAAAAAGGGTCGGCCAAGTATGCCCAGCTGGGATGAGATCGTTTTCGGAACCAAGACCGAGGACTAATCGGCAAAAACTCCGAATTTCAACAGCGGAACGGATAGTTCGGTTGTCGTAATTCCTCCATGCTGACCAATCATTCGCAGACTTTGAGGCTTGGCAAAGGTTCGATGGTAAACAGCCGTGCCAGGAGCCGAAATCAAGAATAGGTCTGGAAGAAATGCCTGATTAGCGATCGGTTCAGTCAGCCATCCTTGTTCAGAAAGTTCGGCCGGTGTCGCAACAATGACTCTTTCGTCTAGATGCTCTTGCAGTTGCAACTGTCGCGACTTGATCTCGGTGCCGTTTTCAAAATAGAGAAAAGCGTTTCGAGGGTCACCAGTTACTGCGATTAGACCAGGAATTTCGACTTCGTCTAGAAGAATCTGATTCTGGCGTGGAACATCAACAACTCCATGGTCCGCGGTGAGCAAAACAGCTGTCCCAGCCGGAAGTGCGGTAACGAGACGTTTGATAGCTGAATCTAGGTCCTCGAGCTTGTTTAGCCACTCGGGTGACTCAACGCCGGAATTGTGCGCGATTGAATCGAGTTCCGGAAAGTAGAGGTAGGTAAGAGATTTTGCCTTGGCTGCGAGTATCTGAACCGTTGCATCGATTCGTTCGTCAAAGGTCCTTGCTGGCAGATACTTTGCACCGGTCATGTTTAGGCGAGTGAAGCCCGACTCGGCATACTCCCCCGGTCCAACTGTGAAACTCTGAACGTTTGCCTTTTCGGCTAGTTGCGCTACCGAATCTAAGGTTTGGAATTCTTCCGGAGAAAACTCCTCCGACCAACCAGACAAGAGGTTTCTCACTTCGTGGGTTTTGCGGTCGTACACCGAGTAACCGAAGACGCCGTGACTTGCGGGCTTCGCTCCAACGCCAAAGCTCGTGATCGCAGCGGCGGTTGTTGTTGGAAACACAGTGTTGATGCTCTTAGAAGTCTTTAGTGAAGCATTCAAGAAGGGAGCGTGACCGGCTGCATTTCGAAGATTCTCGGCTCCAAGGCCATCCACGAGGATTACGCAAACGCGTTGAGCGCTTTTGAATCCGAGTCGGTTGCTCTTGCCGGTGATTGATCCGAGTGCACTGATAAACACATCGGAAAGCCTCCCAAGAGTTTTGGGGGCGGCAGGTAGCATCGTAGGCATCACCAATAGTCTGCCACAGCAGCAAACCAAGACCTGAGACCAGATGAAAAACGACTTTCCAGAAGAGCACCGCATTGTTGACATTGAGTTGTCACAAGAGATGCAGGAATCCTTCCTCGAATACTCGTACTCGGTTATTTACGCTCGCGCCCTTCCAGATGCGCGCGACGGTCTTAAACCGGTGCACCGTCGCATCGTTTACCAAATGGGTGAAATGGGTCTTCGCCCAGAACGAGGTCACGTAAAGTCTGCCCGTGTAACCGGCGAGGTTATGGGAAAGCTTCACCCACACGGCGATTCAGCGATTTACGATGCATTAGTTCGCATGGCTCAGCCTTTCAGTCTTCGTGTGCCACTGATCGATGGTCATGGCAACTTCGGAAGCTTGGATGACGGTCCTGCTGCCGCTCGATACACCGAGGCAAAGCTTTCACAGGCTGCCATGCTCATGAACGATGGTCTTGATGAAGACGTCGTCGACTTCAAACCGAACTACGACGCTCAACTATCGGAGCCTGAGGTTCTTCCGGCGGCTTTCCCAAACCTCCTTGTCAATGGCGCGTCTGGAATCGCCGTGGGTATGGCCACCAACATGCCTCCGCACAATCTACGTGAGGTTGTCTCTGGCGCTCGTTACTTGCTAGAGAACCCGCAGGCAAACACCGAAGACCTCATGAAGTACATCCCTGGCCCAGACCTACCAAATGGTGGCATCATCATGGGTTTGGACGGCGTACGTGATGCATACGAAACCGGCCGTGGTGTGTTTAAGACCCGCGCACGTGTATCGGTCGAGAGTGTCTCGCCACGAAAACTCGGGCTTGTTGTAACTGAACTCCCCTACCTCGTTGGGCCAGAAAAGGTCATCGAGAAGATCAAGGATGGCGTTAATAACAAGAAACTTCAGGGCATCAGTGACGTCACCGATCTAACCGACCGCACCAATGGCTTGAAGCTCGTAATCGAGCTGAAGACCGGCTTCGACCCTCAGGTTGTGCTTGACCTTCTCTACCGCTTCACTCCGATGGAAGATTCGTTCGGCATCAACAACGTAGCCCTTGTCGACGGTCGCCCACTAACACTCGGGTTGCGTGACCTGTTGGGCGTTTACCTCGCACACCGAATTACGGTAACCCGCCGTCGCACCGTCACCCGCCTCGGCAAGCGCAAGGCTCGCCTGCACCTGGTCGAAGGTCTACTCATCGCGATCGTTTCGATCGATGAAGTCATCCAGGTAATTCGCAGCAGCGATGAGGTTGACGAAGCCCGCCAACGCCTTCGCGACATTTTTGACTTGAGCGAACTCCAGGCCGAGTACATCCTTGAGTTGCGCCTTCGCCGCTTGACAAAGTTCTCTCGCATTGAACTTGAGTCTGAGAAGGCCACACTGCTAGCCGAAATCGCTGAGCTCGAGAAGATTCTTTCGTCAGAAGCTAATCTGCGTGCAGTAGTAAGTGCCGAGTTGGCCGCGGTCGCTGAGAAGTATGGCGATGATCGTCGCACGACTCTGATTTCTGAGGTTGAAGAGGTAAAGCCAATCTCGATGGCTAAGGCGGCCACGGTCAATGCCGAACTCGCCGATACTCCATGCACGATTGTTTTGACCGCCAGCGGCTTCCTAGCGCGTCTCGATGGCCATCCAGCCGAGCTTGCCAGCTCAAAGCGCGCAAAGCACGATGCAATCAAGACTCGCATCCAAACATCGACCCGCCAAGATGTTGGTTTCGTAACGAGCTTCGGCAAGATTCACCGCATTCACGCAGCCGACGTCCCAGGTTTTGGTGAAGTATTCGATGCAGGACAAGCAGTTTCTGCTCACGACTTCCTTGGCCTGCCGAAGGACGAACTAATCCTGACCGTAATTGAGCTAAATGAGACAGCCGAACTGGCACTGGGCACCGAACAGGGTGTCGTAAAGCGCGTTGTTGCCGACTACCCAGCCAAGGATGAGTTCGAGGTCATCTCACTCAAGGATGGCGACCGAGTGGTTGGTGCAACGTTGGCAACTGACGCATCGACTCTGGTCTTCGTGTCTAGCGATGCTCAGCTGCTTCACTACTCGGCCTCGTCGGTAAGACCTCAGGGTAGACCAGCTGGTGGCGTTGCCGGTATTAACCTCGACGAAGCTGCAAAGGTGATTTACTTCACGGCTGTATCTTTGGCTGAAAATGCCGTTGTGGTCACCGCGGCAAACAGCTCACTTTCTATTCCAGGCACCGATGCCGGCTCGCTAAAGATTTCAGATCTCTCTGAATTCCCTGCTAAGGGTCGTGCCACCGGTGGAGTGCGATCTCATCGCTTTGTTAGAGGTGAAGATCAGCTCTACTTCGCATGGGTCGGTGACGAGCCAATCAAGGCGCTAACGGCCGATGGCAAGCCAATTGAGCTCAGAGGCGAGAAGGCCAAGCGAGACGCTTCGGGAACCCCTCAGCCCGCCGTAGTTGGGTCAGTAGGAAACTAACTAACGCTAGAAATTTTCTAGCGGGAATTACGCGTCGATTCGATCGCGTTCGAAGTCATCTGCAGAGTCGATGATGAAGTCTCGGCGTGGAGCCACGTCATTGCCCATGAGAAGTTCAAACACTTGTTCAGCTGCCACGGCGTCTTCGACTCGAACACGGCGTAGTGCTCGATGGCTGCGGTCCATCGTTGTCTCGGCCAGCTGGTCGGCGTCCATTTCACCAAGACCCTTGTAGCGCTGAATTGGTTCCTTGTAACGCTTTCCAGCCTTTTCGAGCTTGATGAGAAGCGCCTCTAGCTCTTGCTGCGAGTAGGTGTACACGACCTCATTCGCCTTTGAACCGGCGTTGATGATCTCAACACGGTGCAGAGGCGGTACAGCGGCAAATACTCGACCGGCTTCGACAAGAGGTCTCATGTAGCGGAAGAACAGTGTCAGGAGCAGGGTGCGAATGTGGGCGCCATCGACGTCCGCATCGCTCATCAGAATGACTTTGCCGTAGCGAGCCGCATCCAAGTCGAAACTGCGACCAGAACCGGCGCCGATTACCTGGATGATAGACGCGCATTCTGTGTTCGAGAGCATGTCTGAAACAGATGCCTTCTGCACGTTTAGGATCTTGCCTCGAATCGGCAAAAGCGCCTGGAAGTCGCTGCTGCGTGCGAGCTTGGCTGTGCCGAGAGCCGAGTCACCCTCGACGATGAATAGCTCTGAATCCATGGTGTCTTGGGTGCGGCAGTCGACCAGTTTGGTCGGCAGCGATGAACTCTCGAGCGCATTCTTGCGTCGCTGAGTTTCCTTGTGCGTGCGAGCCGAGATTCTCGACTTCATTTCAGCAACGATCTTCTCTAGGAGAAGTGCGCTCTGTGCCTTGTCGTCTCTCTTTACGCTGTTGAATCGTTCGCTCAGAGCCTTGGTGATGACGTTAGAGACGATGTTTCGAACCGCAGGAGTTCCGAGAACTTCCTTGGTCTGACCCTCGAACTGGGGCTCGGCTAAGCGAACCGTCACGACGGCGGTAAGGCCGGCCATGACGTCTTCTTTCTCGATTTTGTCGTTGCCAACCTTGAGCTTTCGCGCGTTGGATTCGATCTGCCCGCGTAGAGCCTTCAACAGAGCCTGCTCGAATCCCGCAACATGGGTTCCACCCTTTGGGGTGGAAATGATGTTGACGTAAGACTTTAGTTCTGTGTCGTAGCCAGTTCCCCAGCGAACAGCAACCTCAACCGCACAATCGCGCTCTACTTCGCGCGACACCATGTTGCCCGATTCGTCTAGGACTGGAATCGTCTCGGAGAACTTACCTTCACCCGACAAGCGCCAGGTAGCGGTGAGTGGAGCATCCTTGGCCAAGAAATCGGCGTACTCGACGATGCCACCCTGGTATTTGAACTCTTCGCGAGTCTTCTCGGCGCCGCGATCATCCGTGATGCCGATGCCCAAACCAGGAACCAAGAATGCGGTCTGACGCGCGCGCCCGACTAGTTCGTCGGTAGAGAAGTGTGCGTCTTTGATGAAGATCTGCGGGTCAACCCAGTAACGCACGCGGGTGCCAGAAACCCCCTTGGCAACCTTGCCAACCTCGCGCAAAATTGAACCATCTTCGAAAGGCTTGAAAGGGTTGGTTGGTGAAATTCCACCCTTGTCGTCAAAGACACCTGGTTCTCCGCGACGGAATGACATTGCGTAGGTCTTGCCTTCGCGATCAACCTCAACGTCTAGTCGCTCTGAGAGTGCGTTCACAACCGAAGCACCAACACCGTGAAGTCCACCAGAGGCAGCGTAAGAACCTGAGCCGAACTTTCCACCGGCGTGCAACTTGGTGAAGACCACCTCAACACCAGATAAGCCGGTCTTAGGTTCGATGTCTACCGGGATTCCGCGGGCCTTGTCGCGCACCTCAACCGAACTGTCCTTGTGTAAGACGACTTCGATCTGATCGCCGTGCCCGGCAAGGGCTTCGTCAACCGAGTTGTCGATGATCTCCCAAAGGCAGTGCATCAAACCGCGCGAGTCGGTTGAGCCGATGTACATGCCCGGACGTTTGCGAACGGCCTCTAACCCCTCTAGAACCGAGAGATGGCGGGCTGAATAGTCTGAATTGGGCACCTCAAAATGCTAACTGCCACGGGCTCGATTGCCCGTTTTGACACGGTGGAGGGGCAATATCAAAGCCGAAGACTTCGCAGTTAGCGAAATGCGGGCTTATTTGAGGGCAAAGGCCGAATAACTGTGTTGTTATTGTTTCGGAAGGGAAACACAATGAATCAAGAAGTAACCGCAGAAGCAGAAATCGACGCAGAAGAGACTCGCGAGTCGCTTACCGCGCTAGACCGTTGCGACGTCTGCGGTGCGCAGGCCTACATCCGTGTTGAGTTGGCCAGCGGTGACTTGATTTTCTGTTCTCACCACGGCAACGAGAAGAAAGCACAGCTAGAGCCTGTTGCGCTTTCATGGCATGACGAGAGCTCTAAGCTACTCGTTCGCTAGTTCGCTCTCTAGCTTCCAAACCTCAGCAATAAGGTCGGCCAATTGGTCGGCCTTTTTTGCATCTTGAATTGGCTGCAGCGCAACGCCCGCACTTTGTGAAATGTCGGCGAGCAGCTGGTCGAGCAACATTGGATTCTTTGAAAGCACCGGCCCGTGCAACGCCGTGCCGATGAATGAACCCGAGCGATAGAACTCAGGCAAGTTTGTGTCGACGTTCACATAACCAAGCAGATCGATGTCGCCATCCTTGACGACACTGAACTTGGATACTCGCTCGGGCAGGCTAATAGGTGCGGCTGCCTCTATGACTCCAGAAAGAATTGATTGTTCGAATCCGGTTGAAACCGCCAGAACCGGAACTCCGTTGGAAATTAGATCTTGAAGTTGAGGCGCTAGCAGTCGAAATTCATCGCTAATGTCTGACCAGGCCGCCTCTGAGCCGTGCCCAATCAGAACGAAATTCAGTTGCTCCGTGAGCTGTGCGGGTTCTAGGACCTCAACGGTTTGAACTTCGTGACCACGCCACTCGAGCTGGCGGGCAAGTACCTCGACATTGCCAAAGTCACCGTTTAGGTTGAGGTGCTTAGGAAACAGAATTCCAAGTCGAATCAACGTTCAACCGCCTCTGGGTCGGTAAAGCCAAGGATGCGACGCGTTCTTCTCATGGCGTCGGCCGAGAAAATGACCGTCTTGATTCCGTGTTCTGGCTTTGGAAGCGCGAAGAATGCGTCCAGGGCTTCTTCCAGGTCACCGATCACTTGGCCAATCGGAATGTTCGCGTAGCTCATGCGCAAGGCAATCTCAGCGAAGTTATATCCACTGACCACATCGGCATGTGTGAGGTTGCTCATGTCCACGGTCCAGAGCCACGACGGGTCGTGAACATCACGCCCGATGGCAACCATGATCTGCGATGGGTTCGTATTGAGGTTGTCTAGGTTCAGCTGAAAACTCATAGGGTTTTGAACCAGGATGAATTCGACATCTTCTCCCCCGACCTGAGCGATCTCACCGCGCGCAAATACCGGAGGAAGTTCGTCAAGAACCTTTGCCGCCAACATTAGGTCGAAGGTTTCGCCAAGGTAAGCCTCAGCGCTTTGTAGCGCGGCTATGGAGTCTAGGGCGTAGTGCAGACCGCGGTTTGGCAGTGAAAAGGCTACGCCGACGCCGCCTATTGTCGCGGTTGCATTCGAGCCCTCAACCGAGGTGATTTCAGCAGTAGTTGTTGGTCGTGGCAGTTCGTCCAAGTAGGTCGGAGCGGCACCAAGCCCGTGCTTTGTACTAGCGATTACGCTAGCTGCAATACCAAACCAGCGCTTGGATGCCTTGTTTGGCAACTGCTGGCCGATCAAGACGGTGTTCTGATCATCGGCATTCAGCAGGACTGGTCCGCGAGTGCGTCTTGCCACGAGTTCGAGCTTGTCACGCACCAGCGCAGGGTCGACAAAGCGATCAAGTTGATCTTCGAGAACGTTCAGGATGGTTGATTGGCGAGGGGCAACTCGCTTTGTAATTTCGGCGGCGTGACCCTCATCCATTTCGAGAATGGCTACGTCTCCCGAGATTCTTCCGTAGATATTTGAGCGCTCAAGAATCGCTGAATAAAAGCCCTGTTCGATGTTGGCAGTAGACGGATTAGTGAATACCGACTTGCCATGAGCGCGTGCAATTGCGACCAGCATCTTTGTTGTGGTTGATTTTCCAGCTGACCCGGTGACAACCACCAAGCCATCCTTGAAGCCATTGAGGGTCTTCGCCAGCAGGCGCGGCGCGATCTTGCTAAGAATCAAACCTGGCAGAGCAGAACCTCCGCC
>JBEGKW010000007.1:0-25477 GCA_041183865.1 Actinomycetota bacterium | reverse complement strand
CATTCAGGGTCGCAAGGTAGCAGTACTTGGCTATGGTTCACAGGGACACGCTCACTCGCTAAACCTGAAGGACTCAGGCGTAGACGTAGTAGTAGGTCTACCTGCAACCTCAAAGTCAAAGGCAAAGGCTGAAGAAGCTGGCCTAAAGGTGCTAACCCCAGCTGAGGCTTCAGCATGGGCAGACGTCATCGTCGTTCTTGCACCAGACCCACGTCAGCGCGACCTATACAACGACGACATCGCTCCAAACCTAGCTCCTGGAAAGGCGCTAGTTTTCGGTCACGGTTTCGCAATCCGCTTCGGCTACATCACTGCTCCTGAGGGCGTTGACGTATTCCTAGTTGCTCCAAAGGGCCCAGGCCACCTAGTTCGTCGCGAGTACGAGGGCGGTCGTGGTGTTCCAAACCTAATCGCTATCCACCAGGACGCATCAGGCAACGCATTCGACCTAGGTCTTTCATACTCGAAGGCAATCGGTGGAACCCGTGCGGGCACCATCAAGACCACCTTCGCTGAAGAGACCGAGACCGACCTATTCGGTGAGCAGGCTGTTCTTTGTGGTGGCGCTTCACAGCTCATCCAGTACGGCTTCGAGACCCTAACCGAGGCTGGCTACCAGCCTGAGGTTGCTTACTTCGAGGTTCTTCACGAGCTAAAGCTAATCGTCGACCTAATGTACGAGGGTGGCATTGCAAAGCAGCGTTGGTCAGTTTCTGACACCGCTGAGTACGGTGACTACATCTCAGGCCCACGCGTTGTTGGCCCAGAGGTCAAGGAGCGCATGCGCGATGTTCTAACCGACATCCAGGATGGCACCTTCGCTCGTCGTTTCGTTGCAGACCAGGATGCAGGTGCACCTGAGTTCCTAGCGCTACGCGCCAAGGGCGAGGCTCACCCAATCGAGGCGGTTGGCCGTAACCTACGCAAGCTGTTCTCATGGATCAAGAACTCAGACGACTACCAGGAAGGCAACGCAGCTCGCTAATCCGAGCTCGTTCCTAACGGATCGTTGGAAGAGGCATCCCTTCGGGGTGCCTCTTCTGCTTTAACTGCCTCGGTTCTAGGCTTCGGGTCTCGGCGACATCTTGCCGCTACGGCCGCATCGCTAGTTCAACCAGCGGGTTCGCTTTGATAGTCTGCACGAATTCCGATTCGCCGCGCTGCCACTCAAGCGAGGTAGCGAACTGAACGTTGACCTCGCGACCGAGCAGTTCTTCGGCCTTGGCCGCGGCTCGAGATGCCTCGATGCGGCTGACGTTGCCAATCAACAACAAGTCGACTTCTTTGGGCGCTGCCTCGGTTTGGCGCGATAGTCGAGCGGCCCAAACTCCAAACAGATAGGCGTGTTCGATGCCGTCGAGTGGCAACAGCAGCGGCGGCAACACAGCGGCCGGTCCATAGCTAAAGGCCACAATCTGACTGACCGAGTCGAACAGCAGGTGCTTTTTATTGGCTTGGATGAAGCGCGCGCGGCCCACGGTCTTTTGAATCACCAGCTGACCGTCGAGCAGTCGATCGACCTCGCGCATCGCGGTTGGCAGGCTGGTGCCGGCAAATTCGGCGAGGTGACTGATTGAGAACAACTCGTCGGCGTTCATGAAAATCTCGGCCAGAATCAGGCCTTGAACGTCACTTTTGAGCAGTGGAGACAGCTTTGCGGCGGCTACTTTCATACAAACCAGTCTAAGTAACAATTATTGAAACTCAAAAAGCGCCGCACTCTGATTTTCCTCTCTAAACTTAGAACCGAACCCAAACCACACCGACAGGATGAAGCATTGACTAAGCCAGTTGTACTTATTGCTGAAGAGCTATCGCCAGCAACCGTTGAGGCCCTCGGCCCAGACTTCGACGTCGTAAACGTCGACGGAACCGACCGCCCAGCCCTGCTTGCAGCACTTGCCAAGGCAGACGCCATCCTGGTTCGCTCGGCAACTCAGGTTGACGCAGAGGCCATCGCGGCAGCTCCAAAGCTAAAGGTCGTTGCTCGCGCAGGTGTTGGTCTAGACAACGTAGACATCAAGGCCGCTACCGCTGCCGGTGTAATGGTGGTCAACGCGCCTACCTCTAACGTGGTTTCAGCGGCAGAGCTTGCAATCGCACAGATGCTTGGTCTGGCCCGTCACGTGCCAGACGCCAACCAGTCACTAAAGGCTGGCGAGTGGAAGCGTTCACAGTTCACCGGCGCCGAGCTATACGAGAAGACCGTGGGCATCGTCGGTCTTGGCCGCATCGGTGGTCTGGTTGCACAACGTCTCGCCGGTTTCGGCGTTGAGCTAATCGGTTACGACCCATACATCACCCCGGCACGCGCCGAGGCAATGGGCGTAAAGCTAGCCAGCCTAGAAGAAGTAATGAAGCAGTCAGACTTCATCACTATTCACATTCCTAAGACTCCTGAGACCACCGGCATGATCTCGACCGCACAGTTCGCGATCGCTAAGCCAAACCTTCGCATCGTCAACTGCTCACGCGGTGGAATTATCGACGAGGCGGCTCTTTACACAGCACTGAGCACCAACCAGATTGCCGGTGCCGGTCTAGACGTATTCGTCACCGAGCCACCAAAGGACAACCCACTTCTAACCTTGAAGAACATCCTGGTTACCCCTCACCTTGGCGCATCTACCGATGAGGCTCAGGAGAAGGCCGGTATCTCGGTTGCTAAGTCAGTTCGTCTAGCGCTTGCTGGCGACCTAGTGCCAGACGCCGTGAACGTTGCCGGTGGCAACATCGACTCTTCGGTCAAGCCAGGCATCAACCTAATCGAGAAGCTCGGCCAGGTGCTGTTCGGCATTTCGGGCGGCAACGTTAGTGCCATCGAGGTTGAGATCCGCGGCGAGATTGCGGTTCACGACGTCTCGGTTCTAAAGCTTGCCGGTCTAAAGGGCTTCTTCCAGAACGCAGTTACCGAGCAGGTTTCATACGTCAACGCTCCACTGCTTGCCGACCAGCGCGGCATCGACGTGAAGCTAGTTGTCGACACCAACTCGGATGAGTACCGCAACGTAACCACCATCAAGGCAACCCTTGCCGACGGCACCACCGCTTCGGTTTCGGGAACCGTAATCGGCCCTAAGTTGCACCAGAAGATCACCAACATCAATGGCTACGACGTTGAGTTGGCTCTTGCTGAGCACCTAGTGCTTATGGTTTACGGCGACCGCCCAGGCATCGTTGCAATCTATGGCAAGGCATTTGCAGACGCCGGCATCAACATCGCCGCGATGCAGATCGCTCGTCAGCAGAAGGGTGGCAAGGCGCTTTCGGTTATCACCGTTGACTCGCCAGTTGACGCAGCCGTTCTAGAGGCAGTTCGCATTGCCATCGAGGCCGACGTCATGAAGGCAATCGACATCAACGCTTAGTTTGATTTCGTTCAAGCCCCGCTTGGAATGACAAAACCCCGGTGCTCACATGAGCGCCGGGGTTTTGCTTTGCCCGAAGGCAAGTAACTCTAGAGGCTCGCGTCGAATGAAACTTCGCGACCCGATGAGATCCAACCCATGGTTCCGCCGGCAACCGAAACGGCGTCGTAACCCTGGCTGATTAGATAGTCGGCACCCGACTGGCTGCGTGCGCCCGAACGGCAAATGACAAAGATCTTCTCTTCCTTAGGGATGAGGTGAAACTTGTCTGGCAACTGGCCCAACGGAATGTGGTGCACGTTTGGAACGTGGCCATCGGCAAACTCGTCATCCTCGCGCACATCGAGAACCCAAGCGTTGGTGTCTAGCTCTAGAGCCAGGTCTGAGACGGTGATTTCGTCGGCCATGATTGTTCCTTTCAAAAGGCGTTAGATTTCAAGTATGGATTCTTCTTACTGGGACGCAAAATTCGACACCGACGACTACATCTATACGACGGTCGTAAATCGGTTCGTCAAAGAGTATTGCGAACCACTAATCGCTAAGCAGCCGCAGGGCAAGATGATTGACCTGGCCGGTGGAGAAGGCCGCAACGCAATCTGGTTTTCAGAGCAAGGATGGCAGTCAGAGAACATCGACTGGTCCAAGAAGGCACTCAGCAAGTCGCTAAAGCTCGCCGAAGAGCGCGGAGTAGCCGACCTACACTTCGCCCACATCGCCGATGCCACCGGATTCGAATCGGTGCTGACCCCGGTAGACATCGGAGTGGTCGCCTACCTGCAGGTGCCGCAGCAGGACCTAGCCGATGCGCTAGACACCCTGGTCGACAACGTTCGGCCGGGAGGGCACATCCTTGGCGTTTGGCACGCCCTCGAAAACCTGGCCGATGGCTATGGTGGCCCGCGAGACGAAGCGGTCTTGCCTTCGGTGGTCAGCCTCACCGAGATCTGTGCCGATTTGCCGGTCGAAATCGAGGTTCTCACCAACCGCGATGGCCAGGTTCAAACCAAGGATGGATTGAAACCTTCAATTACCGTGGTTCTTTTGGCTCGTCGCCTCTAAAACCCACGCGGGATAAGAGTAAAGTTGACAGCAATCAACTGTTTTGGAGCAACAAAGTGACTCGTGAATACAAAATCGCAGTAATCGGTGGCGACGGCATTGGCCCTGAGGTTACCAACATCGCCCTAGAGGCAATCAACCGAGTCACTGCGGGTTCTGGCGTGAGCTTCAAGACCACCGAGTATGACCTCGGTGCCCGTCGCTATCACGCGACCGGCGAAACCCTCACCGACGCTGACATGGCTTCGCTCAAGGAGCACGACGCGATTCTGCTCGGTGCCATCGGCGATCCAAAGGTTCCATCTGGCGTGCTCGAGCGTCAGTTGCTACTCAAGCTACGTTTCTCGTTTGATCACTACGTAAACCTTCGCCCAACCAAGCTCTACCCGGGCGTAATCAGCCCACTTTCCGACCCGGGCAAGGTTGACTTCGTCGTGGTTCGTGAAGGCACCGAGGGCCCTTACGTTGGCAACGGCGGAGCCATCCGTGTTGGCACCCCAGCCGAGGTTGCCAATGAGGTTTCGGTCAACACCGCGTTTGGTGTCGAGCGCTTGGTTCGCTATGCCTTCGAGCTTGCTTCGACTCGTGACCGCAAGAAGGTCACCCTGGTTCACAAGCACAACGTTTTGGTTCACGCCGGCTGGTTGTGGCAGCGCACCGTGAACAAGGTTGCCGAGGAGTTCCCAGGCATCACTCACGACTACCTTCACATCGACGCGGCGACCATCTTTATGGTCACCGACCCGTCACGATTCGACGTAATCGTGACCGACAATCTTTTCGGTGACATCATCACCGACCTGGCTGCTGCGATCGGCGGCGGCATCGGGCTTGGCGCCTCGGGAAACATCAACCCAGACGGCACCTTCCCAAGCATGTTCGAACCGGTACACGGTTCGGCACCAGACATCGCCGGCAAAAACCTTGCCGACCCAACCGCCGCTATCCTTTCGGCGGCTCTGTTGCTAAGCCACCTCAACAACCCTGTGGCGGCCAAGCGCATCGAGGCTGCGGTAGCGGCCGACCTCGCGACCCGAGGTGACAAGAAGCGCTCTACCACCGAGGTTGCCGAGGCAATCTTCGCACTGCTCTAAAAAGTCTTTTCAACCCTTAGGTTTCAAGAAAGAAGCAGATCATGGCAGATCTCAAGTTTGAAGTAATCCGCAACACCAACCCAAAGCCTGACGCCGAGCGCGAGGCCGTGCTTCAGGCTCCGGTTTTCGGTGCCAACCTAACCGACCACCAGGTCGTCGTGGTTTGGGAGAAGGACAAGGGCTGGCACAGCGCCCAAGTTCTTCCTTATGGCCCAATCATGATGGACCCATCGGCAGCGGTGCTGCACTACGGCCAGGAAATCTTCGAGGGCATCAAGGCCTACCGTCACGCCGACGGTTCAATCTGGACCTTCCGCCCAGAGGCAAACGCCAAGCGCCTTCAGCTTTCGGCTCGCCGCATGGCGCTGCCTGAGCTGCCGGTTGAAATCTTCGTCGAGTCGCTAAAGCAGCTCATCGCGGTTGATGGCGCATGGGTGCCAGAGCCGGTCAACGAGAAGACTCTGTACATTCGCCCATTCGAGATCGCAGCCGAGAACTTCCTCGGTGTTCGAGCCGCCCACCGCGCCGAATACCGCGTGATCGCTTCGCCGGTCGGCCCATACTTCACCGGCGGCCTAAAGCCGGTTTCAATCTGGATTGCCCTTGACTCGTCACGCGCCGGCAAGCACGGCACCGGTGAGGCCAAGACCGGCGGAAACTACGCCGCTTCACTATTGGCCCAGAACGAGGGTTACGAGAACGGCTGCTCGCAGGTTATGTTCCTCGACGCCGAAAGCTCGACCTACATCGAAGAGCTCGGCGGCATGAACCTATTCTTCGTCTACAAGGATGGCCACGTAGCCACCCCTTCGCTAGACGGAACCATTCTTCGCGGCATCACTCGCGACTCGGTCATCACCCTGATCAAAGATCGCGGCATCAAGCTAGAAGAGCGCAAGATCACCCTCGATGAGGTTCGCGAGGGCATCGACTCTGGCGAAATCGTTGAGGTCTTCGCCTGTGGCACCGCGGCGGTAATCACCCCGATTGGTCAGTTCAAGAGCCGTGAGGGCACCATCGGTTCGGCCGATGCCGAGCCTGGTGAGCTAACTGCCAGCTTGCGTGAAGAGCTAACCGGCATTCAGTATGGCAAGGTCGCCGACCGCCACAACTGGCTAGTCAAACTCAGCGACTAATGCGCGTTGCCCGTTTCAGCCTGAACGGCGAGCCAAAGTTTGGCATCGTCGATGGTCCCGAACTCGTCGTGCTAAACGGCCACCCTTTGGTCGCCGGCTACGACACCACCGGTGAGCGAATTCCAATCAAGGATGTGAAGCTGCTCGCGCCAACCATCCCATCCAAGGTGGTTTGTGTCGGTTTGAACTATGCCGACCACATCGGTGAGATCGATGGTGCCTCGGCCGCAACCGAGCCAACCCTGTTCTTGAAGCCATCTAGTTCGATTGTTGGCCCCGGCGATGCAATCGTTTTGCCTTCGCAGAGCAACAAGGTTGAGCTCGAGGTCGAGTTGACCATCGTGATGGGGCAGATCGCCAAGAACGTCAGCGAGGAGGACGCTCTCAACTATGTTTGGGGCTTCACCATTGCCAACGACGTGACCGCTCGCGACCTGCAGTTCTCAGACCAGCAGTGGGCTCGTGCCAAGTCCTTCGACAGCTTCTGTCCGATTGGCCCCTGGATCGAAACCGAGTTCGTGCCAGACGGTCAAGAACTGACCTCGCGCATCAATGGCGAGACCAAGCAGGCTTCAACCCTGTCGCACATGCTGCACAACGTGCCAAAGCTGATTTCTTATGTTTCTCAGAACATGACCCTGCTGCCGGGCGATGTGATTCTCACCGGCACCCCGGCGGGCATCTCGCAGATCGTTTCGGGCGACGTGGTTGAGTGCGAGGTCGAAGGCATCGGCACCCTGGTCAACCCGGTTCGCTAAACCGACATCCTTGCCTTTGACGCCAGTCGTTTAGACTTGAAGACATTATGTCTTCGCTAATCACAGCACCTTTTTCAACCGCAACCGGAGCCGATGTAAAGGTTCGCTTTTGCCCATCGCCAACCGGTTTGCCACACGTCGGTTTGATCCGCACCGCCCTATTCAACTGGGCCTACGCTCGTCACACCGGTGGTTCGTTCCTGTTCCGCATTGAAGACACCGATGCCGAGCGCGACAGCGAAGAGTCATTCGAGATGATTCTCGACGCCCTCAACTGGCTAGGTTTGAACTGGGATGAAGGCGTCAACGTCGGTGGCCCCGCAGAGCCTTACCGCCAGAGCGAGCGCACCCACATCTACCTCGAGGTAATCGAGAAGCTGAAGGCCTCTGGTCACATCTACGAAAGCTACCTAACCGGCGAAGAAATCGACGAGCGCAACAAGGCCAACGGTCGCGCGGTTCAGCTCGGCTATGACAACTCAGAGCGTGACCTGAGCGAAGAGCAGAAGGCCGCCTACCGCGCCGAGGGTCGCAGCCCGGCACTTCGCCTGCGCGTTCCGGAGACCGACATCGTGTTCACCGACCTGGTTCGTGGCGAGATCAAGTTCCCGGCCGGTTCTTTCCCTGACTTCGTAGTGGTTCGCCCGAACGGCCAGCCGCTCTACACCCTGGTCAACCCGGTTGACGATGCGCTGATGGGCGTGACCCACGTGCTTCGCGGCGAAGACCTGCTTTCTTCGACCCCGCGTCAGATCGCGCTCTACAACGCGATGTACGAGGCAGGCATCACCAAGTTCATCCCTCAGTTTGGCCACCTGCCATACGTGATGGGCGAGGGCACCAAGAAGCTTTCTAAGCGCGACCCAGAGGCCAACCTCTTCCACCACCGTGACCGTGGCTTCATCCCAGAGGGTCTGCTCAACTACCTATCGCTGCTCGGTTGGGGTCTAAGCGCCGACCAAGACATCTTCACCATGGAAGAACTGGTTGCCGCTTTCGACGTCAAGAACGTCAACCCAAACCCGGCCCGCTTCGACCAGAAGAAGGCCGACGCAATCAACGCGGCTCACATTCGCTTGTTGACCTTGGATGACTTCAAGTCACGCCTGATGCCTTACCTGCAGAGTGCCGGTGTGGTCGGTGCAACTCTGACCGCCGAGGCAGACGCGATTTTGACCGCTGTCGCGCCACTCATCCAAGAGCGTCTAGTGGTTTTGAGCGAGGCTCCTGACCTGGTCAGCTTCTTGTTCAAGACGGCCGACCAAATCGTCATCGAAGAGGATGCCAAGGCCGGTCTCCCTGAGAACACCGCAGAGGTTTTGAAAGCAGCCGTTGCAGCTCTCGAGCCAATCGCCGAAGCCGACTTCAAGACCGAGGCAGTTCAGGCGGCACTACAGGCTGCATTGATCGATGGCCTAGGTCTGAAGCCACGCGTGGCCTTCGGCCCGCTGCGCACCGGAATCTCGGGTCGCCGCATTTCTCCACCGCTATTCGAGTCGATGGAAATCTTGGGCAAGGCAGAGACGATTGCTCGTCTAACTGCGTTTGCCAGCGCCGCCTAAAAACGGCTAAGATGGTAAATCGAGCCCTCGGGCTCGAGCAGTACCTTGGGGTATGGTGTAATTGGCAACACGGAGGTTTCTGGTACCTTTGTTCTTGGTTCGAGTCCAGGTACCCCAGCTTTGAAAATCGCTTCCTACGGGAAGCGATTTCGCTTTAACCGGGCCTTCACTTGAGGTCTATTTAGACCTAGATTTCGGTTGATTCGCCGATCTGCAACCACTCATACTTGCCGCCGTTTTGCTCGGTAACCGCCTGAATGCGACCGTTGTTTAGCTGGTTGCCAAACTCGCTCAGGTGAATGTTGTGGGTTGGGAAGCAGCGCTTCGGTTTGACCGCCGCAATGAAGTCCATGACTTCAGAAATCTTGAGCCAAGGTGCCGATGCCGGGCAGGCCAAAATCTCGACCTCGCGATCTGGCTGGGTGAAGCTGTCGCCAGGGTAATAGAGCTTGCCGTTGACCATGACTCCGCAGTTTTGAACCAGCGGAATCGAGCGGTGAATCTCGGCGTGCATGTCGCCAAAGAACTCGAGGGTGAAGTTGCCGACCTGATAAAAGTCGCCGTGGTGCACCGGGTTTAGCTTGAAGTTTGGCCGTGAGGCGGCAAGACGCTTGCAGACCTCATCCGTGCCATAAATTGTGATGCCGGGGTTTAGTTCGATGATTCGGTCGAGCTGCTCTTCGTAGCAGTGGTCGTCATGAATGTGGGTGATCACGACAGCCTGCACCGCGTTGCGCCCCTCGATCGGCTGCGTGTACATGCCAGGGTCAAGGATGAGCAGTTGCCCGTTCTCTTCGAATTCGAGGCAGGCGTGGCCAAACTTTGTGATCTTCATGCCTTCATTCTGTCAAGGTTTAGCGCCGCTCGCGCATAGGATTTGAAGGCAAACCTTTGCGCCACAAAAGCACTACGGAGAACTGATGGACGAGCAGCACCAACACCGGGCTAAGCCTTCTGGCTTCAACCCGAGCTGGGCTTTTCTGCCGGGTATTGCGCTGGCCGCAGGGTTGATTTTCGCAATGACAATCACGGTCATCTATTTCACCGGCTCAGCCAAGACCGATCTCGGTTTCTGGTGGGCATTTGTTTGGTTGCTGCCGGTGTTGGCAGCTGGCCGCTTCGCAGCGATTTACCTCGAGCGCCGCATCCGTGACGAATCTGATTTAGGCCCCGACCTCAACTACATGAGGCAGGCACAAAAGGTTCGCCCAGACTTCGAGGTCAAGCTCGAAAAGTGGACCAACTGGTCTGTTCTAGCCGTATTGGTAGTCGCAGTTCCCGCCTCGGTGCTCGGCTGGGCGCTTGGGGGCCTGAGCCCACAGTCGGCTATCGAACGTTTCATGGCCGTTGTTCTGGTTGCCGCTCCGCAGGCGATCTGGTTGGCTCGCCCGCTGGTTTCTCGATTCGCCACCGCGATCGCCGCCTACAACGAGATTTATTACTCAGACCGTGCTCAGTTCGATGCGCTCGGCCAGGTCGACATGGTGTTGTTCGATAAAACCGGCACCCTAACCACCGCAGAACGTCGCTTTGTCGGCGCACACTTGACCCACGGTTCGCCGCTTTCAAGCACGGATGAGTTGATCGCGATTGCCGCGGGCGTTGAACTGCAGTCTGACCACCCGATTGCTGCTGCGATCGTCGAAGAGGCAAGACGCCGTGACATCGAGCCGCTTGAGATTCGCGATTATCGCCTTATTCCTGGTCAGGGTGCAGCTGGAACATTCGAGGCTCAAACCATCGTGGTCGGTGGCCCAATCATTCTCACCTCGCGAAACATGACGTTGTTCGTCGGCGACCTGGTCAAGTGTGATGCAGCAAACCACGCCGGCCAGACCGTACTCTTTGTAATTCGCGACAGCGAGCTGCTGGGTTGGCTTGAACTCGGCGACTTCGTCCGTGGCAGCTCAAAAGAAGCAGTGCTGGCCTTGCAGTTTGAGCGCAAACGAGTGGGTTTGCTGACCGGTGATGCTCAGGGAGTGGCCACCTGGGTGGCTAAGGAGCTTGGAATCACCGAAACCTTCGCCGAGGTGCTGCCTCACCAGAAGGCCGATGTGGTCAGCCGTTTGCAGGCCGACACCTCCAAGATTGCAATGGTAGGAGACGGCATCAACGATGCCCAGGCGCTAGGCCAGGCCGATGTTGGTGTCGCATTCGGAGTTGACACCTACGAGCAGATTGAGTCGGCGGGCATTACCGTGGCATCCACCGATCCGGTGCTGTTCGTTCGCGGCTTGATTCTCTCCAAGCGAGCTGCCAAGACTGCCCGCCAAAACCTGATTTGGTCACTGATCTTTAGTGCGGTTACCTTGCCGCTTGCCGCGGGAGCGCTTTCAGGCCTCGGCCTCACCGTTTCACCTGCGGTGGCTGCAGGCCTTTCGCTGGGCATGTCATCCGTGGTCTTGCTAAACGTTCGCAGACTGCGCAAGGGCTAGCCATGCGTCTCGGTGTGATTATCAACCCAAGTTCGGGTCGCGGTAAGGGTGCCGCTCGAGGTGAACTCGTGCTCAAGACTCTCGACGAACGGGGTCAGTCGTACCTCAACCTCTCTGGCAATAACATCGACGAAGCAAACGCCAACGCCCGTCATGCCATAAATGACGGCCTGATCGACGGATTGGTCGTGGTCGGGGGAGACGGCATCGCGCACCTCGGCGTAAACATCGCCTGCGACACCGGAATCTCCCTAGGTATTGTGGCGGCGGGCACCGGAAACGATTTGGCGCGAAGCCTCGGTATGCCCGAGGGCGATGTGATCGCCGGCACGCACGCAGTGCTCGACAAACTGGACTCACCGCGCCGAGTAGATGCAATCAAGGCACATTCTTCGACCGGCCAGTTCTGGTTTTTCGGCACCGCCTCGGCAGGTTTCGATGCCCTTTGCAATCAACGTGCCAACGAGATGACCTGGCCAAAGGGTCCGCGTCGCTATGACATCGCTATGGTGCTCGAGTTAGCCAAGTTCAAGCCGATTCACTATGAAGCAACCATCGATGGCGAGCACCGCAGTTTTGACGCGATGTTGTGCGCTGTGGCAAACGGCCCGGCCTTCGGCGGTGGAATGCTAATCGCGCCTGATGCCAAGGTGGACGACGGTTATCTGGACCTTTTCATCGTTCACGCCATGAGTCGACTCGAACTGCTCAAGGTGTTCCCAAAGGTCTACAGCGGCGGTCACGTCACCCATCCAGCGGTTGAATTCGTGCGCGCCAAAAGCGTCAAGCTATCTTCGGGGAATATGCCGGTTTACAGCGACGGAGAGGCTCGCGGTCATTCACCGCTAACCTCGACCGTGGTTGCCGAAGCCCTTTCAGTATTCGCTTAGGTTGCCTTACCTGCCCGCACTGTGGCATAATCGACAGGTTGCAAAAAAACGGTCCCATCGTTTAGCGGCCTAGGACACCGCCCTCTCACGGCGGCAGCAGGGGTTCAAATCCCCTTGGGATCACGATTACCTCTCTCGATGCTTTGTCTCGGGAGAGGTTTTCCTTTATCCGGGGTAGAAGCGGGTCAGCTTCGGGCGCGTAAGCGAGAAACGCCAGCGAAAATCACGATCAAGAACACCGGGATGAGTGCCGCGAGGTTCAAACCCAGGAACATGAAGCCGGCCAGGATTGAGCCGGCCACCGCGCCACCGAAAGCGCCAGACAGGTTCATCAGTGAGTCGCTCAGGCCCTGAACGTTGGTTTTCTCCCCAACCGGCAATGTGGCCGTCAAGAGAGCGGCGCCACCAACCGTAGATGCCGACCAGCCGAGACCGAGCAAGAACAACCCGATGGTTACCATCACTCTGCTGTCTTGTCCGAAGCCCGCGATTGCCAACGCTGCAACATAAATTGTTTGGCCGAGGATGACCGTCTGCACCCGTCCGAGTTTGTCTGAAAGCCAGCCGAAAATCGGCGAGAAGGCATACATGCCGGCGATGTGGAGACTGATGGTGAAGCCGACCACGACCAGGTCGAAACCCATGCCCTTCATGTGAATCGGGGTCATCGACATCACCGAGACCATGACCATGTGGCTCAATGCGATCGCGCTGATTGCGAAGGCAGCCATCGGGTACTTCTTCAAGGTCGCGATTGCAGTAGCAAAGGAAGTCTTGCCCTTGGTCTTAGCGGCATTTAGTTGCTTGGCAACCAGCAGCGGGTCAGGGCGAAGTCCAAACCAGAACACCGAGGTGGCTGCAATTTGCGAGAGGATTGTGAACAGAAAGGGCCCGGTCATCGATGGCAAACCTAGAGCGTGGCCAACAATTTCTCCGGGGCCGAACATATTTGGCCCGATAACCGCGCCGAATGTTGTCGCCCACACAACGACCGATAGATCGCGGCCGGTCGAGCGGCCAGATGGCAGGTCGGTGGCTGCAAATCTGGCCTGAAGGCCAACCGCTGAACCGGCGCCCAGCAAGAACAGGGCCACGAGCAACAGCGGAAAAACTTGAACGGCGGCCGCAGTGATTACCAATGTTGCGCCGGTGATCGCGATTGCGGCACCAGTGGCCAGCGAAACACGACGACCTCGCTGATAGGCGAGCCGGGCAAGCGGTATCGCCCAGGTTGCCGCACCTAAGGTACTAAAGGTCGCCGCTGAACCGGCCCATGACGGTGAACCCGAAAGGTGAGCGGCCAGAAGTGAACCGATCGAGAGAGTTGAACCTAGGCCGAACCCCGAAAGCACCTGCCCTGCGGTTAGCACTCGGATGGTTTTTCGCTGAAGAAAGTCCAGCCCGTTTTCGCTCATCTCGCCAGCCTATACCTAAGCAATCTGGCCGCTGGCGCGGTAAACTTTTAGTTCAATCGTTTTGAGGTGTTTGTATGACAAATAAGCCACTAACTCTGGCCGAAAAGGTATGGAACGACCACTTGGTCGTCAAGGGCGAAAATGGTTCGCCCGACCTGCTCTACATCGACCTTCACTTGGTTCACGAGGTCACCAGCCCTCAGGCTTTCGATGGCCTCCGTCTAGCTGGTCGCCCAGTTCGTCGCCTCGATCAGACCATCGCGACCGAAGACCACAACACTCCTACCTGGGATATCGACAAGCCGATTGCCGACATCACCAGCCGCACTCAGATCAACGCCCTTCGCGACAACGCCAAGGAGTTCGGTGTTCGCATCCACTCGCTCGGTGACGCTGAGCAGGGCATTGTGCACGTGGTTGGCCCACAGCTTGGTCTAACCATGCCGGGCATCACCGTGGTCTGTGGTGACTCACACACTTCAACCCACGGCGCTTTCGGTGCGCTTGCGATGGGCATCGGAACCTCAGAGGTTGAGCACGTTTTGGCCACCTCGACCCTTCCGCTAAAGCCGTTCAAGACCATGGCTATCAACGTCGAAGGCACCCTTCGCCCGGGTGTTACCGCGAAGGACATCATCCTTGCCGTCATCGCGAAGATCGGCACCGGCGGTGGCCAGGGTTACGTTCTTGAATACCGCGGCAGCGCCATCCGTGCGCTTTCGATGGAAGCCCGCATGACCATCTGCAACATGTCAATCGAAGCCGGTGCACGCGCCGGTATGGTTGCACCAGACCAGACCACCTTCGACTACCTCGAGGGTCGCCCACACGCACCTCAGGGCGCTGACTGGGATGAAGCGGTTGCTTACTGGAAGACCTTGCCTACTGATGAGGGAGCCAAGTTCGACGCCGAAGTTTTCCTCGACGCCAACACCCTCGACCCATTCGTGACCTGGGGAACCAACCCTGGTCAGGGCATCAGCCTGAACGACGCCGTGCCAAGCCCGGATGACTTCAGCGACCCGAACGACAAGGCAGCGGCGGTTCGTGCTCTCGAATACATGGACCTAAAGCCTGGCACTCGCATGAAGGACATCGCGGTCAACACCGTGTTCCTCGGTTCTTGCACCAACAGCCGCATCGAAGACCTTCGGGCAGCTGCCGCAATCATCGAAGGCAAGCAGAAGGCCGAAGGCGTTCGCTTCATGGTCGTGCCTGGTTCTGCCAAGGTTCGCCTGCAGGCCGAGGCCGAGGGTCTCGACAAGATCTTCAAGGATTTCGGTGCCGAGTGGCGCTTTGCCGGTTGCTCGATGTGTCTCGGAATGAACCCAGACCAGCTGGCTCCGGGGGAGCGTTCGGCGTCTACCTCGAACCGAAACTTCGAGGGTCGCCAGGGTAAGGGTGCTCGCACCCACTTGGTCTCACCTTTGGTGGCTGCGGCGACCGCGATTCGCGGAACTCTCTCAGCACCAGCCGATCTAGTCGACTCAGCGGAGGCCAACTAATGGAAAAGTTTGAAGTTTTCACCGGAGTCGGCGCGCCACTTCGTCGCAGCAACGTTGACACCGACCAGATCATCCCAGCGGTTTATCTAAAGCGCATCACCAAGACGGGTTTCGAGGATGCCCTGTTCGCCGCCTGGCGCAACGACCCTGAGTTCGTTTTGAACCAGGAGCCATACAAGAACGCCGAGGTCTTGGTTGCTGGCCCAGATTTTGGCACCGGCTCTAGCCGCGAGCACGCCGTTTGGGCGCTTCGCGACTACGGCTTCAAGTGTGTGCTTTCTGCCAAGTTTGCCGACATCTTCCGAGGCAACTCGGGTAAGCAGGGGCTAATCGCCGGCGAAATCACCGATGCCGACACCGAGAAGCTTTGGGCGGCGCTTGAGGCCAACCCAGGTTCTTCAATCACCATCAACCTGGTTGAGCAGACCGCCACGATTGGCGACCTAGCCGTTCACTTCGAGATTGACGAATACACTAAATGGCGTCTGCTAGAGGGCTTGGATGACATCGGCCTCACCCTGCGTGACGAGCAAGCCATCACCGATTTTGAGGCAAAGCGTCCGAACTGGATGCCTAAGACCTTGCCAGCGAAGCACTAAGGAGACCCATGAGTCAGATCACCGTTCACGGTGGCAAGCCACTTATCGGTCGCGTTGACGTTAAGGGTGCCAAGAACCTGGTAACGAAGGCCATGGTTGCGGCTTTGCTTGGTGAGAGCGCCAGCGTTCTCAAGGATGTTCCGTTCATCAGCGATGTCGAGATCGTCTCGCGCTTGCTTCAACTTCACGGCGTAGTAATCGAGCACAGCGTCGACGGCGTGATGACCCTCGACCCGACCAAGGTTGCCTCGGCTCGCATGGCCGACATTGATGCTCACGCCGGTTCGTCTCGAATCCCAATTCTTTTCTGTGGCCCACTGCTGCACCGCCTGGGTGAGGCATTCATCCCTGGTCTCGGCGGTTGCCACATCGGCGACCGTCCGATCGACTTTCACTTCGAGGTGCTGCGCAACTTCGGCGCTGTAATCGAAGAGCTCGACAACGGAACCCGCCTTTCGGCACCTAAGGGTCTGCACGGTGCCAAGATCAAGCTTCCTTACCCATCGGTCGGCGCAACCGAGCAGGTTCTGCTCACCGCCGTCCGTGCCGAGGGTCTGACCGAGCTTTCTGGTGCGGCAATCGAACCCGAAATCATGGACCTCATCGCGATTCTGCAGAAGATGGGCGCAATCATCTCGGTAGATACCGACCGCGTGATTCGCATCGAAGGTGTGACCGAGCTCAAGGGCTACTCGCACCGTGCAATCTTCGACCGCAACGAGGCCGCTTCATGGGCTTGTGCAGCGTTGGCCACCAACGGCGACATCTTCGTGGGCGGAGCCCGCCAGCAAGACATGACCACTTTCTTGAACGTCTTCCGCAAGGTTGGCGGCGCCTTCGAGATCGAGGATGACGGAATCCGTTTCTGGCACCCTGGCGGCGACCTCAAGCCGGTAGTTCTCGAGACCGATGTTCACCCTGGTTTCATGACCGACTGGCAGCAGCCACTCGTGGTCGCGCTCACCCAGGCCAAGGGTCTTTCGATCATTCACGAGACCGTCTACGAGAACCGCTTCGGCTTCACCGACGCCTTGGTTCAGATGGGCGCTCAGATTCAGATTTACAAGGAGTGTTTGGGTGGCACCGCTTGCCGCTTCGGCCAGCGCAACTTCAACCACTCGGCGGTTATCTCGGGCCCAACTCCGTTGCACGCAGCCGACATCCGAGTGCCCGACCTTCGTGGTGGATTCAGCCACATGGTTGCCGCGCTGGCAGCCAAGGGAACCTCAAATGTCACCAACGTTCAGTTGATTTCGCGCGGTTACGAGCACTTCCTGCAGAAGCTCACCGACCTCGGCGCCGACTTCAGCTACACCGAATAGGTTTCAAGATGGCCAAGAAGAGCAATCGCGAATATCTTCGAATGCCGAAGATAAATCCAGCCGAACGCCATTTCGTGCTGGTGCTGATTGCTTCGATTCTTATCCCGTTGGTTCGCACCCTCTTCAAGTTGGTTCCGACCGGTCAAGAAAAGCTGCCGAAAAAAGGCGCCTTTGTTTTGGTGTCAAACCACGTCACCAATGTCGATGCGCTGGCCATGGCCTACTTCGTCTACGTCAATCTAAAGCGCGCCCCACACTTCTTGGCTAAGGGAAGCTTGTTCAAGGTTCCGGTAGTCGGCCCGGTGCTTCGAGCTGCCGGTCAGATTCCGGTCTACCGTGGCGGTCAGCGCAATGACGAACCGCTTCGCGCGGCACACGCTTACTTGGATGCCGGTCACTGCATCTCGATCTTCCCCGAAGGCACCTTGACCCGCGACCCAGACCTTTGGCCGATGCGCGGCAAGACCGGTGCGGTTCGCCTGGCCCTCGAAACCAATGTTCCGGTTTACCCGGTGGCCCACTGGGGCAGCGAGCAGGTTCTTCCTCAGTACGGTGCCAAGTTTCGCCCTGGTTTCTGGAAGCCGGTTCGCCTAACCGTTGGCGACGAGATCGATCTTTCGGCCTATCGCGGCAAGAAGTTGAGCCCGGCCGAGGTGCACGAGGCAACCGAAATCGTGATGCATCGAATCACCGAACTGGTTTCGCAACTCCGCGGCACCGTGCCGCCTCAGCAACTTTGGGATCCGGCTAGCCACGGTCAGACCGAAACCGGAAACTTCAAAAAGAACCAAGACAAGAAAGCGAAGAACTAATGGCGAAGATTGCCGTGATGGGTGCAGGAAGCTGGGGCACCACCTTCGCAAAGGTGTTAGCCGACAACCCGGAGAACGAGGTTGTTCTGTGGGCTCGTCGCAAGGATGTCGCCGACGAGATCAACCAGGATCGACGCAACGGTGACTACCTCCCTGGTGTTCACCTACCAAAGACTCTGAGCGCAAAGACCGATGTTGCTTCCGTGCTTGCCGACGCCGAGTTGGTCTTCCTCTCGGTTCCTTCGCAGTCGCTTCGCGGCAACCTGCAAGAGTGGGGCCCTCTTCTTCCGAAGAACGCCATCCTGGTCAGCTTGATGAAGGGTGTCGAAAAAGACACCGGTCTTCGCATGAGCGAGGTCATCGCATCGGTTACCGGCTTCCCGGCCGATCAAATCGCCGTGGTTTCTGGCCCGAACCTTGCCCTCGAAATCGCACAGGAGCAGCCGGCGGCTTCGGTGGCTGCGTCGTCTAGCGCCGCAACCGCAGCGGTCGTGGCCAAGGCTGCCCGCAACCACTACTTCACCACCTTCACCAACAAGGATGTAATCGGCACCGAGTTCGGCGGCATCCTGAAGAACCTCATCGCGGTTGCGATCGGTATCGTCAACGGTGTCGGTTACGGCGAAAATACCAAGGCCTCGATCATGACCCGCGGCCTTGCCGAAATCTCTCGCTTTGCCGTGGCCTACGGCGCCAAGGCAACCACGATGGTCGGTTTGGCCGGTCTAGGTGACCTCATTGCGACATCAGAGTCGCCGCTGTCTCGCAACCACAAGGCCGGCGAGATGCTCGGCAAGGGTTACACCCTGCGTGAGGTGCTTCGTCGCATGTCACAGACTGCCGAAGGTTTGTCTTCGGTGGCCCCGATTCTTCAGTTGGCCAGCGCTAAGAATGTTTCGATGCCAATCGTTGAGCAGGTGCAGTTGGTGCTCGAGGGCAAGATGGACCCTAAGGACATCGCCCCACATCTAACCACCGAGACCGACGACCCTCAGGGCGAATAGTCATGGCCAAACTCAACCTCGTTCTACTCTTCGGAGGCCGCTCGAGCGAGCACTCGATTTCTTGTGCCACCGCGGCCGGAGTGCTCGGTGCGATTGATCGCAGCAAGTACAACGTCATCCCAGTTGGCATTACCCAGCAGGGCGTTTTCGTTCCGGCCGATGACGACGCCGAAAAGTGGGCCCTGCGCAAGGGTCAGTTGGCAACCGTCAAGGATGAGGGCTCACGCATTGAATTCGCCATGGACGGCAGCCGCGAGATCACCCGACTAGACATCACCGGGGCTCGCAGTTCACTAGGTCAGATCGACGTTGTTTTCCCGGTGCTACATGGCCCATTCGGCGAAGACGGAACCCTTCAGGGTTACCTCGAGTTGCTCGGTGTGCCGTACGTCGGCAACGGTGTGCTGGCCTCTGCCGCCGGCATGGATAAGGAATTCACCAAGGCACTCTTTGAGGCTGCAGACGTGCCGGTTACGCCACACGTGGTCATTAACGAGCGCGATTGGGTGGCCAATCCGGCCGCCGCACTAGAGGCCGTATCAGGTCTCGGTGGCTTGCCGCTGTTCGTAAAGCCCGCTCGTGCCGGTTCTTCGGTAGGCGTTTCCAAGGTCAAGGAAATGGCCGAGTTCAAGGCTGCCGCCAAACTGGCCTTCGAGAATGACAACAAGCTAGTGGTCGAAAAGGGTTTGGTCGGCCGCGAGGTCGAGTGCGCCGTGATCAGTGGTCGTGGTGCCGATGAGCCGCGCGTTTCGGTAGCGGGCGAAATCGTGGTCACCGGCCGCGACTTCTATGATTTCGAAGCCAAATACCAGGATGAAGACTCGGTCGATCTCATCATCCCGGCCAAGCTCACCGATGCCGAACTTGCCGAAATGCAGTCCATTGCTCGCCGCGCTTTCAAGTCACTTGGTTGCGAGGGATTGGCTCGTGTCGACTTCTTCTTGACCGCTGACGGTTTCTTCGTCAACGAGATCAACACCATGCCGGGCTTCACGCCGCTATCGATGTTCCCGTCGCTCTGGCAGGCATCCGGGTTGGCTTACGCCGACTTGATCGACGAGCTCATTCACCTAGCCCTAAATAAGAGCTAATCGCTTTTAGTTGCTGACGGTCGAGCAGTGCTTGGTCGCGTCAATGCTCTGAATCGCAGCACTTAGGTCGCTTAGTGCGGTTACTCCCGCGACTTTTCTTGAATCGACAACTACCTCGGTGGCCGGCTTGCGGCCAAAAGTGATGAAGCGGTACGAAGGCTTCTTGCTGTCATCGACCAACCAGTCGACGCCGCTCGCGGTAACGCAAGGCAAGGTACTTACCTCAACCGGTGGCAGGCCACAGCGCAAAATAACCGAGCTTGGGTTTCCCCACGCGCCGGTTGCCTGCGCATCGGTGGCGCGCTTTTGCTGGTCGGCCACGGCGTCTGGCAAGCGAACCGAAACCTCGGCACAAGCCGGGTTATTCGCGTCAACCGCCGCCTCGAGGCTCACTGTTGCACTGCATGCCGAGAGCGATGCGGCAACGGCAATTGAACCGAGGACGGCTAGGGCTGTGCGTGAAATCTTCATCGAGAATAGGCTAACAGTGTGTCGAAACTAGAAACCGTTGCCCAGGTTGGCGAAAACGAAGCGCTCAAGCGCACCATTGCTCGCCTAAACGCATCCGAGCACGCCTTGGTTGGCCCTGGCGATGACTCTGCGGTGATTGCTTCGCCAGATGGCCGCTTCACCGTGACCACCGACACTCTCATTGAAGGCCACGACTTCAAGCTCGACTGGTCTAGTGCCTACGACCTCGGCTGGAAGGCTGTGGCGAGCAACATCGCCGACGTTGCCGCGATGGGCGCTGTGCCAACATCCTTGGTGGTTGCACTAACCGTGCCTGGGCACACCGAGGTTAGCTGGCTTGAACACTTTGCCGACGGTTTGAAGGCCGCCTGCGTAAACCTTGCGCCCGGTTGCGGCGTGGTCGGCGGAGACCTTGCTTCGAGCGATCAGGTGATGATTTCGGTGGCTGCTCACGGCTCGCTAGAGGGCCGAGAGCCGGTTTTGCGCTCTGGCGCTCAGGTCGGCGACATTCTCGCTGTGGCGGGCACTCTGGGGCGCGCTGCGGCCGGTCTCGCGCTGCTTGAGAGCGGAAACCGCGATGCCATTTCTGCCTACGACGACCTGGTCAATGTTCAGCGTCGCCCAAACCCGCCAATCAAGGCCGGTGTCGAAGCCGCGGTGGCTGGTGCCACCTCGATGCTTGATCTCTCGGATGGGTTGGCGCGCGATGCCGCCCGCATTGCCAAGGCCTCAGAAGTTACGCTGCAAATCGACCCGCTGATGCTTCAGGGTTTCGAGGCGGTAATCGAAGAAGCCGCCCGCGCCATTGAGGCAAACCCGAGCGACTGGGTCATCGGCGGGGGAGAAGATCACTCTCTGCTGGCAACTTTTCCGGCAGATGTGAAGCTACCTCGTGCGTTCAAGGCTATCGGTGTTGTGTTGCCACAGGGGCCGGCGCCGGTAATGCTCGGAGCAAACCCATTGCCAGAACGCGGCTGGGATTCAAGCCGCGCTGCCTCGCACTAGTTTTTATTCGAGTGCAGTTTTAGCCGTGTAGCAGGCTGTTTAGCTTGATGCCTTCGCCCTTGCGGCCGACCACTTCGACGCGACCGGTTAGTGAGTTGCGACGGAACAGCAGGCTCGGCTGACCAGAAAGTTCGGATGCCTTGACGGTGCGCTCTTCGCTGCCATCGATGATGGTCACCTTGGTGCCAGCCGTCACATAGAGACCCGCTTCAACCACGGTGTCGTCACCGATCGAAATGCCAACGCCGGCGTTTGCGCCGAGTAGTGCACGCGCACCAATCGCCACGCGCTCCTTGCCGCCACCAGACAGCGTGCCCATGATTGATGCGCCACCGCCGATGTCCGCGCCGTCGCCGACGACCACACCCTGTGAGATGCGGCCTTCGACCATGGATGAGCCCAGGGTTCCGGCGTTAAAGTTCACAAAACCCTCGTGCATGATCGTGGTGCCTGGGCTTAGGTGGGCACCTAGGCGAACGCGTGAAGCGTCGGCGATGCGAACCTTGGCCGGGGTGACGTAGTCGACCAGGCGAGGGAACTTGTCGATGGCATAAACGCTGATGCCCTGGCGAATGAGTGCTGGGCGAAGCTCTTCGAGGTCTGCCAAAGCCACCGGGCCAACGTTGGTAAACGCCACGATTGGAAGGTTTGGAATCAGGCCATCCAAGTTGATGGTGTTTGGCTTGACGATCAGGTGTGACAGCAGGTGCAGGCGCAGGTAGGCGTCGGCGGTGCCGGTTACCGACTGAGTCAGGTCGACCTCGGTCTTGACGATCTCGATGGTCACGCGGCGACGGTCATCCTTGCCGGCTAGGGCGGCTAGATCGGCGCTTGCCTCGGCGTTGGCTGGGGTGCTGCCAAGAGCCGGAGTCGGGTACCAAACGTCAAGAATGGTGCCGTCGTTTGCAATGGTCGCGAGGCCGATGCCCCACGCGCGTGAATCTAGAGAGCTTGCCTGTGTCATACCTACAAGGTTACAAGTTAGGCTCGTTGTATGGCTGCCGTAACCCTAAATCTGACCGCTGACGTGGTCGAACTAACCCGCGATATCTGTGACATCGAGTCTGTTTCGGGCAACGAAAAAGAGTTGGCCGACGCAATCGAGGCCGCACTGCGCAAGTACCCGCACCTCGAGGTCATCCGTGATGCCGACGCAATCGTCGCACGCACCAACCTCGGCCGCGCCTCACGCGTTGTTATCGCCGGCCACATCGACACCGTTCCGGTGGCCAACAACCTTCCGGTCAAGTTCTTGCCAATGGAGCGCGAGCAGGTGCTCTGGGGTCGCGGAACCGTAGACATGAAGGCGGGCGTTGCGGTTCAGTTGAAGCTCGCCGCCGAGCTTGCCGAGCCAAACGTAGACCTAACCTGGATCTTCTATGACCACGAAGAAGTGGACGCTACCCTCAACGGTCTCGGCCGCATCTCGCGCAACCGTCCCGAACTACTGCAGGCTAACTTTGCCGTGCTGTGCGAACCAACCGGTGCGATGGTCGAGGGTGGCTGCAACGGCACGATGCGTGCCGACATCACCCTTCGCGGTGTCAAGGCGCACTCGGCTCGTCCTTGGATGGGCAAAAACGCCATCCACGGCGCAGCCAAGCTGCTGACCATCCTCGATGAGCACGTCACGGATGAGGTCGAGGTAGACGGTTTGGTCTATCGCGAGAGCCTAAACGCCGTCTTGATTAGCGGTGGCATCGCCACCAACGTCATACCAGACGAGGTCAAGGTCACCATCAACTATCGCTTCGCACCGAGCAAGTCTGCACTCGACGCCGAAGCGCACCTGCGCCAGGTTTTCGAAGGTTTCGAAGTAGTGGTAACCGATTCGGCCGAAGGTGCTCGACCTGGCCTCGACCGCCCAGAGGCAATGGCTTTTATCGAAGCCACACAGACCACCCCACGCCCGAAGTATGGCTGGACCGATGTCGCTCGATTCAGCGCACTCGGCATCCCAGCAATCAACTTCGGCCCTGGTGACCCTAGCAAGGCTCACGCCGATGACGAGAACGTGCCGGTCAGCCAGATCTATACCTGCGAATCAGCGCTTCGCAAATGGTTGACCGCTTAGTTTCAAACTCGGCCTGGTGGCTAAGGGTTCTGCTGGTTTACTTCGCCAGCAGGGTCCTAACGTTTGCGCTCTTCTTGATTACCGCTCGAACTCAGGGCGACAACTACTGGACCAAGGCCAATCCTCCATACTTCGATTTTCTAAACATCTGGGATGT
The DNA here is from genome assembly GCA_041183865.1 of Actinomycetota bacterium. Taxonomy (GTDB): domain Bacteria; phylum Actinomycetota; class Actinomycetes; order Actinomycetales; family Microbacteriaceae; genus Rhodoluna. The sequence goes on along the minus strand of JBEGKW010000007.1, from coordinate 1,717 downwards.
CGAGTGGTACGGAAAGATCTTTAGTAACGGATACCCAACCGTGCTTCCGCTAGCCGCAGATGGTTCCGTCGCTCAAAACGAATGGGCATTCTTGCCCGGCTTCCCAGCCGCCGTAAAGGCCTTTGCCTTCACCGGAATCGAATGGAAATACCTCGCGCCCTTAGTGGCCACGATGTTTGGTGCCGGCTTCGCGCTGGTTGCTTACCGAGTATTCGCCGCCAAGCTAAACGACAAGCAGGCGCTTTGGGCGGTAGGGCTGTTCTTGATTTCTCCGGCCTCACCAATTCTGCAGACCGGTTATGCCGAGAGTCTCGGGCTCTTGCTAATGGCGCTGGTGCTCTACTACTGGATTACCGATAGATTCTGGCTCGTGCTGCTGTCAATGACGGCCCTGGCTTTCACGCGGCCGGGTCTCGCGGCCTTCGCTCTCGCGTTCGCGGTGGGTTGGGTTTATCGCTTTGTGCAGGCAAGGATGGGCGGCCGCGGTTTCGGTTGGCTCGATGCTCTCAAGCTTGGCGGTTTGGCCCTCGCTGCGGTTTTGCTGAACCTAGCTTGGCCCCTGGTTGCCGCAATCAACACCGGTCGCCACGATGCCTACGTGGCCACCGAGTTGGCCTGGCGTTCGAGCTACCCATTTGGTGGCGGCGGTTTGAATCCGGTTCTGCCTTGGTTTTCTTCAGCCGAGTATTTCATCGGGGGAGACCTAGGTCGTTTTGTAGTGGTGCTTGCCATTCTCGGGGCGGTGGCGATCTTCTTCGTTCCGCAGGTGAAGCAGCTTGGGCTTGACGTCAACGCCTTTGCAGCGGCCTATTTCGCCTACCTGCTGATCTTCTTCTTCCCACAATCGAGCATCCTGCGCATCCTGATGCCAACCTTTGTGCTCTACGGCGCCCTGGCTCAGGTTTACGTCAAATGGTCTCGCGGTTGGCGCATCGCGGCGGTGATTGTCTTGGTACTTTTGCAATTCGGTTGGTTACTTACTTGCTGGCGATACCAAGCACCAGACTTTTCCCCTCCGTAAACCGGTCTAACATTCGTTACCTATTCGATAACTGTTAATAAAGGTTTCGGTTTTTGCCTCTAAACCCCGTGAGATAATAGAAGTTCGGGCATTGAAGCCCAAGCATTTCAAGGAGTCTAAATGGCAGCAATGAAGCCACGCACCGGAGACGGGCCTATGGAGGCGGAACGCGAACCTCGCGGTCTCATCATTCTTCGTGTGCCTCTAGAAGGCGGCGGTCGTCTAGTCGTTTCGGTCAATGAAGAAGAAGCCAAGAACCTCCACCAGGTTCTAGCTGGAGTCGTCAAGGCCTAACAAGTTCAAGCAAAAAAGCCGGTCAGAGATGACCGGCTTTTTCGTTTAAGTATTGGGTTAGTGAACGCGCTTGCTCGCCATCAACAGACCGTCGCCAACCGGTGACAGGGTCGAGACGAAGTCATCCTGTGAGCTGAAGAAGCGAAGTACATCGCGATAGATGGATGTTGCATCGTCGCGCATGGCAGGGTCTGGAACACGATCGCGCCACAGTGCGTGAGCAATGGCAACCACTCCACCCGGGCGAAGTAGGCGAGAAGCCTCGTGAAGTTGAGCCTCCAATGACTCGCGATCGGCGTCCAAGAAGACCAGGTCATAGGCGGCATCCGCCATGTTCGACATCACGTCGAGTGCCTTGCCGGTGATCACGCGAGTGCGGTTTGGGGCAATCTTGGCGTCGGT
>JBEGKW010000006.1:0-50326 GCA_041183865.1 Actinomycetota bacterium | reverse complement strand
GTTGAGAATCCGACCGAGTCGATCGCGAAGATTTTGCAGCGCCGCTTCGCCCGACTCGGTCACTTCGCCCGCACTTAGGCTGCGTTCAATTCGAATCGCAGCCGCGGCAACCTCGGATTGAATCGGGCCGTGGATCTTGCGAGCGAACTGCTTCTTCTGCAACCAGTGCTGGCCATTCACCGCGGCGATTGTCCAGCGCAGCGTGTGCTCGTAGTCAAGCAGTTGCTTTTCGATTGATTTCATCTCGATTGCGGCCGCGTGATTAATGCCAAAGAGGGCGCCCAGGAGGGTTGCGGCGACACCTGCGTTTACCGAAAGCGAGAGGGTGATTGAGCGATCGTTGGTGAGCGACAGCACCGCGATGCCGCTAACCAAGCCGGCGAAGAAAAGCATGGCCAAAACCGTCGGCACTCGTGCGCCAACCGACAACTGATCGACCCACCGCGAGAGCAGGTAACGCTCGATTGCTAAGCTCACGCTGAGGATCAAAACCGATAGCAAAAACAGCAAACCCGGGTTCACGTGGGGGATGTATTTCACGAAACCATTGATCGCGAGAATCGCAAGGATGACCGACAGCGTTATTGGCTGAGCCGACTCTTTGAGTTTCAAGTGCGTAAGCAGGGTTCGCCAGCGAAAACGATAGGCGCTCGGGTCGAGTCGGACGACCTCGATCCTTGGTTGATTCGTGGCTAGAAAAGCACTTAGCGGTCGAAGGGTGTCGTTGATCAGTGACTGAAGTTTGGTCAGGACCAGCTGAGGCGTAACCATGAGTTCTGGAATCAACGCCGTTTGAAGCATCGACTCGATGGTCGAAAGCGTGTCGGTTGCCTCGAGTTCTAGTCGACTCTCGCTCTCGGAAAGGAGGGTTTCTAGCTGTTGCTTGGTAGCGCTCAAGTTTGCGCGCTTCGTACCCCATTCGGCCTTGATTCCGAAAGCGAACGCGGTCCAGGCCAATGCGGTGGCCATCACGACGACACCACCGACCAGGCGGTAGATCGAAAACCCTTGGGCGTCAATGTCGAAGTTGTATAGCGATATCTGAAGGGCCAAACCTCGAACGGCACCAGCGAGTGCGTAACCCGCCACGACCGCGATAAGCGCAACGAATCCAGGTTTGAGTTTGATGGTGGTCAGTCTGACCAGATAGGCGACGGCCATCATGGCTAGGTGGGCGATAACCACTGAAGCAATTCGACCCGGGATTGTGTCAAGCGCAATATCCGCCGAACCTAGCCCGTGGGCGAGTAGTCCGAAACCAAGGGTCGACCAAAATACGCCTGGCCCCAGAACATGACGCCCGGTCAGCCTAGAGAAGGCGAGCTTGAAGTCCACTAGTGCTCGCGGTTTGGAATTCCGGCTGCCTGAATGAAAATTCTGACGGCTTCGATGCGCGGGTTGATGTCATCCGTGGTTTGAATGCCGAGGTTCTTGAAAGTCGTGTTTAGCAGCTGCTCAACCGATGAAACCGAGGTGTCGCGGCGACGGGCGATCTCGGCGTTGGTAAAGCCGCTGGCTAAAAGTCGAAGGGCCTCTATCTGGTTCTTAGTCAGGGCTGACAGTGGGCGATCTGGTCGGAGGTCATCGCGAATCTCAGGGCGCTCGCCGAGCACGGTGTCGATTGCGTTGACCAAGTATTCGGTATTTCCGACGAGTTCCTTGCGCAGGAATCCGCAACCGGCTGGCAAGTCTTCCATCTTCAAGCCAGCTGAGCGTAGGTCAGGAAACTTGGTCAAGAAAAGAATGGCAATGTCTGGGTGCTTCTTGGCAAGGATGTGGGCAACGTCGATGCCGTTTGCGCCAGGGCCGAGATCGATATCCAGTAGGGCTATGTCTGGGTCGAATGCCTCGATCTGGCGCTTAGCCTCAACCGCGTTATTTGCGCGCGAAGTTACAAAGTCCACCGACTCCAGGGTCTGCTCCAGTAGGGCAGAAACCAGCTGCTCATCTTCGACGATGAGAACTCTTCTTGAACGACCTGACATATTTCAAACCTAAGTTAGATAAAGGCAAAGAGGGGGCTAAACAGGGGTTATCCCCAGGGACTTTCCGGCGAGACCTAGCTTCGCTGATGCGATCTTTTTTGCGATTTCAATTATGACTTCTGCCGCCGAATCTGTCGCGTTATGCAGCACAACTGGCTGACCCTGGTCAGACCCCTCGCGCAAGGACATCGACATCGGAATCTGGCCTAGAACAGCAACCGGTTTTCCCGAAATGGCAGTAAGTCTTGCAGCAACGGCATTGCCGCCGCCAGCCCCGAAGAGTTCGAGCTTCGAACCGTCTGGTTGAACCAGCCAAGACATGTTCTCGATCACGCCGAAAACCTCTTGTCCGGTTTGAAGACCTACCGAGCCAGAACGCTCGGCAACTTCGGCAGCGGCAACCTGCGGGGTAGTCACCACGATTGTCTTTGCAGTCGGCAATAGTTGACCGAGTGAAATGGCAACGTCGCCGGTACCCGGCGGCAGATCAACCAGCAAAAAGTCCAGGTCGCCCCAATAGACATCGCATAAGAACTGTTCGATTGCTCGGTGCAGCATCGGTCCACGCCAGGCAACCGGCTTGCTGTCTTCGAGAAACATCCCGATTGAAATAACCTTTACGCCATTTGCCGACACCGGCGGAAGAATCATCTCATCGACGCGGGTTGGTCGATCGGTTAGCCCGAGTTGCCCCGGAATCGAGAAGCCAAAGATATCTGCGTCGACCAAACCAACTCTGAAACCTTGGTCGGCCAGGGCCACTGCGAGATTGGTGGTCACCGATGACTTGCCGACCCCGCCCTTGCCAGAGCCAACCAAGAAGACCCGCGTGAGCGTGTCTTTGCCAAATGGGTTGAAACGTGGCGGCTTGCCATTTCGCAACTTGGTCTTGAGTGCATCACGTTCGACCTGGGTCATTACACCCAATTGCACATCGACTTCTCTAACACCCGATACGCCAAGAACCGCCTCGCGGGTTTCGCGTTCGATTTTTGCCGAAGCCGGGCAGCCAACCACGGTCAGTTTGACTTCGATGGTGGCCTTGCCGTCAACCAAAGTAATTGAGCCGATCATGTCCAACTCGGTGAGTGGCAGTCTCAGCTCTGGATCGATGACGGTGGCGAGGGCGCGATTAATCGCGTCTGCGGTCATCCAAGATCTCTTTCAGCAGGTCGCGTAGTTCGTCGCGCACGAAGTCTTTGGTGGCCATCTCTTCCATCGCCAGACGAAGGGCAACAACTTCGCGAGCAAGATACTCGGTGTCGGCAAGGTTGCGCTCTGCGCGCTGGCGGTCTTGCTCGAACTGCACGCGGTCGCGGTCATCCTGGCGGTTCTGAGCCAAGAGGATTAGTGGAGCAGCGTAAGAAGCCTGCATCGACAAAATGAGGGTCAGCAGGGTGAAGTTAGTGGCGCGAGGGTCGAACTGGCTACCCGAAGGCATCAGGGTATTCCAGGTAAGCCAAACCGCAACGATTACGGTCATCCAGATCAGAAATGAACCGGTTCCCATGGCGCGTGCGAAGGCTTCAGAGGCTCGACCGAAGTTCTCTTGATCGATCGAGATCTTTGGCAGCAGGCGACGACGCTGGCCGATAGGGGCATCAAGGCGTCCGTTTGACTTAGCCATTAGTGACCCTCCTCTCGCCAGTCGTCAGGTAGTAGGTGGTCGAGCACGTCGTCAACGGTGACCACGCCGATTAGGCGGTTTTCATCGTCAACAACCGGCAGGGCCACCAAGTTGTAGTTTGCAAAGGTTCGGTGAATCACCGAGATGTGAGTATCTGGTTTCACCGGCTCGAGTTCAGTGTCGAGCAGGCTGCCCAGGCGTTCGTGTGGCGGGTAGCGCAACAGTTTCTGGAAGTGCACAACACCCAAGTAGCGACCGGTGGCAACCTCGTAAGGTGGCAAGGTCACAAACACGGATGCCGCTAGCACCGGTGCCACATCCTTGCGGCGAATCAATGCCATTGCTTCGGCAACGGTAGCGTCGGCCGCGCAAATGATTGGTTCGGTGGTCATCAGACCACCAGCGGTGAACTCATCGAACTGCATGAGCATACGAATGTCGTCTGCTTCTTCTTCGTCCATCAATTCAAGGATGGCTTCGGTGCGTTCTTCTGGCAGGTTAGCCATCAAGTCGGCGGCGTCGTCCGGCTCCATGAGGTCGAGAACCTCGGCCGCACGCTCGTCATCTAGTTCGGCGATGATGTCGATCTGCTCGTCTTCTGGCAGCTCCTCAAGAACATCTGCCAAACGCTCGTCGTCGAGCTCCTCGGCAACCTCGATCATTCTCTCGTCTGGAAGGTCGAGCAGGGCGCTGGCGAGGTCGGCAGGGCGCAGTTCTGAATAGGTCGCAATCAGTTGCTGAGCGCTTTGACCCTCTTCGGTCTTGGCTTCTTCAACCACCTGCTCCCAGGTAGCGAACAGGGTTGCACCGCGAGCGAAAGGAGATGCCGAGGTCTTTGGGCGGCGAAGGAAAAGTTCTGAAACTACCCAGTCGCCATTCTTGCCGAGCTCCACGGCCAGGTCGTCAATACTTGCGCTGCCGCTTCCATCGAGCAGGCGAACCTTGCGACCCAGGATTTCGGCGATGACTCGCACTTCTTGGCCTCGCTGGGTGAATCGGCGCAAGTCGATTAGGCCGGTGGTGATTACCTGACCGGCTGAGATTGAGGTGACGCGGGCAATTGGAACGAAAACGCGACGGCGACCACTGATTTCAACCAGCATTCCGGTGGCCTTCGGAGCTCCCGATTTACGGTACGAGACAAGAACGTCAATGACTTTTCCTACACGGTCACCCGCTGGGTCAAAGACGCCACAGCCAGCCAATCTGGCGATGAATACTCTCGTTGCGCTCACCCTTCAACCTTAGACGAGTGGCGCAGACCGTGCCAGAATGGATTTGTGAACACTAGCCAAAGAAATACCCGTCGAAGCCCAGCAACTATGCCGAAGGGTCAGGTAATCGGTAAGTTCACCGAATATGCCGAAGCCGTCTCGTTTGTTGAAGCGCTAATCAACCACGGATTTCCTTCGGGCGCGATCGCCATCGTCGGTAAAGATCTGCGCAGCGTCGAGCGAGTTCGCGGCAAGATGACCTATGGCCGCATCGCAATCAGCGGAGCAATGACCGGTTCTTGGTTGGGTCTAATCATCGGTTTGTTCATGAGTTCTTCGGCGCCGACGGACGCCAACCCAACCACCGGCTCGATGTTCTCTTACGTCTTGATCGGCGCTGGCATCGGAATGCTGATCAACCTCTTGCGTTTTGCTATCGCGCGTAACCGTCGCGGTTTCATCAGCCAATCAAGCGTTGTCGCCGGCAAGTATGAGGTTCAGGTGCCAAGCGATCTTGCCGACCAGGCCGAGCGCGCCATCGCCGAGCACGAAAACCACGCCCACTAACTTCGAGCTTGGGTTTAGCGGTGCTTAGCCAACCAGACTTCTAGCTCGTCAACCTTGCGCGGTAGTGCCGCGGTCAGGTTCTCTACGCCAGTCTCGGTGACCAATACGTCGTCCTCGATGCGAACGCCGATGCCGCGGAATTCTGCCGGAACCATCAGGTCATCCTTGTGGAAATAAAGACCCGGCTCAATGGTGAAGATCATGCCAGGCGTTAGTTCGGCTTCCATCGACATCTCGCGGCGAGCCTGAGCGCAGTCGTGAACGTCTAGGCCTAAGTGATGGCCGGTGCCGTGAACCATCCAGCGGCGGTGGTGCTGATTTTCTGGGTTGAGCGAATCTTCAACGCTGCCCGGCAAGAAACCCCATCCGTGGGTCTTCTCTGCGATAACGCGCATTGCCGTGGCGTGCATCTCTTTGAACAGGACACCAGGCTTGGCCATCGCGAAGACGGCGTCGGCGGCCTCCAAGACGGCCTCGTAGATTTCGCGCTGCAGCGGTGAAAACTTGCCGTTGATCGGAATGGTGCGGGTCACGTCTGCCGTGTATAGGCTTTCGACCTCGACTCCCGCGTCGAGCAGCAACAGGTCGCCATCTCGAACCGGGCCGTTATTGATGATCCAGTGCAGGGTGCAGGCGTGGTGCCCAGCGGCTGCGATGGTCTCATAACCGAGGTCGTGGCCTTCGGCGCGTGCCTGGCTGAAGAAGGCGGTTTCGACCACGCGCTCGCCGCGAGGGTGAGCCATGGCCTTGCCAAGGTTTGCTGCCACTTCTTCGAATCCCTTGATCGAAGCCGCCACTGCCTTGCGCATCTCGGCGATCTCGAAGTCATCCTTGACTAAGCGCAGTTCTGAGACAAACTCGGCGAGCGCAGGGTTTTCGAGGGTGATGTAGTTGTTCTCGAGCGTGCTCAAGAAGTCTTCGTATTCGCTGAGCGACCTGGTCTCGATGGCGAGTAGCTGGCTTACCGCATTCAGAGAAGGTCGTTGACCCACCCAGAATTCACCGATTGCTGAGTTGGCGAAGAACTCGGATGAGTCTTTGCCCGCGGTTTCGCGAAGGAACAGGATGCTCTTGGTCGCTTCGGTGCGTGCATCAATCACGAGCACCGAATCGGGAACGGTGTGAGCGCCCCAGCCGGTCAGGTGAGCAAAGGCTGAGTGCGGGCGATAGCGGTATTCCGTGTCGTTTGACCGAGTGGCGGCAGGGCCAGCCTCGATCGCGATTACCTCACCAGCAAAAGCGGCGGCAACCTTTGCGCGACGATGTGGGGTGAAATCGGTTACCGGTGACGCAGCAACTGTTTCACTTGAGTCATCGGCCCAGCCGGAGCCCATGTAGTCGAGAAACGCTTGGCTGGTAGGGGTGCGCGAACGGTTGGCACCCGGGTCTGGCTTCACGGCATCTTTGCTCATTCTTTCATTCTGCCATTCAGTTCGCCCTTGCTGTGTCGCGAGGTAATCTGGGCATGATGATTATTGACCTACACGCCCACTCAACTCGCTCAGACGGCAAAGAATCACCTACCGAGGTGTTCGAACGTGCCGCGCTCGCCGGGGTCAACATCCTTGCCCTGACCGATCACGACACCACTTCGGGCTGGGATGAGGCTGCCTCCGCGGCCAAGCGCCTGGGGTTGGGCTTTGTGCCTGGCATCGAGGTAACCACTCGCGCCAAGGTTCAGCGCGATGGGAGGTCACGACACATCAGCGTGCACATGCTGGCTTATCTGCCTGACCCGACCCATCAGGGTTTAAATTCGGTTTTGGGTGACTCGGTTTCGACTCGAATAACCCGCGCCAAGGCCATGGTCGATCTGATGACTGTCGATTACGACATCACCTGGGAGCTTGTTCTCGAGCAGCTCGAACCAGGAGCAACCATTGGTCGTCCGGCGCTCGCCGATGCTCTGGTTTCACTCGGAGTCGTTTCTCACCGCAGCGAGGCCTTCGAAACCATCCTGTCGAAGCACGGCGGCTATTACATTCCCTCTGAAACGGTGGATGTCTTCGAAGCGATCGCTTTGATTCGCGAGGCCGGGGGAGTGCCGGTCATTGCGCACCCACTCGGCGGTGCCCCAGACAACCTAGATCGCGGTGACCTGCCTCAAGAGCACTTCGAAAAGCTCATCGAGGGTGGTCTTGCCGGTTTCGAGGTCTATCACCGTGAGGTGCCGCAGGTGGCGCGAGAGTGGCTGCTCGGTTTGGCGAATAAGCACGACCTGATAGTCACCGGATCAAGCGATTATCACGGTGAACACGGTAAGCCGAATCGCCTCGGCGAAAACTCGACGTCGTTGGAGATGCTGGAACGCATCGTGGCCATGGCCACCGGAACCCCGGCGCAACTTTAGCCGAAAGAAAACCCCGACCAATGGCCGGGGTTTTCAAGTTTTTACGCCTGAGCGCTTCCACCACGAGTTCGAGTGCGGTTTCGCGTGCGCGGGGTTGCCGGGCGCGGGTGCTCGCCGCCGCCGTGAGTCTCAGACTTCGGGGCCGAACCCTGTGCCGACTTTTCGCCTTGTGGTTTGCGCTCGCCACGGTTGCGATCTCCACCGCGGTTACGGTCGCCCGAACCACCACGGTTACGGTCGCCGGCGCCAGAACCGGCGCGGTTACCGCGAGGCTTCTCGTCGTCGCCTGGCTTCCAGCCCTCAGGACGCTTCGACTTTGCGATGCGACCCTTGGTGCCGGCCGGGATGTTTAGGTCGGTGAATAGGTGAGCCGAGCTCGAGTAGGTTTCGGTTGGGTCTGGCTGGCCAAACTCTAGGGCGGTGTTGATGTGGCCCCAACGGGTTAGGTCTTCCCAGTCAACGAAGGTCACTGCGATACCAAGACGACCGGCACGGCCGGTACGGCCTACACGGTGCAGGTAGGCCTTCTCGTCTTCAGGAATCGTGTAGTTGATTACGTGAGTTACGTCGTCAACGTCGATGCCTCGGGCTGCAACCTCGGTGGCAACCAGGATGTCCTTCTTGCCGGTGCGGAAGGCAATCATCGAACGCTCGCGCGCTTCCTGAGTCATGTCTCCGTGAAGTGCGGTCGCGTTGAATCCGCGGTCGACTAGCTCTTCAGAAACCTTTGATGCCTGGCGCTTGGTCTTGGTGAAGATTACGGTCTTGCCGCGACCCTCGGCCTGAAGGATTCGGCCGACGACCTCATCCTTGTCTAGAGCGTGGGCGCGGTAAACGAACTGCTTGATGTCTGCCTTGGTCTGGCCTTCATCCGGGTCGTTGGTGCGAATGTGCACCGGACGGTTCTGGTACTTGCGGGCCATGGTGACGATGGTGCCCGGCATAGTTGCCGAGAACAGCATGGTCTGGCGGCCATCCGGGGTGTAAGCAAATAGGCGCTCAACGTCAGGCAAGAAGCCGAGGTCGAGCATCTCGTCGGCCTCGTCGAGAACCATGAAGCGGATGTTGCCTAGGTCGAGTAGCTTCTGCTTCGAAAGGTCGATCAAACGGCCCGGGGTACCCACGATTACCTGAGCGCCGGCGTTGATTTCGGCAACCTGTTCTTCGTAAGCCTTGCCACCGTAAATCGCTGCAACCATGGTTGAGCGGTTTGATGAGGCTAGCTTTAGGTCGTCGGCAACCTGAATCGCAAGCTCGCGAGTCGGAACCACAACGAGTGCCTTGGCGCCCTTTTCAGGGTCCTTGCCGAGGCTCTGAAGTAGCGGAAGGCCGAAGCCCAAAGTCTTACCGGTTCCGGTCTTGGCCTGGCCAATAACGTCCTGTCCAGTTAGTGCAACTGGGATGGCCTGTTCCTGGATTGGGAACGGGCTGGTGATGCCTCGAGATTCGAGGGCTTCAACGATGTCTGCATCGATGCCTAATTCGGCGAAATTCAATAGTGCTCCTAAGTCTTGTCCAGTCTACTCGGCGCTTTTGGATTGCTTTCGGAGATGACTATTCTTGAAGCATGTTCGATTGGTTCAAACGACTCCGTTCCGGTGCCCGCAAGTTCACTCTGCCTGCCCGTGAAGAGCGCGCAGCTCGCAACACCGAGGCCATCGACCTAAAGCCTTACACCCCTGAACCAAAGGCTTATTTGGGGCAGCTGGCGTATCTGCAGCTGAGCCAGTTCGAGATCTTGACCAACGAATTGAAGTTCTCACCTAAGACTCAGTACAAGGCCGAGCTATCAGAGGCAGCCGCCAAGAGTTTTGAGAAGTACCGCGCGATTTCGAAGAAGTTGGTCGCGCTAGGCGTTGACCCAACCGACGCGATGGACCCTTACGCAGAGCGCATCGAGACCTTCCACTCGCGCACCACCGGCAACAGCTGGCACGAGAGCATCATCAAGGTGTATTTGGTTTCGGGCCTCTTGGATGACTTCTACAGCCGTCTAGCGATTGGCCTTGAACCGACCCTTCGCGCAGATGTCGAGAAGGCCCTAAATGACAAAAAGTTTGAGACCTTCGCCAAGCGCGTCCTGCTTGAATCGATGGCTGCCGATGAGCAGTTGGCTTCAAACCTGGCCCTTTGGGGTCGTCGTCTAATGGGCGATGTATTGCTTGAACTTCGCGGTGCGTTCGATAACCGCAAGTTGGCCGGTTTCCCTAAGACCAAGAAGCTGACTGCCGAAGAAGAGCGCGACCTAAACCTCGCGGCCTACTCGAAGATTGAGCCGCTGATTTCAGAACTGATCGGTGCGCACACCGTTCGCATGGATGCCCTCGGGCTCACCGCGTAAGAACTGTTATTAGGCGCGCTGGTTGCTTAGCCAGCGGGTGCCGATGACCATCGCTGCCGGCATCGCGAACATTACGATTAGCCAGATCCAGGCCTGGTCGTAGTGCATTCCGCACCAAGTCAAAACCGCCCAAGCCAGCGCACCCTTGGTCAGCGCGATTGCGCCCGGCACCAAAGAGCCGATATTCTTCACATCGATGCCTAGGTATGGAGCAACTAGGCCAAGGATGGCCGCATAAACAAGGATGAAAGCTAGTTCCATTAGGCGATGAACCCCACACGTCGAGTTTCTTCAGCGCCGATTTCTACATAGCCCAGCGCCTCGGTCGGAACAATGTAAAGGCGACCCTTGCTGTCTGAAAGCTTGAGCACCTTGGCTCCGCCTTCTAGAACCGCAGCAACGGCGTTGGCTACCTCAGATGCAGTCTGTTCTGATTCAAAACTGATTTCGCGTCCGCTGTCGCGGATTCCGATCTTTACATCCATGGTGATTGACCTTTCATTGTCTGTGAATAGATTACGCCAATGCCTTGCGCTTAGCCGCGCAAATAATGTCTGTGGCACAGGGTAGTTTTGACGGCATGACAGAGTTGCGCTTTCAACCTTCGGCACGAGCCGCTTCGGTTGAATCGCACCTGCTTTCGGCGAGCCAACTAGCCGCTTCGGCGCTTTCGCCGTCGGCCGTGGCTGCGGTCTTTGGGTCGCCTGGCTCGGGTAAAACCGAAGCCGTAAAGGCTCTGTTTGCCAAGTTGGTCGAGGGTTCGAACCCGGCTGAAATCTTGGTATTGGCAGCCAATCGCGAGAGCGCGAATGGCTTACGTGATCAGCTAGCCCTTGCCTATCAGGGGGCAACTCCTGGGCCTCTCGCGCGAACCCTAACTTCGTTTGCATTCGGCGTCCTGCGTCTCAAGGCGCTTAAGGATGGGCTAAAGCTGCCAGAGCTAATCAGCGGTAGCGAGCAAGACCGGTTGCTCTCCGAAGTGATTGCAGAGGTTGTCGCCGAAGGTCTGCCAGAGGTTTCAGAGACCTGGCCGGCTCAGTTCAACCTGCAGGTCGTGCAACTTTCGGGTTTCCGGGCCGAGTTGCGAGATTTCATCACCGTCTGTCTCGAACACGGAATCAACGTTGCTGAGCTGCGTGCATTCGCCGGTGAACATCAAAAGCCCGAGTGGTCAGCCTCAGCGCTCTTCTTCGAAAAATACCTGGCCAAAGTGTCAACCGAAGAATACTTCGGTCGCTACGACGCTTCTTCGCTTTTGCGTCTAGCCGGTCAATGGCTCACTGCCAATGCCGAGTGGCCAAGTGAGATTGCCGATATTCGAACCATCATCGTCGATGATGCTCAAGAGCTCACTCCGGCGGCCATGCGTTTGCTGCGCATCCTGGCTGGCTCGAGTCGTGGCTTGATTCTCGTTGGCGATCCAGATTCATCGACCCTCGGCTTTCGAGCGGCAGACCCGAGGGCAATGGCGAACCTTGCCGACGAGGTCGCTGCCGCTAGGTCTGTCAAAGTCGAGTCGCTATATCTTGAACCTAACTTTTCACCGCGTCCAGGCGACCTTTCGGCGGTCTTGAGTCGGGTCAACCGGCAGATCGATACCGCTCGCGCTGGCCGACAGCGCAAGGCTTTGGCCATGAATGTTGGCGAAGCTAAGACCGACCCAACGGTCGGCTCAAGCGACACCGCTAGCTCATCTAGCGTTGAAGTCCATGTTTTCAACCAAGCCACTTCAGAGCTAGCGTGGCTTGCTCGAAAGCTTCGTGAACTTCATCTTTTCGATGGTTATGCCTGGGCTGAGATGGCCGTGGTCGCGCGTTCGCGAGCAAACCTCGAAGCGCTTGCCGCATCACTCGCCAATGAATCGGTTCCGGTTCAAATCCTCGGCGCGCAATCAGCCCTTCGCGACGAGTTTGCCTCTCGAAGCCTGTTGCAATTGGCTGACCTGGCGCTGAATCCGAGAAAGATCGAGCCGGCATTCGCTGTCGAATTGTTGACTTCGGTGTTCTGTGGGCTCGATACCCTCGGCATTCGCCGTCTTCGCCGAACTCTTCGACGTGAAGAGCTTTTGGCCGACGGTCTTCGAAACAGCGATGAACTCTTAGTAGCCCTCTTTGAGGCTCCTGGCGCGCTGGCAACCATCCGTGGTTCCGAAGCTCGAAAGGCCGAACGCTTTCTGAAGTTGCTTGCTCAGGGCGGCGAGATCGCCAGTGATCAAGAGAAGAGTATCGAAGACCTGCTCTGGCACCTGTGGTCTGGCAGTGGTCTAGATAAAACCTGGCAAATTCTCTCGTCGGGAGTGGGTGAGGTTGCCCTGCAGGCAAATCGAGATCTCGACGCAATCGTTGCCTTGTTTGCCGCCGCCAACCGATTCGTCGAACGCAACCCAAACGGCGAGCCGAGGGTGTTTGTCGCACAACAGCTCGCTTTGGGCTTGCCCGAAGATACTCTCGCGCTAAATGACTCTTTTGCTCAGCGAGTGACTCTGGCTACTCCTTCTGGTTTAATCGCACGCAGATTCAAGGTCGTGGCTCTGCCGCAATTGATTGAAGGCGTTTGGCCAAACCTTCGTCCGCGTTCGTCTCTTCTGGGCGCTACGGTGCTGGATGCCTTGCTCACCGGCCGAATTGACGAGGTGTCCGTCGTCACCAAGTCTGAGCTGCCTGACGAACTGCGCATGCTCTATAAGACAGTTGGTGCCTCGAGCGAAAAACTCCTGGTTTCGTCTAGCGACTCTGAAGATGAGCAGATATCGCAGTTCATAGGTCTGATCGCCGGCTCGATTCCAGAGGTTGAGGGTTATTCGGCAAGTCAACTCACCCTTCGCGGCATGGCAGGCTCGCTTCGTCGCACACTCGCGAAGTCGTCATCCTTGGCCGAACTGGATTCGGCCGCTTTGGGCTTAGCGCGACTTGCTTCGGCCGGCGTCGCCGGCGCTCATCCCGATGGCTGGTATGGAATGCTGGCGCTTTCGACAAATGAACCTCTGGTCGATTTTGATGATCCTGAAGCTCAGGTTTGGCTTCGCCCGTCTCAGTTAGAGAACTTCGCCAAGTGCCCGCTGCACTGGTTCCTGAACGCGCATGGCGGCGGTGACACCACTTTCTCGGCCAATCTTGGCTCCCTGGTTCATAAGGCCCTCGAACTCGGAGTCGACCTAAATGAAGATTCCCTTTGGGGCCTCGTTGAGTCAAAGTGGCACACGCTAAGTTTCGAATCGGCCTGGCTTGAAGAAGCTGGCGAACGAAAAGCCAAGAAGATGATTTCAAACATGGTTCAGTACCTCCGCAAGTTCGATGCCGAAGGTGCCAAAGTCATCGGCCGAGAGGTCAACTTCGAATTTGAGACCGGCCGAGCTCGCATCCGTGGTCAAGTCGACCGACTAGAGCTCTACCCAGATGGTCGCGTCATGATTGTTGACCTCAAGACCGGTTCGAAAGCCTTTTCGGCCGAAGAAGCTCGAACTCACGCTCAACTTGGTCTCTATCAACTGGCTTTTGAAAACGGAGCATTTGCCGACCTGGCAGGGATTGAAGCAAACACCGAACTTGCCGGAGCAAAACTACTCTTGGTTGGCACCGGAGATAAGCCCGTCGAGCGCAACCAGCCGGCGCTAGCAGAGTCGCCCGAAACCAAACTCGAGTTCGATCGCCTCATCGAGGCGGCGACCTCGGGTATGGCTATGACAGATCGAGTCTTCATTGCCCAGGTCGATTCGCACTGCGCAAATAGCAACGAGTTTGGCAGCTGTCAGATTCACCTAACCAAGGCGGTGTCTTACGGTGGCTAAACCAAAGTTCACGGCCAATCAGGTTTATGCGGTTATAAAACCCTTCACTCTTACCCCCGAGCAAGAAGCGGCGGTTCAGGCGGCGCCAGTTGATTCACCATCGCTAGTTGTTGCGGGTGCTGGCAGTGGCAAGACCGAACTGATGGCGGTTCGAGTGCTATGGCTGGTTGCCAATGGTTTCGCTCGTCCTGAAGAAATTCTTGGGCTTACCTTCACCAGAAAAGCGGCCGCCGAGCTTTCAAAGCGAATCTACGAAAGTTTGCTCAAGCTTCGTGACAGCGAACTCTGGCCAACCGATCTCGAATACGACTTCTCGCCACCAAATATCTCGACCTACAACGCCTATGCCAACGGTTTGTTCCGCGACTTCGCTCTCGCGATCGGCTACGAACCTGAGGCCGCCTTGCTCACCGAAGCGGCCGCGTACCAACTTGCTCGCGAAGTCGTCGTGCGCCAAGGCTCAGAGGTTGACAGTCGCTTGACCGACCTTGACGTGAACCTTAACCCTCTCATCGACGCGGTTTTGGCCTTGGCCCA
Source organism: Actinomycetota bacterium (assembly GCA_041183865.1). Taxonomy (GTDB): domain Bacteria; phylum Actinomycetota; class Actinomycetes; order Actinomycetales; family Microbacteriaceae; genus Rhodoluna. Next base: position 35,918 of record JBEGKW010000006.1, on the reverse strand, counting down.
AGAGATGAATGACAACATCGTCACCGCTCAACAAGTAGAAGACGTAATCGAGGGGGTTGTGGCGGCGCTTACTGACCTACCGAAAAAGGCCGGTTCAAGTGTCACCACACAGTTTGCCTACATGGCCGACATCCTGAAGCCACTCATCTCGACTCCCGTGGTCGCCAAGCTGGCCGAGGCGTACATCCTCGAAAAGCGTCGACAGGGTTACGTCGATTACAGTGACCAGGTCGCCCTAGCCGAACGCGCAGTGCGCGAGGTGCCCGCTGTGCGTGAGCGCGAGCGTGCGAGTTTCACGCAGGTCTTGCTAGATGAATATCAAGACACTTCGTTCTTGCAAACGCGACTGCTCAAGAACCTCTTCGCGGGCAGCTCGGTATTCGCGGTTGGTGACCCAAACCAATCGATTTACGGCTGGCGCGGCGCGAGCGCATCGAACCTCAGCCAATTCCACGAAGATTTTGAATCCGGTGACCGGGCCGCTAACTTCACGCTGTCTACTTCATGGCGAAACCCAGCCTCGGTTCTTGACCTTGCGAATAGTCTGACCGGCGACCTAAAGGTGGTTACTTTGCAACCCCGCGAAGGTGCATCTGTCGGTCAGATTTCGGTGAAGTTCGAACAAGACATGAACCAGGAGGCCGCGGGTGTTGCCGAGTGGTTCAAAAACAAGATGCGCGGCGACGCCACGGGCGCACTGCTCATGCGCAAGCGAAGCCAAATGGCTCTGTTCGTCGATGCCATGCAGTCGGTCGGCCTTGAGGTAGAGGTCGTTGGTCTGGGCGGCCTTCTCGAAATGCCCGAGGTGGTTGATCTAATCAGCGCCTTGCGAGTCATTCACTATCCAGAAGCGGGCTCCCAGCTCATCCGCTTGCTTACCGGCCCTCGTTGGCGCATCGGTGCAAAAGACATCGAGCGACTTCACCGCTATGCGAGCCGCTTGGCCAAGCCGGTTGAAGAAGATCTTCGCTTGCGTCAACGGGAAGGTCTTGCCAAAGAAGACGCCGTTTCAATCGTGGATGCTCTCGACCTCATGCTCGATGAGAAGAATCCCGAGAAAATCGGATTCAGCGATCAGGGTTTGCCGCGACTCAAGGATGCCGCTCAGACGCTGCGTAACTTCAGACGTCGCACCGGCATGCCACTCGTCGAGTTTGTTCGAGTTGTCGAGCAAGAACTTTGGTTAGACATCGAAGTGGCGGCCAACCCTCGTCGCAAAAACCCGATGGCACATCTGAATGCCTTCGCTGCCGTGGTCTCTAGCTACGCCTCGAATAACAATCGTCCACACCTCGGAGCCTTCCTCGAATGGCTCGAGTTTGCCGACGAGCGTGAGCGTTTCGAGATGCCGAGCACTAACCCAGAGAAGGGTGTGGTTCAGGTTCTGACAATCCATGCCGCCAAGGGGTTGGAATGGGACAACGTTTGCGTGGCCAATCTCGTCGAGGGTGATTTTCCCGGTGATGGCAAAGGCGGAACCGGGTGGTTGGGTATCGGGCGATTGCCTTACCCGCTTCGAGGCGACCGTGCCTCGCTGCCCGAATGGCAATTCCGTGGCGTAGACAGCCAGCCCGAAGCCAAGCAAAGCCACGAAGAATTCAAGCGGGCGGCTAAAGCACACCAGTTGCTCGAGGAATACCGACTCGTCTACGTTGCCGTTACTAGGCCTAAGTCTGAGCTGCTACTGAGCGGGTCTTATTGGAAGCCCGGTAATAAGAAACCACGCGAAGCATCCAGATTCCTGCTGACCGCCCTCGAACTTGAGGTCTTGAAGGATGTTTCTCTTCCAGAACTCGAGCAAGACGAGAATCCGCTTGAAGCGGCGTTGAAGTTTGAGAGTTGGCCCCTAGATCCACTGGGGGAACGTCACCGTTCGGTGGTCGAGGCTGCGCGCGAGCGAACTCTCTCGGCGATTGAACAAATAGAAGACTTGCACGCCGGCTTGGTGTTTGGCGACAAAGTGCAGGCAGACATCGACCTGCTCCTCGCCGAGCGCGACGAGTCGTTAGCCTCAAACCAGGTAATCGAATTGCCGGTGCGCGTTCCGGCTTCGCGATTCAAAGATTTCGTGGCAGACCTTTCTGGTTTGGCCGAACGATATCGCCGCCCAATGCCGCAGAAGCCCTATAAGCAAACTCGAAACGGAACCCTGTTTCACTCTTGGGTTGAAGCTCGATTCGGGCAAGAGCACCTGGCCGAAGACCTCGATTCTGCAGATTCGCTGCCAACGGAATTTGATCTCGAATCGATCAAGCAACTTCAGGCCAACTTCGAAGCCTCTCGCTGGGCGTCTCTAGAGCCGCTCGAGATTGAGCGGGAGATTCAACTGACCATTGAGGGCAACACCTTCATCTGCAAACTTGATGCGGTTTTTGCAACCGAAAGCGGCGTTGAAATCATCGACTGGAAGACCGGCAAGAAACCGAAAGATGCCAAGGATGAAGAGCTACGAGCGCTGCAGTTGGCGCTCTATCGGATGGCCTACTCTCGCTTCAGCGGCATTCCAATCGAACGAGTCGAAGCGAGTTTCTATTTCGTAGCCGACGATGTCGAGGTCAAGCCGCAGATATTGCTGAACGAGCAAGAGTTGCTCGAGCTATGGCGAAAGACGATTTCGAACTAAAAGAGTTCGTTGTCTGACTTTTCAGGAAGTTCGATTGGGCGGGTCTTGTCATCCACGTAGCCTGAGCGGGCATCCTGGGTTTCTTCATCGGCAATCTCGTCGAGCTCGGCATCTTCAGCGATTACATCGATTGGAGCGGTCTCGAGTGAAACTTCTTCGTCGGCAGCAGCGGTTACGGTCTCGGTGATTTCGATGATTTCAAACTCATCATCGTTCTCGATCGCGACGAAGGTTTCCGCATACTCTTCGATGATTGGCTCGGCGATGATTGGCGCGATTGGAGCGGCGGTCAAGCGGCCGATTACGCCGGCCTCTACATCCTGGGCCAAGGTGTCTAGCATCTCGACTGCATCGTCAATGATGGACTGGTCGCCCTTGTTCACGCCGTGCATCAGCCAGCGTGCGCGCTCGTATTCGCTGTAAAGCACCGCGCGCTGACGAATCGATGAGTCGACGCCCGGACGGTTCGCGGTGTATGCGGCTAGAACGGCGTCAGCAAAAGGGTCATTCTCAGAGCCCAAAATCCAAGAAAGGTCTTCGGCCGGGTCGCTGATCTTTAGGCTGCTCCAGGCAAGGATGCCGGCCACCTGGCGGCCATCTTCCTCAAGCACGGTGTCACCGTTGAGTGCGCCGTGAACCACAGTTGGCTGGAAGCGGAACAAGCTCGGGTCTTCGAGAACTGCCTCCCAGCGCGAAAGCAAAATCGGTGGCACCTTGCCGGTAGCGGCGAAGCGGTCCAGCTCCGCGGTGCGGGCCTTCAAAATGTCCTCTGGCTGAAACTCTGGCAGGTGCGCGTTCTCGACGGTGGTCAGTGGCAACTTGTGAATCGCAGCGATGGCCAGACCGATGTTGCGGGCAAGGTCGGAATCTCCGCTAACGGTTCCGACGTCAACCGGACTTCCGTAAACGAAGTCGAAAATGAGGGCGCGAGCACCCTTGTCATCCTTGGTCTCACCGATCAGGCTGGTGATTTTGAACGGAAGTGCGGCACGGCCCTCGTTGCCCAGCGCGCGAAGTGCCTGAAGCTCGACCTCTTGCTCGGTTCCAGCTGATTGGGTGTTGGCGATGCGCACCACGTAGTGTTCGCCTGTGGTTGCGGTTAGCAGGGCGGTGTCAAATGCGCCGTCGGCGCCTGCGTTCAAGCTCTTGACCTGAACGAAATCGAGGTGACGAACAGCGTCCTTAGCTAGCGCAGCTAAAATCAAGGGAGATTTGGCCATGTATTTCAGGGTAGACAAAAACTGGCCAATCGCACTGCACCGCCACGCCCTCAACGAAGGAAGACCAGATGCACGAACCGCTCAGTCTTCCGCTGGCACGCTCTGCAGTCGACCGCGACAACGTTTCCCGAAGCATCCCTGATATTCTGAATGCCCTTTGGCGGGATGACACTGCTCGCATTCTGGTTCTTTCCGATGGCAAAACCTTGCTCGATGGCCCTGTCGATGCGCCGACCCCAGCGCTCCGACTTTTGACCGTAAGCGACTTGGCCGAACTCCGCGCAGCAAACAACATCGAGCGAGAGGCCTACCTCGGTTTCACCGTTGAAGAGCAGGGCGAGGTTCGGGCCGGCACCAAGATCATCCTTGCCGTTCTAGACGCCGCAGCTGCCAACGCGCTTGAGTCTGACCCGGATGCTTGGCACGGTCTACGCCGAACCGGTGCGGGCTTGAGCGCTCGTGATGCCGGTCTCTATGCCGAGGCGTTGGCATTGGCAAACTGGCATGAAACCCACCTGTACTGCCCGCGATGTGGCCAGGCTACCGTGGTCGAAGAAGCCGGCTGGGTACGCAAGTGTGTGCTCGATGGGCACCAGATTTTTCCGCGAACCGATCCGGCAATCATCGTCAGCGTTGTCGATCAACAAGATCGAATTTTGCTCGGATCTCAGGGCGTGTGGGAAGAAAACCGCTGGTCGATCTTGGCCGGTTTTGTTGAGCCAGGCGAGTCTTTGGCCGCTGCCGTGCAACGCGAGGTCTTCGAAGAATCGGGCGTTCGAGTAATCGCACCCGAGTATCTCGGAAGTCAGGCCTGGCCTTTTCCTTACTCGCTCATGGTCGGGTTCACCGCCAAGGTTGACCCGGCTCACGCTGACCTGCCGTTGAATCCAGACGGTGTCGAAATCGAGAAACTCCGCTGGTTCAGTCGTGAAGAAATCGCGGCCGAGGCAGGCAAGTTGCTGTTGCCGGGGAAGCTTTCGATAGCCGGCGCGCTGATTGAACACTGGTACGGGGGTCCAATTGGATCCTGAACTACTGCTCGATAATCTCGACCCAGAACAGCAAGAGGCAGCACGCTCCTTGGTCGGGCCGACCTGCATTCTCGCGGGAGCTGGCACCGGTAAGACCCGCACGGTGACACACCGCATCGCCTATGGAATTGCCAAGGGTTACTTTGCCGCCAATCGCGTGCTTGCCCTGACCTATACCAACCGATCAGCCGGTGAGCTGCGAGCCCGCCTTCGTCAACTCGGCATCGGAGCCGTTTCGGTAAAGACCTTCCACGCGGCAGCGCTAGCGCAACTCGACTATTTTTGGCCTCAGTTCGCCGGGGTACCCGCTCCAACGGTTCTCGAATCTAAGGCTTCGTTGATCGCCAAGGTTGCCGAGGCGCAAAGTATTCGCCTAGACACCGGCGGTGTGCGCGAGTTGGCCTCAGAAATCGAATGGCGCAAGTTTTCACTGCTCAGCATGGATGAGTACGCAGCCCTAGCCGTCAACCGACCAAAGGTCGCAGGGCTCAGCCCGGCTAAAAACGTAGAGCTCCAGCAGGCTTATGAGGACGCCAAAATCAAGGCCCAGAGAATCGACTGGGAAGACGTCTTGGTGCTCACCCTCGGAATGTTGCGCGCCGAGCCGCGTGCTCTGGCACACGTGCACCAGCAGTACCGTTTCTTCACCGTCGACGAGTACCAGGACATTTCGCCGTTGCAGCACGCATTGCTGGATGCTTGGTTGGGGGAGCGAAGTGAACTCTGCGTGGTCGGTGACCCGAACCAGACGATTTACTCTTTCACCGGCGCGAGCAGCAGCTATTTGCAGAACTTTGCCAAGACCTACCCAGACGCCAACGTGATTCAGCTCACGCGAAATTACCGATCGACCCAGCAGATCGTGAACTTCGCCAATCGTCTAACCGAAGAGACGGGTTTCGTTGAGCCGTTGCAGTCGCAGGGTGCGGTCGGCCTAGCTCCGAGAACCATTGCCTTCGCCACCATCCAGGATGAATGCTCGGCCGTAGCCGCAGCCATCAAGAACAAGATCGACCAGGGTGTCAAGGCCAGCGAAATCGCTGTGCTTTATCGAGTCAACGGCCAGTCAGAAGCAATCGAAAACGCATTGGCGCAGGCTGGCGTCGACTATCAGGTTCGTGGTGGCGAGCGATTCTTCAATCGCGTCGAGATTCAGGCTGCGATTCGCGCTATCCGAGCCGAGGCCGCTTCACCGAGTGACAAGCCAGTATTCCAGGCAGTCTCAGAAATCTGCCGGTCGCTTGGCTGGTCAACTCAGCCTCCGACTGAGGCTGGATTGCTTCGTGAAAAATGGGAGTCGCTCAACTCGCTTCTGGCAATCACGGATGAGCTGCCAGCCGAGGCCACGATTGCAGATTTTGCGGTCGAACTCGACGAGCGTCAGCGGTCACAACATGAGCCGATCAAGGCTGCCGTAACCCTTTCAACCATTCACGCGGCTAAGGGCCTCGAGTGGGAGATTGTGCATATGATCGGTTTGACCGAAGGTTATCTTCCGATCACCTACGCGACCACCGAGGCCGAACTTCGCGAAGAAAAACGGCTGATGTATGTGGGCATCACTCGTGCCAAGAGTGAGATCACCCTCACCTGGGCCAAACGCGATGCCACTTCAACGAGAGACCGAGAGCCATCTCGATTCTTCAATCAACTGCTCGCGCGAGGTTAGTTAGCGTGCCGGCACGAGCATGAATCGTGTTCTGCCCATCGAAACTCGGTAACCGCTCCGCTGGCCAGGTGTAACTGATAACCGACTCTTTCTTTATCGGTTTGTGAAAAACCGCCGATGTCATCTAGATGACCGAGAATCTTTTGAACCGAAAGACCCGCGCAAAACAACCGACTTGCCGAATCATCCAAGCGACTTTCGCTGTTTACCAACTGACTAGCCAATACCGGCCAGCTCGAATCTTCATCGATGCGGGCTTGTTCGAGGCAGTAAAGGCAAGCGCCGCGCCCGGGCACAACTAGTGGGCTCACCGATGCGGTCTCGGTTTCGAAGGTAACCGCTAGGTGCGGCACGTCGCGATTTAGCCACTGAACATAACGCCGCGGTTCGATTGCGTTGTGTGCGATTATGGCGGCGCAATCGATCGCCTCGAGATTTCTAGGCGTAAGCAGGTGCCCAGCCACGACCCGCATTTGATTCGGCGAACCGGCCAAAAGAGCTTTTACGGCTAGAAGCTTTGACTTGCCCAGAAGCTGGCTCGGATAGGCGTTTGGCCCAAGATCTTTCGCTTCGACGACGCTCTGATCGTGCGTCACCAAGCGCCCCACGCCAGCCGCCGCCAAACCAAGCGTGATTGCCAAGCCGGTTGCCGATAAATCATCGACGTGAACCGTTCGAAACTTTCTTTCCATCAACACATTGGCTCCGTCAACGGCTGTCATCAGGCTGGCTCGGATGATTTCGGCAAAGGCGCCGGCAACGAAATCCTCTGTCAGTGGTTCGGTGGTTGGTCGCGAATCCTTGAGCAGCAGCGGGCTGAGTGCCTCGACCAGTTCGTGGCCTTCCACCTGATCGACGCCTAGGTCATCCAGAAGGTTTGGCAGATGTTTGTCGGCTATGCCACGGTAAAGCGCTCCGATGAGTCTTTCTTGAGCGGGGCTTAGCGAATTGAAGACAACCTTTCGGTCGCCGGAGCCAATCTGAAGGCTCTCGAGATCACGCCACAGGGCGACTTGGTTTGGGTTGATTCGTAGCATTCCCAGAGTGAAGCAAAGTTATTTTTTGCTTGCTCTAGTTATCCCCAAACTATTCGCCCAGCAGGTCCCTTAGTGCTTGGTCGAGTTCGTCTCCTCCTGCGTTTTCGCCACTGAGCTTGTTGATGATGCCAGACGCATCCAGGATGTCGTCTTCACGTGGAAGCAGGTCGGGGTGATCCCACAGCGCATCGCGTTTTTCGATACCCACTGCGGCTCCGATTCGACGCCACATTTCGGCGGCTTCGCGCATGCGACGTGGTCGAAGTTCTAGCCCGACGATTGTGCCAAAGGTCTGTTCGGCTGGGCCACCGGTGGCGCGTCGTCTGCGGACTGCTTCAGAGATGGCGTTTGCTTTAGGCAGCAGTTTGGTGGCTTCTTCGGTGACCACGTCGACCCAACCTTCGATGAGGGCAAGCATCGTCTCGATTCGATCGAGTGCCAACTGCTGCTCTTCAGATCGTGGGGCAATAAAGGCACCGGTTTCGAGAGCCTTTTTCAACTCATCCGGGTTGGTTGCGCTGAAATCTTCGGCAATTTCGTTGATGCGATCGTTGTCGATCTTGATTCCGCTCGCATAGTTGGTGATCTGCCCGACAATCGAGTCACGCAACCATTTGCTGTGTTTGAACAAGCGAGTGTGAGCCATTTCTCGGATGCCAAGGTAGATGTAAGCCTGATCGGTTTCGAGCTCGAGTCCGGCGATTAGTGCCTCAAGGTTCTGCGGAACCAGTGCGATTCGCTGATCCTGAAAAATCGGCAATCCGATATCTCCGCCAGAGATGACTTCGGCAGACAACTTGCCGAGCGCCTGGCCGAGTTGCATGGCAAAGAGCGCGCCACCAGCCGAGCGCATCAGTCCGCCGGCATTGCCGAGAATGGCAGAGAGCTCTTCGGGAGCGTTGTCACGAAGATTCTGAGCTAGGGCTTCGCTCATGCGATTGGCCACCGGCGCCGAGAGTGCTTCAAAAAGTGGCATCGCGTCGGCAACCCAAAGCTCACGGGTCAAGAGCTTCGGCTCATTATTCAGGCCAGGCATCGAGGTGGCCTGGTCAAGCCACAGCGTGCCAATTGAGAGAGCATCGCGAATCGACTTGCGTGAACCTTCGCTCACTGAAACCGCACCCTCGCGAGCAATAGCCTTGGCTTGGTCGGTCGCTAACTTCCAGTTGACCGAGCCATCTTCGTTGTCTTGCCCACCCAAGGCAGCCTGAAGCTGTTCGACCAGCTTGGCGATGAGGGCCGGGTCGTTAGGTAGGCCAGCGGCCTTGGCCAGTTCGGCTGCATCGCCGCCCTTGCCAGCCATAAAATCTTTCAGAAACTTCTCGAAGTCTTCCGGGTTCATGAAACCAACGCTAGACCTTGATTGCTGAGAAGAGGCTGAATCGCTGCCAATATTTGGGCCTTGTTCGCCGTAAGCGTTGCGCCTCTTGACCAAGTTTTATGGTGCAAATCGGCCAGAGTCTTAGGCTTAACTCGATGTCTACTAAATCTCGCACTCGCAAGCTCACGGGCATAGGTTTTCTGGCCCTGTTTATGGGCTGCCTTTTTGCGCTCGTCTTTCTGCCAACTCCATACGTGATCGAGCGCCCTGGCCCAGTGTTTGACGTGCTCGGCAAAGACAATGGCACGCAGGTAATCACGATCGCAGACGCCAAGTCGTACCCAACTACCGGTCGCTTGGATGTGCTCACCGTGAGTGTCGCGGGCAACCGTGAAGACACCCCGAGTTGGGCAGAGTTAGCGATGGCCTGGCTAGATCCGGCTCAGGCAGTCGTTCCGCTGGATGTGATGTTCCCGGCCAATGTCAGCACCTCGCAAGTCAATGCCGAATCGACGGCCATGATGGAGGAATCTCAGCAGGATGCCATCGCCGCCGCCCTAACCAAGCTCGGTTACACGGTTCCATGGCACGTCTATGTGAGTGAAGTAACTAAGGGCGGAGCATCTTCGGGCAAGCTCGTGGCTGCCGATTTCGTGATCAAGATCAATGGCATCGACGTCAAAGATATCGACCAAATGCGCACCGTCATTAATAAGCAGGCCCTGCTCGGCCCATTGAAGGTTGAGGTTCTGCGCAACGGCGCCAAGGCAGTCGAGACCATCACTGCACTCAAAGACAAAGATGGCAAGTATCGACTCGGCATCCTGGCTGGCTACAAATACGACTTTCCGGTCAAGGTCAAACTCGAACTCGGCGATGTCGGTGGCCCAAGCGGCGGAATGATGTTTGCCCTCGGCATCATCGATCGCCTCACTCCGGGTAGCCTCACCGGCGGAAAGCACATCGCCGGAACCGGCACGATTGACCCAGCCGGAAATGTTGGCCCAATCGGAGGCATTAGACACAAGCTCTTTGGCGCTGCTCGTGCCGGAGCGACAATCTTCCTAGCCCCAGATTCGAACTGCGACGAGGTCGTAGGCCAAGTTCCTTCAGGTCTAACCGTGGTAAAGGTCAGCACCTTGAGCGAAGCCAAGGCTGATCTCGAAAAGATTGCGACCGGCACCAAACCTGAAACCCTACCTACCTGCTCCGCTAAGTAACCGAGGACAAAATGACCAACGTAAACACTTCACGCCGCCGCATTTCACCGTTCCGCCTATCGGTGCTAATCGTCATCCTGGCCGGTGTTGCCTTTGCCGGCTACGCGAGCGTCTTGACCGACTTTCTTTGGTTCGACCAGCTGGGCTTTTCTAGCGTTTTTGTGACCAAGATTGCTGCTCAGGTCGCTCTGTTCCTGGTTGCTGCACTCATCCTTGGCGGCATCTCGGGGCTCAGTCTTTCGCTGGCTTATCGAAGCCGCCCGATTTACCTAAAGTTTGCCGATAGTGGCGACCCATTCGGTGTCTACCGTGAACTCATTGAGCAGCTCCGCAAGGGCGTCATGATAGGGCTTCCGATTCTGCTCGGTATTTTTGGTGGTGTTGCAGCCACATCTAAGTGGGATACCGTTCTGGCTTGGCTGAACCGCACTTACGCCGGTGAAGTCGACCCTCAGTTCAAACTAGACATCTCGTTCTACTTCTTTGACCTACCGTTCCTTACTTCGGTGGTGACCTTCGCCTCGGCCACAATCTTGATCTCTGGTCTGTTGGCCGCGTTCGTGCACACCGTATTCGGCGGTATTCGCTTCAACGGCCGCAAGTCGACGATTACCAAGGCGGCACGCGTTCAGGTTTCAATCATGGCGGCGCTTTACCTGCTGATTCAGGGCGTGAGCCTCTGGCTAGACCAGTACAAGACCATGACCAATGCTTCTGGGCTTTACACCGGAGCGACTTATGCCGATGTGAATGCTGTGATTCCCGGATTCCAAATCCTTGCCATGATCGCTGCGCTAGTTGCCGTTCTCTTCTTGGTCACGGCCATCGTGGGTCAGTGGCGTTTCTCGATCATGGCAACTGCCCTGATGGTGGTTAGCTCAATCATCCTTGGCGGTGTCTACCCTTGGATCGTTCAGACCTTCCAGGTTCTGCCAAATGAACGAACCCTCGAATCCGTCTACATCGACCGCAACATCGAGGCTACTCGCAAGGCTTATGGCTTGGATGCCGTTGAGAATCAGGACTACCAGGCAAAGACCGACACCACTGCCGGAGCCCTACGCGCCGACGCCGAGACGACTGCGAACATTCGCATCATCGACCCCACTCTGGTTAGCGCCTCGTTCCGTCAGCTCGAGCAGTTCCAGCAGTACTACAACTTCGAAAACCACCTGGATGTCGACCGCTATGCCCTAAACGGCAAAACCCAAGACACCGTCATCGCCGTGCGCGAACTGAACCAGGCGGGTCTCGGAAACGCTCGATCTTGGTACAACGACAAGATCGTTTACACCCACGGCTATGGTGTGGTTGCTGCTTATGGCAACCAGGCCAGTTCGGATGGTCAGCCGGTGTTCCTTCAGTCGGGAATCCCTTCATCCGGGTCGCTTGGCAAGTACGAACCACGAATCTATTTCGGTGAAAACTCGCCAACCTATTCGATCGTTGGTTCGGATGCCTCGGCCAAGCCTCGTGAGTTTGACTACTCGGCGGGTAATAACGAAGCCGACCAGACCTACACAACCTTCACCGGCAAGGGCGGCCCTGCCCTCGACAACGTGATGACTCGTTTGGCCTATGCCATCAAGTTCCAGAGCGAGCAGATTCTGTTGTCAGATGCAGTGAACAACAAGTCACAGATCCTTTACAACCGAAACCCAATTGACCGAGTCAAGGCTGTTGCGCCTTACCTGACCCTCGACAGTGATGCCTATCCTGCGATTGTCGATGGCAAGGTTGAGTGGATCATCGACGGCTACACGACCTCATCGAGCTACCCGTATTCTCGCGCCGAGAACTTCAGCCAATCGATCGCCGACACCTCGACCAGTTCTGCTTTCAACCGCGGTTCAATCAACTACATCCGCAATTCGGTGAAGGCAACCGTCGATGCTTACTCGGGTGCGGTGAAGCTTTACGCTTGGGACACCAAGGACCCAATCTTGGCCACCTGGGCGAAGGTTTACCCGGGAACCCTGCGCCCGATTAGCGAGATGTCGGGTGAACTGATGAGCCACGTTCGTTACCCGGCCGACCTGTTCAAGATGCAGCGTGCCATCCTCGGCAGCTATCACGTCACCGACTCGGGTTCTTTCTACTCACAGCAAGACGCATGGATGACTCCGAATGACCCGGTCGGAACCACGACCACCAGCACCGGAAAACTTCAGCCTCCGTATTACCTCACCATGCAGGTGCCGGGCACGGATGCGCCGGCGTTCTCGATTTACTCGACATTCATCCCGAAGTCGACCGGTGAATCGAGTCGAAATGTGCTTCGCGGTTACTTGGTAGCCGACTCGGATGCCGGAGCAGTGACCGGAAAGGTCTCGCCAAACTACGGCAAGCTTCGACTGCTAACCCTGCCTAAGGCCCTGAACGTGCCTGGCCCTGGTTTGGTTCAGAACAACTTCAACGCCGACTCAGATGTTTCGCGATTGCTGAACATTCTTCGCCAGGGTTCGACCACGGTTCTGAACGGCAACCTGTTGACCCTTCCGGTCGGCGGTGGTTTGCTCTACGTTCAACCGGTTTACATCAAGTCGACCGGCGAAACTAGTTACCCATTGCTCAAGAAGGTTTTGGTTGCCTTCGGCGACAAAATCGCCTTCGAAGACACTTTGACTGCGGCACTTGACTCGCTGTTCGGTGGTAATTCTGGTGCTGTAGCAGGAGATACTCCTTCGGTCGTCACTCCTTCGAAGCCGGGAGATGCTGGCACCGCAAGTGCAGCGCTGAAAGCTGCTCTGGCAAAGGCTCGTCAGGCCATGATCGACAAAGATCAGGCAATGGCGGCTGGTGACTGGACGGCCTATGGCAAGGCAGATAAGGCCCTAAAGGCGGCCTTGGATGCAGCCCTCGCAGCAAGCAAGTAGTTCGCTTCAGAGCAAGATCCGTGCTACACTTGGAACTTCGCCGCGGGGTACACTTGGAACTTCGCCGCGGGGTGGAGCAGTTCGGTAGCTCGCCGGGCTCATAACCCGGAGGTCGTAGGTTCAAATCCTGCCCCCGCAACTAGAAACACATCGCATGCGGTGAAAGAAATCCGGTCCTTAGGGGCCGGATTTTTCTTTTGTGCATAAGTCGGGCCGAGCTAACCTTTTGCCCCCTATCTTTCTCACATGAAATGGCACAATCCCACTCGATTTCTAGCCCTAACTGGCGCAGCATTGCTGCTGGTCATGTATCCCTTCACAGCCACAAAGTCTTGGGCTTGCACGGTTTCTGGTTCGTCGAACTTTAGTCATGCTTCTCAGGCCGATGACACCGCCATTACCGTCTGCGCTAAGGCGACCGCGGTGACGAAAGCAAAGGCAAAACCGGCCCCGCCGGCCAAGCCTGCTCCGGCCAAGCCTGCTCCGGCCAAGCCTGCTCCGGCCAAGCCTGCTCCGGTAACGCGATCTGCCCCTAAGACGATTCCGAAGGTGACCCCAAAGCCGACGGTCAAAACGATTCCGAAAGTGACGCCCAAGCCGGCTCCAAAATCGACCCCTAAGCCCACGCCTAAGGCGACGCCAAAGTCGCTAGTCACCACCAAGGTTTCGAATGCGCAAGCAAGATTCACACCGGCCCCGGTTCAGATCAAAACCAGTAACCAAAATCCAGAAACAGGCGAGGCCATGCTCATTCAGGTGAGTGCTGTCATGCACTTTCGAACTGCCGACTTGCTCGGACGCGAAGCGGAGGTGAGGTTTACACCGACCGAAAACAGCTGGGTTTTCGGCGATGGAGCGGGTGCGCTCGGTTCTGAGGTCAGGCACTCTTACGAGCGAAGCGGTAAATATCTTCTGTCCGTCAAGGTCTCGTATCTCGCCGAGTATCGCTTCGCAGGGGAGGTCAAATGGCAGGAAAGCGGAACGATTGTCGTTCGGGATTCAATCGAGATTAGCGTTGGCCAGGCGCCAGAATCTGCCGAAGTTCCTATTTCGGGGTCGCCGAATCGCGTGCTGCTGGTTGCTAAGAACTGCAGCGGGCGAGAGAACGCATTCGGGTGTAGCGGCTAACGCTCAGAGAACTTTCAGGTTATTTTCATAGACTGGTCAGACTTGCTTGTAATGCTCATTGCACAGCCAAGTTTGAAAGGTTCGAAGTGTCTGATTACAACCGCCAGTTCTTGTTTGAAACCTCGCCTGTTCAAGGTTTTGCTCAGCCTGTGAAGCAAACCATTTGGCAGCGCCTGGCCAAAAAAGCAACGTTCTTGACCGGAACCGCGATCCTGGTGATTGGCGCTTCCATCGGTGCGGCGGTGGGTGCCGGTGTCGGCATCGGTGTTTTCAACTACTGGACTAGACCGGCTCCGGTAATCGTCAATAACAGTGACAGCGTCTCTTGGGTTACCGCTGCCGCTGCGGCAGCCTCACCCTCAGTCGCAACCGTGTCGGTCTCAAGCGTTGCCGGTGGTGGCAATGGCTCTGGCGTTTTCTTGACCACGGATGGCTACCTGCTTACCAATACCCACGTCGTGACACTCGATGGTGAAACCGCATCGGTAAAGATCGAGGTCAAGACCTTTGATGGTCACATTTACCCGGGAACCGTGGTCGGCACAGATCCAACCAATGACCTCGCGGTTATCAAGGTCTCTGCCCCGGTTCAATTCACTCCGATTGTCTTTGCCGACTCAAATAAGTTAAATGTTGGCGATGCCACCGTCGCGATCGGTGCACCGCTTGGTTTGTCGAACACCGTCACCAAGGGCATCGTTTCGGCGTTGAACCGAACGATCCAGGTGGCCTCTGCGGCCGCACCGGATAACTCGAACGGCGGCGGTCTTCAGTTCTATAACGGCTCGGGCGCTTCGGTGAACCTTCGTGTGATTCAGACCGATGCGGCCATCAACCCTGGCAACTCAGGCGGCGCTTTGCTCAATGAGCAGGGTCAGCTAATCGGAATCAACGTTGCAATCGCCAACGCCGGAGGCACCGGCGGAAGCATCGGCGTCGGCTTCGCCATTCCTTCAAATGTCGCCAAGCGAATTGCGGACGAAATCATGAAGTCTGGCCATGCAAGCCACGCACTACTCGGTGCCATGGTTTCTGACGCCACCAACTCAACTGCGAACGCAAGCTTCACCGTTGGCGCCAAGGTACTCAAGCTAACCTCGGGTGGCGCAGCCGAAAAGGGTGGAGTCAAGGTTGACGACATCATCACGTCTTTCAACGGCGTTGCGATCACCTCGGCGAGCGAACTCACGGCAGCAGTGCGTCAAGAAAAAGCCGGTTCCAATGCGTCTCTCGAACTGCTTCGCGATGGCAACAAGATGACCTTGCAGGTAGTCTTGGGTGACGCTGGAAACCAGTAACAAGGAGCAACTCATGCATGATTTCGGTCTAGACGGCATCGGCGGTCAAACCGCTGGCTCGACCCTGCTCGAAGAGCAGGTTCAAAACGTCGACCCGGGCGACCATGAGCGCAACTCGCATTATGTGCGTAAAGAAAAGATCGTCGAATCTGCGGTGCTCGGCACCCCGGTGATCGCTCTCTGCGGCAAGGTTTGGGTTCCGGGTCGCGACCCTGAAAAGTTTCCAATCTGCCCAACTTGCAAAGACATTTACGACGGCTTGCGTCCCGAAGATCCAAAGAGTTCCAACCCAGAGAAATAGGCCGAAGGTAGACTCATCCTTGTGAATGATGCACCGATCGGTATTTTTGACTCAGGCGTTGGCGGCCTAACCGTTGCCCGAGCCATCATTGACCAGTTGCCTAACGAATCGATCATTTACGTTGGAGATACTGCCAATACGCCTTACGGCCCAAAGAGCATCCCAGAAGTGCGTGAACTCGCGCTAAAGGTCATGGATCGTCTGGTCGATGAGGGCGTGAAACTTCTGGTCATTGCCTGTAACTCGGCTTCAGCAGCGGTTCTTCGTGACGCACGCGAGCGCTACACCGAGGGTCGTGGCATCCCGGTGGTTGAGGTAATCCAGCCGGCAGTTCGCCGTGCTGTAGCTTCGACCCGAAACCGCAAGGTCGGGGTGATCGGCACCAACGCGACCATCAATTCAAAGGCATACGATGACGCATTTGCCGCAGCCGTAGACCTTGAAATCCACAGCGCCGCCTGCCCAAGCTTTGTCGAGTTTGTCGAACGCGGTGTCACCTCGGGACCTGAACTTCTAGCGGCTGCAGAAACCTACCTGGGGCCGATTCGAGATGCCGGCGTAGACACCCTGGTGCTGGGCTGCACCCACTACCCGCTGCTAACCGGTGCCATCGCTTATGTGATGGGCGAGGATGTGACCCTCGTCTCTAGCGCAGAAGAAACCGCCAAGGATGTCTACCGCAACCTAGTTGCACATGACCTACTTCGCACTGCCGCTAGCGCTCCGACCCTGCGTTTTCAGTCAACCGGCGACGCTGCCGCCTTTGGCAAGCTGGCTCGACGATTCTTGGGCCCTGAAGTGGCCGCCGTCGAACACTTGGCTAACTAGTTTTTATCAAATAGGAGAATCATGACCCTTCGTGCCGATGGCAGAACCGCAGACCAACTACGCACCGTTACCGTTGAGCGAGGCTGGAGCGAGCATGCCGAGGGGTCTGCGCTGATTTCATTCGGCGGAACCAAGGTTTTGTGTACCGCATCGTTCACCAATGGCGTTCCGCGTTGGAAGGTTGGCAAGGGGGAGGGCTGGGTAACCGCAGAGTATGCCATGCTTCCTCGCGCAACCCACACCCGTAACGATCGCGAAGCCGTCAAGGGCAAAATCGGCGGACGTACGCACGAGATCTCTCGACTGATTGGCCGAAGCCTTCGCGCGGTTGTCGATGTTCGTGAACTCGGTGAAAACACGATCGTCATCGACTGTGACGTTCTTCAAGCAGATGGCGGAACCCGAACCGCAGCCATCACCGGCGCCTTCATCGCGCTGGCTGATGCCATCGAGTGGGGCAAGAAGAACAAGTTCATCGCCCAAAAATCTAAGCCACTGAGCGACAGTGTTGCCGCCATTTCGGTGGGCATCATCGACGGCGTTCCATTCCTTGACCTGGCCTACAGCGAGGATGTTCGAGCCGAAACCGACATGAACGTTGTCGTCACCGGCAGCGGAAAGTTTGTTGAAGTTCAGGGCACCGCCGAAGGTGTTCCGTTCGACCGTGACGAGCTCAACGCGCTGCTAGACATTGCCTTGAAAGGAACCTCAGAACTGACCAAGATTCAGCAGGCGATTTTGGCCGAGGCAGCCAACTAATGAAGCTGGTCCTCGCAACCCACAACGCCCACAAGGTAACCGAGCTGGGCGCCATCCTTGGTTCTGCGGTTGAAGGTCTTGAACTGGTTGGTTACGACGGCCCCGAGCCGGTTGAAGACGGCACCAGTTACCTCGAGAATGCGCTCATCAAAGCACGAGCTGCATTTGCGCACACTGGCGTCACATCGATTGCCGATGATTCTGGAATCGCGGTCGAAATCTTGGGTGGATCACCCGGAATCTTCAGTGCTCGCTGGGCTGGAGGGCGCGACAACGTCGCAAATCGCCAGTTGCTATTAGCGCAGTTGTCGGATGTTGCCGCAGAAAACCGTGGTGCTGCCTTTGTGTGCACAATCGCGCTGGTCGGCCCGGATGGTGAGGCTAGCTTCACCGGAATTTGGCCTGGGCGCGTTGCCACTGAAGAACACGGTGAACACGGTTTTGGCTATGACCCGGTCTTCATCCCAGAGGGTTTTGAAGTGACGGCTGCCGAGCTAGAGCCCGAGGTTAAAAACTCGATGAGCCACCGAGCTTTGGCGCTAGAACAATTGGCTAGCTACCTCAACGCAATAGCAGAGTAATCCGGCTATGCCGCAAGTGGCGGCGCTTTACTGACCGAGTAGTTGGTCGCGCTTGTGTTCGCGACGAGCCTTCAAGACCTCGAGTGCAATCGGAATGGTCGAAACGATCACGAAGCCGATTGTGAAGTATTCGACATGGGCGGCAACAAACGGAATCTTGCCGAGGAAGAATCCAAGCAAAGTTACGCCGGTGCCCCAGCCGATCACGCCGATGATGTTGTAGCGCAAGAACTTGCGATAAGGCATCTCGCCAACTCCGGCTGCCACCGGTACGAAGGTTCGCATTACCGGCACAAAGTGCGCCAGGATGATGGCTCGAGCTCCATAGCGTTCGAAGAATGAGTTGGTTCGAGCAACGTTTTCGTGGCTGAACAGTTTCGACTCTGGCTTGTTGAAGATTGCAGGACCAACACGGCGACCGATCAGGTAACCGGTCTGGTCACCCAACCAAGCGGCAAGCGAAATCAACGTACAGGCCAGCCAGATTGGCACAGTAAAGGTGAGGCCACCTAGGGGGATCTGAATCGCGCCGGTGGCGACCATCAGGCCGGTCACAAACAGCAGTGAATCGCCCGGCAAGAAGAAGCCGACGAGTAGACCGGTTTCGATAAATACGATCAGCATCACCCCGATCATCGCGAATGCGCCGAACGAGGTGATGATTGCTTCTGGCTTTAGCCATTCCATACCAAACATGTGCCCCTAGCAGGATTCGAACCTGCGCACATGCCTTCGGAGGGCAATGCTCTGATCCCCTGAGCTATAGGGGCTTAGGTTGCGTTAAGCCTAACAGTGGCATCGATTAGTCTGGAGGCTCGGATTTGTCTATGGAGGTGCGGTTTGGCGCTAAAGCTACCGGGTCAATGGGTTTGGGATTCTTGGTTTGCGTTCGATGGTGAAAACCACCACGCCTTCTACCTTCAAGCCAGTCGCGCACTGGGCGACCCGCACCGTCGTCACCGCAATACCTCGGTCGGTCACGCGATCAGTAAAGACCTCAAAAGCTGGACCGTGGTGGTGGACGCAATCGCCCCGAACGAGTCTCCAGCCCCAGATAGTTGGACCACCTGGACCGGGTCGGTCATCCGTGAAGATAACGGCCAATGGCGCATGTTCTATACCGGCACCAGCCGAGAGGATGCCGGTCAGCGACAGACGGTTTGTGCCGCGACTTCGAGTGACCTAATGACCTGGACCAAGGTAGAGAACCTGCCAGTGGTCGCTGCCGACCCACGCTGGTATAAAACCCTTCAGGGTGGTTTCAAGAATGAACCGTTCCGCGATCCTTGGGTCTTCAAGATGGCCGGCGAAACCGGTTGGACCATGCTGACCACGGCCGAACTCAAGGAATCTACCGATCCACGACAGGCTGCGGCGATGGCAATCGCGAAATCTGACGACCTAGTCAACTGGGTGGTGCAGCCTCCGAAATCGCAGCCGGATCAGGGCTTTGGCGAGACCGAAGTCTTCCAATACGAACTGGTCGATGGTGTGCCAATCATTCTTTTCTGCTGCGGCCCGATCTGGCTCTCTGAAGAGCGAAAGGCCGCCGGAGAAGTGGGCGGCGTCTACAGCATCCCAGTACGTGAAGACCTAGAAGACATCAACTTCGAGAACGCCTCGCTGTTTCCGGACACCAGCCTTTATGCATCGCGTTTGGTTCAGGACCGCGATGGAGGTTGGAACCTAATCGCCTTCGTCAACGAGATTGATGGCGAGTTCATCGGTGAGCTTTGTGACCCGATTCCGGTGACTGCCGACCCCGTCCTCGGTCTCATTCCAAAGGCATAAACAGGCGCTATCTAGCCATTTTCGGTATGATTTAGGGGTACCCCCACGAGTTTGGCCGTGCCAAACCATTGCGGGAACCCTCTTCTCACCGGTTAGGCAATATCTTGACTCCAGCAGACCTCTCTGCCGCGATCGTTCGCATCCTTGCGGCCCTGCAGACTAGCGGTCGTCTCGGCGCGGCTGATTTGCCAACCGAAGTGGTTATCGAACGCCCTAAGAACCGCGAACACGGCGACTGGGCAACCAATGCGGCCATGCAACTCGGCGGCAAGTTTGGAATGAACCCTCGTGCATTCGCTGAACTCCTAGCACCTGAGCTCGAATCATTGGACGGTGTTGCCAAGGTAGACATCGCCGGCCCTGGCTTCATCAACATCACCCTCAGCGCGGCAGCTGCCGGTGAGGCAGCGAAGAACATCGTCGAAGCTGGCGCAGCCTTCGGTCGCGGAACCGACCTGGCTGGCCTCAAGCTAAACCTTGAATTTGTTTCTGCCAACCCAACCGGCCCGATTCACCTCGGTGGAACCCGCTGGGCGGCTGTCGGCGACTCACTGGCTAGAGTCCTTCAGGCCCAGGGTGCCGAGGTAACCCGCGAGTATTACTTCAATGACCACGGTGCTCAGATTGACCGCTTCGCGCGCTCTTTGATGGCAGCCGCCAAGGGTGAAGAAACCCCAGAAGATGGCTACGCCGGCGCCTACATCGAAGAGATCGCTAAGCGCGTGCTCGACGAGACCGCTGTCGATGTTTTGTCTTTGCCTGAGGCCGAGGCCCAAGAGATCTTCCGCTCAGCCGGTGTCGAGTTGATGTTCCACGAGATTCGTGAGTCGCTGCACGACTTCGGCGTTGACTTCGATGTCTACTTCCACGAGAACTCGCTTTACGAATCGAAGGCCGTCGAGCGTGCCATCGAGCGCCTGCGCGAGCTAGGCCACATCTTCGAGGCCGACGGTGCCGTCTGGTTGCGTTCGACCACCTTTGGCGACGACCGCGACCGCGTAATCATCAAGAGTGATGGCGAAGCCGCCTACATCGCGGGTGACCTGGCCTACTACCTAGACAAGCGTTCGCGCGGGTTCGACCGTTGCATCTACATGCTCGGTGCCGATCACCACGGATACGTTCCTCGCATGATGGCCCTCTGTGCCGCCTATGGCGACGAGCCAGGCGTAAACCTTGAGATCATGATCGGTCAGTTGGTTTACCTGGTTCGCAACGGCGAGCCAGTGCGTATGTCGAAGCGCGCCGGAACCGTGGTCACCATGGAGGACCTAGTTGGTGCCGTTGGCGTTGACGCTGCTCGCTATGCGCTAGCCCGTTCGCCAATCAACTCAAACCTAGACATCGACCTTGAGCAGTTGGCCAAGAAGACCAACGACAACCCGGTCTTCTACGTGCAGTACGCTCACGCTCGCACCAAGCAGGTTGCCATCAACGCGGCCAGCCTCGGCGTCGACAACAGTGAGTTCAAGCCAGAGCTTTTGAGTCACCCATCCGAGTCAGAGTTGTTGGCCAAGCTGATCGAACTGCCTCGAATCATGGCCTCGGCCGCCGAGCTCAAAGAGCCGCACCGCATCGCTCGCTATCTAGAAGAAGTAGCCGGCGCTTACCACCGCTGGTATGACAACTGCCGCGTGACTCCGATCTCGGGTGGCGAAGTTGAATCTGTCCACCGCACTCGTCTCTGGTTGAACGAAGCAGCTGGTGTCGTTCTTCGCAACGGTCTAGACCTACTCGGCGTTAGCGCGCCAGAAAGAATGTAGGTGCAGCGATGTCAAACCACCTAGCGCCCGAATGGCTGCAATACCCAAGTGATGTAAACGCTCTCGATGAGCGCGTTTGGCCGCGTCACACCACTCGCCGCGCAACCGGTGAAGTTGAGATTGCCGGCGTCACCGTCAACGACCTTGCCACCCAGTTCGGTACGCCGCTTTACGTGATCGACGAGGATGACTTCCGCGCACGCGCCACCGCTGCACGAAGCATCCTTGGCGATGCAGCCAAGAAGATCGGCACCGAGGCAAAGGTTTACTACGCAAGCAAGGCTTTCTTGAGCACCGAGATTGTCAGCTGGATCGACGAGCTAGGTCTGAACATCGACGTAGCCAGCGGCGGCGAGCTCGCTGCGGCACTTGCCGGAGGCATCCCAGCCGCACGCATTGGTTTGCACGGAAACAACAAGTCGCTTCGTGAAATTGGTCGTGCGGTTAGTGCCGGAGTCGGCGCAATCGTGATCGACAGCGAGCTCGAGATCGAACGAATCGCCGCGACTGCGGGAGCACAGGACACCATCCAGGGAGTGCGCTTGCGCATCAACACCGGAGTTCACGCCAACACGCACGACTTCTTAGCCACCGCTCGCGAAGACCAGAAGTTCGGTATCCCAATCGCGGATGCTCCGGCCCTGGTTGCCAAGATTCGTTCGCACTCGCACCTAAAGTTCCTTGGTTTCCACCAGCACATCGGTTCCCAGATTTTTGCGGTTGACGGCTTTGTCGAATCAACCAAGCGACTACTCGCTCTGCACGCCGAGCAGTTGGCCGGGGGAGACATCCCAGAGCTAAACCTTGGTGGTGGCTTTGGCGTGAACTACAAGCCTGCCGATAAGGCCCCTGACCTTCGTTACTTTGCCGACGCAATCACCGCCGTGGTGGCCGAGCAGTGTGCAGCGCTTGGCATTGCCGTGCCGAAGCTAGCGTTCGAGCCTGGCCGCTACATAGCTGGCCCTGCCGGCATCACCCTTTACAACGTCGGCACCATCAAGGATGTCAAGGTGACCGATGGTGAAACCCCAGCGGTACGCAAGTATGTTTCCGTAGATGGCGGTATGAGCGACAACGCACGCCCAGCGCTTTACGAAGCCGAGTACCACGTGACCCTGGCTTCGCGAAGCACCACCGCGAAGCCGGCACTTGCTCGCGTAGTTGGCAAGCACTGTGAGTCGGGTGACATCGTGGTTCGCCACGACTACCTGCCAGCAGACGTGCAACCAAATGACTTGCTCGCGGTCGCCACCACCGGCGCCTACTGCTACTCGCTGTCGAGTAACTACAATTTCCTTACCAAGCCAGCAGTGGTTTCGGTTCGAAAGGGAGAGGCGCGTCTCATCATCCGTGGCGAGACCGAAGCCGACCTGTTCACCAGAGATGTGCGCTACCAGGCCACCAAGGCCGAAGCTTCAAAGAATGAGAAGAGCTAAACCGTGACCGAATATCGTCCACTCAGAATCGCCTTGTTGGGTGCCGGCTCAGTCGGTGCTCAGGTGGCGCGCCTGTTGATCGAAAACAAGAGTGAGCTTGCCGCCCGCGTTGGTGCCGAGCTTGACCTGGTTGGCATCGCGGTTCGTGACCTGAACTCGAAGCGTGCCGAGGGTGTGCCAGCAGAGCTTCTAACCACCGACGCCGAGAGCCTCATCCTTGGAGCCGACATCGTCATCGAGGTTATGGGTGGCATCGAGCCGGCCCGCACCTACATTCTTCAGGCACTGAACTCAGGTTCGGATGTCATCACCGCAAACAAGGCGCTTCTGGCAACCCACGGAACCGAACTTTTCGACACCGCCGAGCAGGTAGGCGCGCAGCTTTACTTCGAGGCTGCGGTTGCCGGTGCGATTCCGATCATCCGCCCGCTTCGCGAATCTCTTGCCGGTGACAAGGTCAACCGCATCAT
This sequence comes from Actinomycetota bacterium, assembly GCA_041183865.1. GTDB lineage: Bacteria > Actinomycetota > Actinomycetes > Actinomycetales > Microbacteriaceae > Rhodoluna. The sequence continues at coordinate 12,566 of JBEGKW010000006.1, read as the reverse complement.
GGGAATCGTGAACGGCACCACCAACTTCATCCTTGATCGCATGGATTCAACCGGTGCAAACTTCAACGACGCGCTCGCCGAAGCCACCGAGCTCGGCTATGCAGAAGCAGACCCAACCGCCGACATCGAAGCTTTTGATGCCGCCCAGAAGGCCGCCATTCTTACCAATCTGGCCTTTCACACCGAGGTGCCGCTAGACCAGGTTTATCGTGAGGGAATCACCAAGGTTACCGCCGAGCAGATGGCTGCTGCCCAGCGCGATGGTTATGTCATCAAGTTGTTGGCCATCGCCGAGCGAGTAGACGCCGACGAGAACGGCGAGGCTGGAGTTTCGGTTCGCGTTCACCCTGCTCTTATCGAGCGCGACCACCCACTTGGTGCGGTTCGCGGCGCCTTCAATGCCGTCTTTGTTGAGGCCGAGGCTGCCGGTTCACTGATGTTCTATGGTGCTGGTGCCGGTGGTATTCAAACCGCGTCTGCCGTACTCGGCGACTTGGTTTCGGCCGCAAAGCGTCACGTAGCGGGTGGCCCAGGTCTTGCCGACTCGGTGCACGCCAACTTGGCCATTCTGCCAATCGACCGCGCATACACTCGATACCAGATCACCCTCGAGGTTACCGACCAGCCGGGCATCCTGGCCAAGATCGCTAACGTCTTCGCCGATCACGGTGTTTCGATCGAAACCGTCGAACAGTCGGTGCGCCAAAACGGTGGCAAGCGTCGCTCAACCGCTACCCTCGAGGTAGGAACCCACGTTGCGACCGAGGCTTCGTTGTCGTCAGTGGTCAAGGCTCTAGCCGCCAATGCCGCGGTTGAATCTATTACTTCAGTAATCCGAGTAGAAGGAATCTAATGGCTCACCAGTGGCGCGGAGTTATCCGCGAATACATCGATCGTCTTGACATCTCAAGCGACAACCCAATCATCACCCTCGGTGAGGGTGGCACCCCATTGGTTGAGGCACCTGCACTTGCCAAGTTGGTTGGCGCCGAGCGCGTTCTACTAAAGGTTGAGGGAATGAACCCAACCGGTTCGTTCAAGGACCGCGGAATGACCATGGCCGTTTCGAAGGCAGTTGGCCACGGAGCCCAGGCTGTAATCGCAGCGTCTACCGGAAACACCTCGGCTTCGGCTGCAGCCTACGCTGCTGCTGCCGGCATTCAGTCTGTGGTTCTAGTTCCTAAGGGCAAGATTTCGCTGGGCAAGCTAAGCCAGGCAGTTGCGCACAAGGCACAGATTCTTCAGGTCAAGGGAAACTTCGACGACTGTCTAGACCTTGCACGCGACCTTGCCGAGAACTACCCGGTTCACCTAGTGAACTCGGTCAACCCTGACCGCATCGAGGGTCAGAAGACCGGAGCCTTCGAGGTAGTCGACGCTCTTGGCTTCGCACCAGACTTCCACGTGCTTCCAGTTGGTAACGCAGGTAACTACACCGCTTACTCAAAGGGCTACAAAGAAGACCTAATCGAAGGCCGCATCAAGGCGCTTCCAAAGATGTGGGGCTTCCAGGCTGAGGGCTCGGCTCCATTCAGCTTCGGCAACCCAGTCAAGAAGCCAGACACCATTGCAACCGCTATTCGCATCGGTAACCCTGCTTCTTACGATCTAGCGTTGGCTGCACGCGCCGAGAGCGATGGCCAGTTCGGCTACGCTTCAGACGCTGAGATTCTTTGGATGCACCGTTTCCTTTCTCAGGAGGTCGGAGTCTTCGTAGAGCCATCATCGGCAACCGGTGCCGCGGGTCTGTTCAAGCACTCAAAGCGTGGCGAAGTTCCTGCTGGCTCAACCATCGTGGTTACCGTTACCGGTCACGGTTTGAAGGACCCAATGTGGGCACTAAAGACCGAGAGCGGCAAGGACATCAAGCCACAGGCCGTAGCCAACAAGGTTGAGGCCGTCGCTGAGCGTCTAGGTCTGTCAAAGAAGTAATCATGACTTCACTTATCGGCAGAAAAGTCACCGTCAAGGTTCCAGCCACCTCGGCTAACCTTGGCCCTGGCTTTGACACTCTCGGCCTAGCTCTCTCGTTCTACGACGAGCTAGAGGTCGAGGCTGTTGCCGGCGAAGGCGCTTTTGTTGAGGTACACGGCGAGGGTCAGGGCGAGGTTCCGACCGACGCCTCAAACCTCGTGGTTCAGTCGATTGCATTCACCTTCAAGAAGTTTGGGCAGCCGCTGCCTGGTTTGCGACTAAAGGCACACAACATCATTCCTCACGGTCGCGGCATGGGCTCTTCAGGCGCTGCCGTGGTTTCTGGCATCGTTGCCGCCAAGGGCTTATTGCAGGGAATCGTCGAAATCACAGACAAGGACCTGCTTGATCTAGCCACCGAGCTTGAGGGCCACCCAGACAACGTTGCTCCTGCGCTATTCGGTGGTCTAACCATCGCGTGGGAAGACGAGCAGGGCCCACACCACAAGAAGCTTTTCGTTCACCGTGGCGTCTCGTTCCTTGAGTTGGTGCCAAGCTTCAAGATGTCCACCGCTCTGGCGCGATCGCTGCAGCCAGAATCGGTTCCTCACAACGATGCCGTCTTCAACGTTTCGCGTTCGGCGCTTCTGATTGCCTCGCTCACCCAGAGCCCTGAGTTCTTGATGGCCGCTACCGAAGACAAACTTCACCAGGATTACCGCGCAGCTGCAATGCCAGAGACTTACGAACTCGTGCAGATGATGCGCGAGCACGGTCACGCCGCCGTGGTTTCGGGCGCAGGCCCATCCGTGTTGGTTCTAGCAACCGGCCCGGCACAAAGACTTGAAGCCGCAGCGCTGGCTGCCAAGAACTATCCACAGTGGAAGGCTCTTTTGCTAGCAGTAGACTTCAAGGGTGCTACAGTAGTAGTGCACCAATAAGCACGCGCAAGTCTCTAGCGAATCAGCTAAAAGACGCGCAAATCCTCGCAAATCTAATGCGATTACGCACGGTCAAGTTCTAAAGAACCGTGCAGGCCAGCGAAAATCTCAAAAACATTGAGTCGCTGAAATACTCAAGAAAGAGCACAAACCACATGGATGAAATCCAAGAAACCAAGAAGCCAGCAGCTCGCCGCGGTCGTCGCGTCGAAGCCGGAGCAGTAGCTCCGGAGGCAACCTCTGCCGCTTCAGCACCAGCTTCAAGCGAATCTGCAACCGCAGACGCCCCAAAGAAGAACACCCGTTCACGTGCGGCCAGGCCTGCTACCGATGCAGCTGTTGCCGAGAAGGCAGAGAAGCCAGCACGCGAGCCAAAGGCTGAAAAGTCAGAGGGTTCTTCAGCGGAAGCTTCAACCTCTGCAGAGAACAACGGCGAAGGCGGCGAGCGCTCAGAGCGTTCAGGCAACTCACGCAACCGCAACCGCAACCGTAACGGCCGCAACCGCAACGGTGGCGAGCGTTCAGAAGGCGGCAACGCCGAGTCAAACGGTGAGGGTGGCGAGGCTCGCGAGCCGCGCGACAACCAGAACCGCGACAACTCGACTCGTGACAACGACTCACGTAACGAGCGCGACTACAACGACGAGCGTCGCAACGGCCGCAACGGTCGCAGCCGCAACCGTAATGACCGCAACGACCGTTACCGCGACCGAGACCGTAATGGACGCGGCGGCCGTGGCAACAACAACCCTTACGACGAGGCAGAGCCAGAGATCTCTCCAGATGACGTTCTAGTTCCAGTTGCTGGTATCCTCGACGTTCTCGACAACTACGCTTTCGTGCGCACCAGCGGTTACCTACCTGGCCCGAACGACGTTTACGTTTCACTCGGTCAGGTTAAGAAGTACTCACTTCGCAAGGGTGACGCAGTGGTCGGTGCAATCCGCCAGCCACGCGAAAACGACAACCAGGGCCGCCAGAAGTTCAACGCGATTGTTCGCATCGATTCGATCAACGGTCTAACTCAAGAGCAGGCCGCTAGCCGCGTTGAGTTCCAGAAGCTAACCCCGCTCTACCCACAGACTCGTCTGCGTCTAGAGACTGAGGCTAACAAGCTAAGCACCCGAATCATTGACTTGGTTTCACCAATCGGTAAGGGTCAGCGCGGTCTAATCGTGTCTCCTCCAAAGGCCGGTAAGACCTTGGTGCTACAGGCAATCGCTAACTCAATCGCGGTAAACAACCCTGAGGTTCACTTGATGGTTGTTCTCGTTGACGAGCGCCCTGAAGAAGTTACCGACATGCAGCGCACCGTCAAGGGTGAGGTTATTGCCTCAACCTTCGACCGCCCGGCAGAAGACCACACCACCGTTGCCGAGCTTGCCATCGAGCGTGCAAAGCGTTTGGTTGAACTAGGTCACGACGTCGTAGTTCTTCTCGACTCGATCACCCGTCTTGGCCGCGCTTACAACCTAAGCGCTCCTGCTTCGGGTCGAATCCTTTCGGGTGGTGTCGACTCGTCGGCTCTTTACCCACCAAAGCGCTTCTTCGGTGCTGCCCGCAACATCGAGGATGGCGGCTCGCTCACCATCCTGGCAACCGCTCTTGTCGAGACCGGTTCAAAGATGGACGAGGTCATCTTCGAAGAGTTCAAGGGAACCGGAAACATGGAGCTTCGTTTGTCACGTGCACTCGCTGACAAGCGCATCTTCCCAGCCGTTGACGTCAACGCTTCTGGTACCCGTCGCGAAGAAATGTTGATGAGCCCGGATGAGACCAAGATTGTTTGGAAGCTTCGCCGCGCACTAGCTGGTCTAGAGCAGCAGCAGGCACTTGAGCTTGTCTTGAGCCGCCTGAAGGAGACCTCAAGCAACGTCGAGTTCCTAATGCAGGTTCAGAAGTCAATGCCAGTTCCAACCGGTTCTGACTCGGAGTAAAAATTGCTTTCATCGGTTCAACCTCTAATTGCCGAGCACACCGAGCTTCAGACCCAGCTGTCTGACCCTGCGCTGCACGGAAACCCAGCTCTCGCGAAGAAACTTAACCGTCGCTACGCCGAGCTAAGTGCAATCATCAACGCCTACAACCAGGTCAACTTGCTTACCGATGACCTAGCCGCGGCCAAAGAGCTTGCCAAAGAGGATGAGGCGTTCGCCGAAGAGGTACCTGCCACCGAGCAGAAGCTGCACGAGGCCAACGAAAAGTTGCGCCGACTATTGATTCCTCGCGACCCGGATGACGGCCGCGACGTAATCATGGAAATCAAGGCCGGTGAAGGTGGTGCCGAGTCGGCACTGTTCGCCGCCGACCTGCTTCGCATGTACCTTCAGTACGCCAACTCAAAGGGTTGGAAGACCGAAATTCTTGATAAGAACGAGTCTGATCTCGGTGGAATCAAGGACATCCAGTTGGCTATCAAGTCGAACACCACCGACCCGGCGCAGGGCGTGCACGCACACTTGAAGTACGAGGGTGGTGTGCACCGTGTTCAGCGCGTGCCAGCAACCGAAACTCAGGGTCGCATTCACACCTCAGCTGCCGGTGTCTTGGTTTTCCCTGAAGTTGACGAGCCTGAAGAAGTCGAGATCAGCCAGAACGACCTCCGCATCGACGTTTACCGTTCATCTGGCCCTGGCGGTCAGTCGGTTAACACCACCGACTCGGCCGTTCGAATCACTCACTTGCCTACCGGTATCACCGTGGCAATGCAGAATGAAAAGTCACAGTTGCAGAACCGTGAAGCCGGTATGCGTGTGCTTCGCGCCCGCATCCTTGCAGCACAGCAGGAGGCGCTCGAGGCAGAGCAGTCAGCGGCCCGCAAGTCGCAAGTTAAGTCTGTTGACCGCTCAGAGCGCATCCGCACCTACAACTTCCCTGAGAACCGCATTGCAGATCACCGCACCGGTTACAAGGCATACAACCTAGATGCAGTCATGGATGGCGCTCTCGAGCCGGTCATTCAGTCGGCAATCCAGATGGATGAAGAAGCTCGTCTAGCCGCAATCGGTGAAGCTAAGTAGCCAACCTTGTTACTTGGCGACCTAGTTCGACATGCAGCAGAGCGGTTTGATTCGGTAGGAATCGAATCGGCCAGCGCTGACGCAGAATTGCTCGCCGGCCACATCCTTGGGCTTAGTCGCGGGGGAGTGCAGGCTCAAATTTTGATCGGCGCAACCCTCGACGAAAAGCAGGCCGACGCGCTGACTCATCTTTATGCTCGTCGCCTTTCTCGCGAGCCGCTGCAGCACATCACCGGGGTCGCTTATTTCCGCCAGCTTGAATTGTCCGTTGGTAAGGGTGTTTTCGTTCCTAGACCCGAGACTGAGTTTGTAGCGCAACTAGCCATCGATGCCATCAAGGATGCCGTAACGGCCGGCACTACCAACCCAATTGCTGTCGATTTGGGCACCGGCTCTGGAGCCATTGCGTTGGCGATGGCTACCGAAAACCAAAATGCCAAAATCTTCGCGGTTGAGAAGTCTCCAGAGGCCTTTGTCTTCACGCGCGCAAACTTCGACAAATACGCCGCCAAGTGCCACGCGACCCTAATTCAGGGCGACCTGATCGATGCGTTCGAAGACCTGAACGGCAAGGTGTCGGTAGTTGCCTCTAATCCGCCTTACATTCCTCTGGCTGCGGTGCCCCGCGATGAAGAGGTAAGGCTCCACGACCCAGCACTCGCTCTATACGGAGGCGAGGATGGTATGTCGGTCATGCGCCACGTTTCGGCTACGGCGAGAAGACTCTTGGTTGACGGGGGAGTTCTCGTAGTTGAGCATGCTGACTCTCAGTCTGAACAGGTGTGTCAACTACTATTGGCTGATGGATGGCGTGAGGTTCGTGCACACCGCGATCTAACCGATCGCGACCGAGCCGTGACCGCCATTAAGTAATCTAGAGTTCAAGCAAAAGGGTAGGAGAGACAGTGGCGTCACGCATTTACGACTGCTCGCTCGACACCGACCTGCTTACCGGCATGCGCCTAGCGAAGGTTTCGCTCGGCCGCAACGAACTGGTGGTTCTACCAACCGACACCGTCTACGGAATCGGTTGCGACGCCTTCTCTGCGAAGGGCGTCACCGCGCTATTGGCCGCTAAAGGCCGAGGTCCACAGTCACCACCGCCGGTCCTCATCCCAAACATCAACACCATGCAGGCTCTCGCACACGAGATTCCTGAGGTCGCTCTGCGCCTAGCCGAGACTTTCTGGCCGGGTGCACTGACTTTGATTCTTAGGGCTCAGCCATCGCTTAGCTGGGACCTTGGAGAGACCAAGGGCACCGTTGCTCTTCGCATGCCCGACCACAAAATAGCTCTGGCACTTCTCGAAGAAGTCGGCCCGATGGCCGTATCTAGCGCAAACCTCACCGGAAAACCGGCTGCGACGACCTGTCAGCAGGCAGAGGTGTACCTGGGTGAGAGCGTCCAGGTTTATCTGGATGGCGGCAACAGCCCTAAGGGCGAGGCGTCAACCATCCTTGACCTAACCGGCGTGGTCGACAGCTATGTCGATGGCAATCTCGAAACTACCGGTTTGATTCGCATCGTTCGTGCCGGTGCGCTCAGCGCCGACAAGATTCGCACCATCGCCGGCGACCTGCTGGCCAAGGATGCCGACTAGTGCGCGCCTACCTTCTTACGATGCTGTTCGCGGCCGTCATCACCTTCTTTGGCACGTTTGCGACGCTCAAGATCAGCCACAAGTACAAGCTCTATCCGCAGATTCGCGCCCGCGACTCGCACACTCGACCAACACCCCGGCTCGGCGGTGTTGCCATGTTCGCCGGGTTCCTCGCAGCAATGGCGTTCTCGGCTAGCCTCGGCTGGTTTCACAGCGTCTTTGTTGAGCCTGGTCGTGTTTTCGCCATCGTCGGAGCTGCCTTCCTGATCACTTTGATTGGCTTTCTAGACGACCTATACGACCTCGACTGGACTCTAAAGCTCGCTGGTCAGTTCGTCGTGGCCGGGATCCTGGCTTGGCAGGGAGTGCAGATCGTCTCTCTTCCGATTGCCGGCATCACCATTGGAAGCTTTGGGCTTTCGTTCGTGGCAACCGTTTTTCTAACCGTTCTGGTCATGAATGCCGTCAACTTTATTGATGGCTTGGATGGGTTGGTGGCCGGTGTAGTCCTGATCGGAACCTCCGTATTCTTCGCCTACAGCTACCTGTTGTCGCAGCAAACCTCTCCGACGAACTACTTCAACCTTGCTTCGGTGCTTTCGGCGATTGTGATCGGTATGTGCGTTGGTTTCTTGCCTTATAACTGGCACCGCGCCAAGATCTTCATGGGCGACTCTGGTGCCATGTTGCTGGGTATGTTGATGGCGGTTTCTGCCCTAACGGTTACCGGCCAAGTTGACCCACACGTCGCCGCCAAGGATGACTTCTTGCCTGCCTTTATTCCGCTTATCCTGCCGCTGGCGATTCTCGTCTTGCCGCTGCTGGATTTCACTTTGGCCGTTTTCAGAAGGTTGCGCGCCGGCAAGTCGCCGTTTGCCGCCGACCGCCAGCACCTGCACCACCGCCTGCAAGACTTCGGACACACCCACCTCGGCTCGGTCTTGGTTTTCTACGTTTGGACAGCGCTCATTTCTATGACCTGCCTGATGTTTTTCTTCATGCCAAACTGGGCGGTTTGGGTATTTGCCCTGGTCGGTTTGGTAGCTGCCTCAACCTTCACAATCTGGCCGGTTCTAAAGACCCGTTCATCAAACCGAGAGAATCTAAATGTCTAAAGCTTCCAACCTCAACGAAGTGTTCTCTGCAGTCTTGAAGCAGGGCTTAGTGCTCGTCGCCGCCATTGCCATCCTTGGTGGCGGCTTGGGGCTCATTTTTGCCGGTGTGGCCGGTTTGGTGAGTGGTCTTATCGGTGCGGCACTTGCGCTTCTGTTTAGCAGTTTGACGGCACTCTCGGTGTTTTTGGGAGGCAAGCTCTCACTGGGCGGCTTTTTTGGCGTAGTTATGGGTGGTTGGATCGTCAAATTGGTCGGCTTTATCGTGCTGATTGCTCTGCTCAAAGGGGCGGCTTTCATCGCAGGTCCGGTGTTGTTTTTCACCTTGGTTGCGTCGATTATCGGAACATTGGTGATCGATTCACGCATCGTTTTGAAGTCGCGAATCACGGTCGGCGAAAACTAAAGCGCTTTCGGATAAATAAATCTGCCAAACCAAGCAAAAACCGTTATTTTCATAGGGTTTTACCTGTTAGACTCATCTCGTTGCTGAAGGAATATTTGGCGACATCACACTGTAAATCGCCGCAAGGCATTCGAAACTTGCCCCGAAACAGGAGTTCACGCTGTTCACTAACGCATTGAACCTGCTATTTGTAGCAGCGAGCACCGAGGAGTCGGGCACCGGCTTCCACGCGCCATCAATCATGGAGTTCTATCCAGAGATTGTTGCTTTCGAAGGAACACCTTTCGCGCTGAACCGCATCATGTTGATTCGTCTTCTGGTTCTTAGCTTGCTTGTTCTCGTATTCGCCCTCTGGACTGCAAAGTTCCAGCGTGCAAACAAGACCAACAATTTCGTTCCTGGCAAGTTCCAGTTGATGGGCGAAATCTCATTGAACTTCGTCCGCAAGAGCATCGCCCACGATCAGCTAGGCGAGAAGGACGGAGACCGTTTCCTTCCGCTGCTCACCACGATCTTCTTCGTGACTCTCGGAATGAACGTCACAGGAATCATCCCAGGCTTGAACATCGCCGGAACTTCGGTTATCGGTCTTCCAATCGTGATGGCACTCGCGGCTTACGTCACCTTCATCTACGCCGGAGTCAAGAAGCACGGTGGTCACTTCTTCACCGCTTCACTATTCCCAGCTGGCGTGCCGAAGCCTTTCTACATCCTGGTAACTCCAATTGAGTTCCTCTCAACCTTCATTCTTCGACCAGTTACTCTGGCTCTTCGTTTGACCATGAACATGATCGCGGGACACTTGCTTCTCGTGCTTTGTTTCTCGGCAACCCAGTTCTTCCTGTTCAACGCAGACGGCCTTTTCAAGGCCTTTGGCGCAGGAACCTTCCTGTTCGGCTTCGCCTTCACTCTTTTCGAGATGCTGGTCGCATTCCTACAGGCATATGTTTTTACTCTTCTGACAACTGTCTACATTCAGTTGGCATTGGCAGACGAGCACTAAGCAGAACTGACAACCGTCAGCTCTAAAAACCACGGAAGGGAAATACAAAGTGGACGTAACTAACATCGCAGAAGTATCAGGCAACATTGCTGTTATCGGCTATGGTCTAGCAGCAGTTGGCCCAGGCGTTGGCGTAGGTCTTGTTGTTTCAAAGACCATCGAGTCAATTGCTCGCCAGCCAGAGCTAGCAGCAAAGCTTCAGGTCACCATGTGGCTTGGTATCGCATTCACCGAGGCACTAGCGCTTATCGGTCTTGCAACCCCATTCATCTTCGCTTAGTCAGTCAGGACCTAAACCATGATTTCTAGGATTCTCGCGAACGCTTCGGAAGGCGCGGCACCAAACCCGCTGCTTCCAGCGTCTTACGATCTCCTGTGGTCTTCGGTTGTCTTCGTAATCCTGCTTGGCTTCTTCTGGTTCAAGGTTCTGCCGAACTTTAAGAAGACTCTTGATGCACGCACCGAGGCGATTGAAGGTCGTCTAGAGGCTGCTGAAAAGGCTCAGGCAGAGGCTGCAGCTAAGACTGCGAACATCGAAGCCGAGCAGGCCGAGGCACGCGCCGAGGCAGCCAAGATTCGTGAAGAGGCACGCGCCGAAGGTGCAGCAATTCTTGCTGAACTGAAGGAGCAGGCGTCTTCTGAGGCAGCTCGTCTAACCGCGACCGCAAAGGCTCAGATCGAAGCCGAGCGTCAGGCCGCTCTAATCTCGCTTCGCGCAGAAGTTGGCTCACTAGCCATCGATCTTGCGTCGAGCGTCGTTGGTGCAAGCCTTAAGAACGAAAAAGTTGCAACCGGCGTCGTCGACCAGTTCTTGGCCGACCTCGAAGCCGGTGACAATGTTGCTAAAACCAAAGCAGGCAAGAAGAAGTAATGGCGAGTTCAACTAGGCAGTCACTAGCCGCAGCTAAAGAGGCATTGAACCCTCTGCTAGCTAAGGCAGACCTCAAGTTCGCAGAAGAGATCTTTGCAATCGGCGCAGCCGTAGCATCGTCAGCTCAGCTGCGCAGCATCCTCTCGGACCCTTCCGCCGAGGCAAAGGCCAAATCTGGCGCGCTTACCGCAGTTTTCGGTAAGGGTGTTTCGGCCCCAGCACTTGAGTTCGCAAACTCCCTAGTTGGCCTTCGCTGGTCAACCGGACAAGACCTCGTGGCAGCCTTCGAGCAGCTCGCGGTCTTTACGGTTGCCGCAATCGCGGCTAAGGGCAAGAAGCTGTCTATCGTCGAGAGCGAACTCTTCGCTTTCCAGACCGCTGTTGACTCAGACCAGGATCTTCAGTTTGCACTGGGAGACAACGCCGCTACCGATGAGGCCAAGGCTGCCTTGGTAGCGACCTTGTTGAAGGGTAAGGCTTCAGACGAAGCGGCAGTTCTTATCCGTCGTGCGGTTACCGGTGCCCGTCGTCGTCGTGTTGTTGTTGCCCTGGAACAGTTTGGCAAGCAGGTTTCTGCTTATGCCGAGCGTCTTGTGGCAACCGTGACAGTGGCAGCGCCAGTCAGCGACAAGCAACTAGAGCGCCTCGAGGCGGTTCTAGCCAAGTCATACGGACAAAGCTTGAAGCTAAACGTTGAGATTGACGAATCAATTCTTGGCGGCATGAAGGTTCAGGTCGGCGGAGAAATCCTCGACGGCAGCCTGAGCGCAAGATTGCTCCAAGCAAAACTTCAGCTCGCATAGCGAACTGACCCACAAACTTCAGTCGTTTCGGCGACTGGCCTAGAAAGACCAACCGGGGTTCGCCCCAGAAGTAGAGGAACGAGATGGCAGATCTGAAAATCAGCCCGAACGAGATTCGCGACGCTCTAAAGGACTTCGTAAAGTCTTACGAGCCAGCCAAGGCTTCTCGCGCAGAAGTAGGCCACGTAATCGATGCCGGTGACGGTATTGCTCACGTTGAAGGCCTACCAAGTGCAATGGCTAACGAGCTTCTCAAGTTCGCAGATGGCACTCTGGGCCTAGCCCTGAACCTAGACGAGCGCGAGATCGGTACCGTTGTTCTCGGTAACTTCGAAGGCATCGTCGAGGGCATGGAAGTTCACCGCACCGGTGAAGTTCTCTCAGTTCCTGTCGGTGACAAGTTCCTAGGCCGCGTCGTTGACCCACTAGGTAACCCAATCGATGGTCTAGGCGACATCAAGGCAGAGGCACGTCGTGCGCTTGAGCTTCAGGCTCCTGGCGTTATGGCACGTAAGTCTGTTCACGAGCCACTTCAGACCGGTATCAAGGCAATCGACGCCATGATCCCAGTTGGTCGCGGTCAGCGTCAGCTAATCATTGGTGACCGTCAGACCGGTAAGACCGCCATCGCGATCGACACCATCATCAACCAGAAGGCTAACTGGGAGTCTAAGGACCCTAAGAAGCAGGTTCGATGCATCTACGTTGCAATCGGTCAGAAGGGTTCGACCATTGCTTCTGTAAAGGGCGCGCTTGAAGAGGCCGGCGCTATGGAGTACACCACCATCGTGGCATCTCCTGCATCAGACCCAGCTGGTTTCAAGTACCTAGCTCCTTACACCGGTTCTGCCATTGGTCAGCACTGGATGTACGGCGGCAAGCACGTTCTAATCAT
>JBEGKW010000005.1:0-39200 GCA_041183865.1 Actinomycetota bacterium | reverse complement strand
TGGTACAGCACGTCACCGAGCTCTTCGATGACCTCATCACGGTTTCCCGACTCGATTGCATCGAGCAGCTCGTAGGTCTCTTCAAGCAAATACTTGGTTAGTGAGTCATGGGTCTGCTCGGCATCCCACGGGCAACCACCCGGGGCGCGCAACTGGTGAGCAACGGCAATCAGATCGTCTAGCTGGGTCATTTTGCTGCCTTGTCGTTATCGGTGGTTGGTGCGGCTGGCGGAAAAACTCGAGCCAAGAAGGCCCAAGCCCAATCGATGATTGGCTTATCTCGCAGTGGTTCGAAGTTAGCATCTCGCGGTGCCGGAACCATCAAGGTTTGTGCCGACTGCAAGTAGCGTGTTCCAGGGAAAAGGTGGGTCAGCTGAACCTGCTGGGCTTCGGTCAAATCGACCGGCTGCAGCTTCACCTGCAGACCAAGAACGTTGAAGTCTTTCAATCCGAGACGGTTGGCCTGCTGGCGCAGTTCGGTTACCTCGATCAGGTTGCGAACTGGCTCGGGCGCGTTTCCATAACGGTCTTCGAGTTCGGCAAGGATGGCGTCGAGCTGCGCACGCGAGCCCTTCTCTCCCGATGCCGCTGAAAGCTTGTGATAGGCCTCGAGGCGCAGGCGCTCAGAGTCGACATATGTGCTCGGAATGTGCGCGTCAACCGGCAACTCGAGTTTTAGCTCGGCTGGTGCCTCGATCTTCTCGCCCTTGAAATCAGAAACCGCTTCGCCAATCATGCGCAGGTAAAGGTCAAAACCCACGCCAGCGATGTGGCCAGATTGCTCGCCGCCGAGCAGGTTTCCGGCACCACGAATTTCGAGGTCCTTCATGGCGATCTGCATACCGCCGCCAAGCTCGTTGTTTTGAGCGATGGTCGCGAGTCGATCGTGCGCGGTCTCACTCAGAGGCTTGCTTGGGTCATAGAAGAAGTAGGCGTAGGCACGTTCACGGCTGCGACCGACTCGACCGCGGATTTGGTGAAGCTGGCTAAGACCGAAATTCTCTGCTCGGTCGATAATCAAGGTATTGGCATTCGGGATGTCGATGCCGGTCTCGATGATTGTGGTCGAAACCAAAACATCAAACTTCTTCTCCCAGAAATCGACCACCACCTGCTCGAGTGCCGCCTCAGACATCTGACCGTGCGCCACCGCGATGCGGGCTTCTGGCACTAGTTCAGAGAGCTGGTGAGCGACGGCTTCGATGGTGCTTACGCGGTTGTGAACGAAGAAGACCTGTCCCTCGCGAATCAATTCTCGACGGATCGCGGCAGCAACCTGCTTATCGCTATACCCGCCGATGTAGGTCAGAATCGGGTGGCGCTCTTCGGGCGGAGTCGCCAACGTCGACATTTCACGGATGCCGGTGATCGCCATTTCTAGAGTTCGCGGAATCGGTGTTGCCGACATCGACAGGATGTCGACGTTAGTCTTCATCTCTTTGAGCTTCTCCTTGTGCTCTACACCAAAACGCTGCTCTTCATCGATGATGATGAGCCCTAGCTGGCGGAACTTAACCGACTCAGCAAGGATGCGGTGGGTACCGATGACCATGTCGATCGAACCATCGGCAAGACCAGCGAGGGTTTCTTTAACCTCTTTGGCGGTTTGAAAGCGCGAAAGAGTTCGTACGTTGACCGGGAAGCCGGCAAACCGAGCCTCGAAGGTGTCGGTGTGCTGACGAGCGAGCAGAGTGGTCGGCACGAGCATTGCCACCTGCTTACCATCCTGGATGGCTTTGAAGGCCGCACGCACGGCAACCTCGGTTTTGCCATAGCCGACGTCTCCGGCGAGCAAACGGTCCATCGGAATCTCGCGCTCCATGTCGCGCTTTACCTCGTCGATGGTAGTTAGCTGATCCGGAGTTTCGACGAACGCGAATGCCTCTTCGAGCTCGTGTTGCCAAGCGGTGTCTGGCCCAAATGAGTGACCACGAGACTTCATACGAGCCGAATAAAGCTTGACTAGGTCGATGGCAATCTTGCGAATTGCCTTGCGGGCGTTGCCCTTGGCCTTGGCCCAGTCACCGCCACCCATCTTCGAAAGCACCGGGGCTTCGCCACCAACGTAGCGAGTGAGAAGATCTAGCTGGTCGGTTGGCACAAATAGGGTGTCGCCCGGATAGCCACGTTTCGATGGCGCGTATTCGATAAGCAAGTATTCGCGTTGGTGCTGCTGGCGACCGACCCCGCTGGTGCGCTGAACAAGTTCGACAAAGCGACCGATTCCGTGGGTTTCGTGCACGACATAGTCGCCGGCCTTGAGGCTTAGTGGGTCGACCGCTTGACCACGCTTGGCGGCCAACTTTCGAACCTGTGGGCTCACATAAGCGGTGCTCTTGCCATAGAACTCGCCCTCGGTGAGCACGATGAGTTTGCTGTCTGGGGCCGTGAAACCCTTGCGCATGCTGCCCTGCGCGATCTCGGCCTTGACCCCAGCGGCGTTTAACTGTTCGTTAATGCGTTCGACGGTTCCGTGACCCTCGGCAACCAGGATGACCTTCTGACCGTTCTTAACCTGATCTTCGAGCCACTCGATCGAGGTTGTCTCCAGCCCCTTGAAGCTAGGCACTTCGAACAACCCTAGGTTGATCAGGGTGTCGTCGTCGGCACCGAACTGCGAGATGGTGAACAGTTGGCGGCCGGCAAGCGCATCCTTGAACTGAGAGAGCTCGACGAAGCCACCAGAACTAAGGTCAATCGGCGCTTGAGCACCCTCGGTGGCGGCATCCCATGCGGCGTGCAAAAACTCGTCATTGGTTTCGACCAGGCTATGAGCGCGGGCGGCCGACTTCTCTGGTGACAGCAAGGTGGCTAGCGCATCGCTCGGCAGGTAATCGGTGAACGGAATCATGGCATCGACCAACACCGGAGCCAATGACTCCATGCCGTCTACCGGGATGCCTTCGGCAATCTTGGCCAGCATTGTCGAGATGTTCGGAAACTCGTGCAGCATTTCACGGGCACGGCCAGCAACCGCTGGGGTGATGATGATCTCGCGAGCCGGGTAGATTTCGACGGTCTTGATGTTGGCGATCGTGCCATCCGGGTTGTGAATCGAACGCTGGTCGGCAACCGAAAACTCACGGATGTCTTCTAGCTCGTCGCCAAAGAACTCGAGACGCAGCGCATGCTCGGCAGTGGTTGGGAAAATGTCGAGGATGCCACCACGAACGGCAAACTCGCCGCGCTTGGTAACCATATCGACGCGGTGGTAAGCCATCTCGACCAGTTTGAGTGAAAGCTCAAATAGCAGGTAGTCGGTGCCCTGGTGCAAAGACAGTGGAGGGTGGTTGGCCAGCCCCGCGACGACCGGTTGAAGCACGGCGCGCACTGACGCGAGCACGTAGACCGAGTGATCTGGCGCCGTTTTTGCGCTGCTGAGTTCGTTCAGGCGATGCAGCACCTTGAGACGACGACCGACAGTCTCTGGGCTTGGGCTCAACCGCTCGTGCGGCAGGGTTTCCCAAGACGGAAACTCGAGGATCTCGGCTTCCGGGTCGAGTGAGCGCAGAGTGGCCGCAACATCCTCGGCCTCGCGGCCGGTCGAAACCACCAAAAGCTGAACGCGAGACAGATGAGCGGCTGCCCTGAAGCGCGAAATTACATCGACAACCGCGGGCATTGCACCCTGCGGAGAAATGAGATCAACTCGCTGTGCTTTGATTTTCGCCTGCAGTGCGGCGAAGGGGTATCCCTCTGAAATGAGCGCGCCAAGGCGCGACAGGGCCTTGAGATTTTCTTCGCTCACAAGAGAAGTCTAAGTTCGATTGGGCGGCGAGTATTCCGATTAGCTCGCGGTATTGAACTTGTTTTGGGCGGCAAGCACGCCATCCGTGACGATTGCTTCAACCGCATCGGCTGCGATTTCGAGGGTCACCGGCAACCCCTTGCGTTCGGCCGATGAGAAGTCTTTGAGCACGAAGTCGGCGGTGTCCATGCGCCCCGGTGGGCGACCGATGCCGATGCGCACGCGCGCAAACTCGTTCGAACCAGAGGCGGCGATGATGTCGCGAAGGCCGTTGTGACCGCCGTGCCCGCCACCAGACTTGATGCGAACATCCTCGGCAGGAATATCGAGCTCGTCATGCAGAACAACGACGTGCGCAATGTCGATGTCGTAGAACTTCATTAGCGAGGTAACTGGACCACCGCTGGTATTCATGTATGAGCCCGGCTTGGCCAGGATAACCTTCGGGCCACCCGCGCCGAGGCGAGCCTCAGCAACCGAGGCATTGGATTTGTGGCTCTTGAATGTTGCACCCAGGCGGTCGGCCAAAACCGAAAGCGCCATCTGGCCAACATTGTGCCGGTTAGCAGAATAGTCGGGCCCGGGGTTACCGAGCCCGACTATTAGGTAAGCCGAGTTAGACAGCTGATTACTCTGCTGCTGGGGCTGCAAGCTCTGCTGCGTGGCCAGCTGCGGTTGCAACAACCGAAGCGATTAGCTCGTCTGCAGCAAGCTCTAGCTTTGCGCCTGCAGGGATGATTAGGTCCTTAGCAAGAACGTGGAAGCCAGCGCCCTGCTTGTCGAAGATTGCCTCTACGAAGTCAGGGATGCTGGTTGCAGCAACTTCTAGCTTCACGGTCTTGTGCTCTAGGTCGATAACGGTACCTGAAAGTGACTCGCCAACAACGTGAACAGGAACCTCAACGTGAACGCGCTCACCGGCAACAAGACCAACTAGGTCGATGTGCTCGATGACCTGGGTTACAGGGTCCTTGGTTGCGCTCTTTACTAGAACTGACTCAACCTTGCCGTCTAGGTTTAGGTCGATAACGGCGTTCTTGTGACGCAAGATCTTTGCAACCTCGTGTGCGTCTACGGTGATGTGACGCGCCTCTGCACCGTGACCGTAAATAACAGCCGGGGTGCGGCCCTTCATGCGGTCCTGGCGTGAAGCGCCCTTACCGAACTTGGTGCGTAGAGTTGCGTCTAGCTTTGCAGCAGTGTTCATAAGAATATTTCCAATCGGATTTTGTTTTTGGTCTCAACTCAAGCTAAAACGCGAGGATACCTGCCGGAAAACCAGCTAAATGCCCCGTCGATAACGGCTCCTGATGGAGCCCTCGCCGTTGTCTATCTAAAGTCTAACGGGCTGCCCGCTATTGGGCAACCCGCTAGAGCTCGAGACTTTGTGCTTACGCGTGACCTGGGAACAGTGAGTTGACCGAGTCATCACCGAATACCGCGCTGATTGCAGCCGCGATAAGTGGTGCGATTGAGAGCACGGTTAGGTTTGCGAACTGCTTGTCAGCGGTGATCGGCAAGGTGTTGGTGACGATTACTTCGTCAACCGCACCGCTCGAAAGGCGTGCAACGGCCGGAGCCGAGAACACCGCGTGAGTCGCAGCCACGATTACGCGACCAGCACCGTTTGCCTTGAGAGCCTCGGCGGCGGCAACGATGGTGCCAGCGGTGTCGATCATGTCGTCAACTAGCAAGCAGGTGCGGCCCTTGACATCACCGACGAGCTCGTGAGCTTCAACCTGGTTTGGGCGGTCTGGGTCGCGACGCTTGTGGATGATGGCTAGTGGAGCACCTAGGCGGTCGGCCCAAATGTCAGCAACGCGAACGCGGCCTGAGTCTGGCGAAACCACGGTGATTGCTTCGTGACCGAAGCGCTCCTTGACGTGGTCGGCAAGCATCGGCAGCGCCCAAAGGTGGTCAACCGGACCATCAAAGAAACCCTGAATCTGAGGAGTGTGTAGGTCAACCGACATCAGACGGTTTGCACCAGAAGCCTTGAACAGGTCGGTCATCAGACGAGCAGAGATAGGCTCGCGACCCTTGTGCTTCTTGTCTTGGCGAGCGTATGGGAAGAATGGGGCAACCACGGTGATTCGCTTGGCGCTGGCACGCTTTAGAGCGTCAACCATGAGCAACTGCTCCATGATCCAGTGGTTGATTGGGGCCGGGTGGGCCTGGATGACGAATGCGTCAACACCACGAACCGACTCTTCGTAGCGAACGAAGGTCTCGCCGTTGGCGAAGTCATAGGCGGTGGTTGGCAGCAACTTGGTGCCAAGAATCTCGGCCACCTCTTGAGCAAGCTCTTGGTGAGCGCGACCGCTGACCAGCACTAGACGCTTCGAGTTATTCGTCGTGACTTCCAAGGGGTTGGTCTCCAGTCTCAAGAGGGGTTGTTTAGTTTTTTGCCTTTTGGGCGGCTTCTGCTGCGGCGGTTCCTGGTCGCTTTGAGATAACCCATTCGGCCAGGTTTCGCTGCGGAGCAACGTTCATAGCAAGTTCGCCAGCTTCGACATCCTTGCGAACGACGGTTCCGGCAGCTGTGTAGGCTCCATCACCAATCGTAATAGGTGCAACGAAGACGTTGTGCGAGCCGGTTCGAACGTGCGAACCAATGGTGCTCGAGTGCTTCTTGACTCCGTCGTAGTTGGCAAAAATGGTGCCCGCGCCGATGTTTGACTGCTCACCGATAGTGGCATCGCCGACATAGCTCAGGTGTGGCACCTTGCTG
The DNA here is from genome assembly GCA_041183865.1 of Actinomycetota bacterium. Classification (GTDB taxonomy): domain Bacteria; phylum Actinomycetota; class Actinomycetes; order Actinomycetales; family Microbacteriaceae; genus Rhodoluna. The sequence goes on along the minus strand of JBEGKW010000005.1, from coordinate 32,721 downwards.
CCAGCGCCAATCTTGGCGTTCTTGGTTTCGACGAAGGTTCCGATCTTGCCATCGGCACCTAGCTCGGTGCCAGGGCGAAGGTAAGAGAATGGGCCAACGGTTGCGCCAGCGCCAATCTTTGAACCGGTTGCGTGTGACTTTACGACCTTTGCGCCTTCGCCGACCTCTACGTCTACCAAAACCACCTCAGGGCCAACAACGGCTCCGGTCTCGATCTTGGTGAATCCGTGCAGGTAGGTGCCAGGCAAGATGGTGACATCCTGAGCAAGCTGAACGGTCACGTCGATCCAGGTCGATGAAGGGTCTTGGATGGTCACGCCAGCAACCTGCCAAGCCTCGCAAATTCTGTAGTTCAACTCGGCAGCAACCTCGCCCAACTGAACGCGGTCGTTGATGCCAGCAACCAGCCAGTTGTCTTCTACGGCGAGCGCCTGAACCTTGAAACCTTCGTGGATGAGTTCGGCAGCCGCATCGGTGAGGTACTTCTCACCCTGCGCGTTGTGTGAACCGATCTTGGTTAGCGCGTTGCGCAGCAGGCCGGCATCGAACACGTAAACACCAGCGTTTACCTCGTTGATCTCTAACTGTTCGGCGTCTGCATCGCGGTCTTCGATGATCTGAATGAACTTGCCATCGTTTGAACGAATGATGCGGCCGTAGCCGGCTGGATCTTCGACGATTGAGGTCAAAATGGTTGCCGAGAATCCGCCGGCAAGGTGTGCGTCAATCAGAGATTCGAGAGTTGCAACGTCAAGCAACGGAACATCGCCACTGGTGACCACTACGGCTCCGTTGAAATCGGCCGGTAGTGCGTTTAGTGCGCATTCGACAGCACGGCCGGTGCCCGGAACTTCATCCTGGTCGGCGATGGTCGCGTGCGGGAAGTAGGTTTCGATGTAGTTGGCAATTAGGTCGCGCTGGTGGCGAATGACTGGCACAACGTGAGCTGCACCTAGTGAGCTTGCGGTGGCAAGTGCGTGACCGAGCAACGGGAGGCCAGCGATCTCGTGCATTACCTTCGGCTTCGAAGATTTCATGCGGGTGCCTGCGCCAGCTGCCAAGACAACTACTGCTAGGTGCTGTTCGCCCATTTTGCTCCTAATTTGAACTGCTCCCCCACCAGGACTCGAACCTAGAAAGCCGCCTCCAAAGGGCGGAGTGTTGCCATTACACCATAGGGGAACGTGGACTTTCGCCCACCCCTCAAGTCTGCCAGATAAATGGCTCTATTTCTGCCCTAATAGCTCTGAAGTCTCAAGCCATTCGAGTTCCATTTGGTCTCGTTTGTCATTCAACTCTGTTTGCTTCGCGACAAACTTGGCTAGCCCCTCGTAATCACCTGGGTCATGGGCTGCCATTTCGAGATGCAGCTTGGCTTCATCGGCCGAAAGCTTCTCAAGTGCGCGCTCTAGACGGGCCAGGTTCTTCTCGGCGTCCCGAAGTGCGGCTCCAGAGAGCGCCGGCTTGGTCGGAGTGCTCGGAGTGCTCGCGGTTGGGTCGTCGCTCGTCGAAGTGTCTAAGCCGTATCGGCTCGTCTCGGCCTGAGCGGCCTTGCCGCTAAGTGAGTGCTTGCGAAGTTCGAGGTACTGGTCGACTCCACCGGTGAGGTGACGAAGGTTTCCGTCACCAAGCAGCGCATACTGTTGGTCGGTGACGCGCTCGAGCAAGTAGCGGTCATGGCTAACCACGATCAGCGTTCCTGGCCAACCATCTAAGAGGTCTTCCATGGCGGCCAGGATGTCGGTGTCTAGGTCGTTGGTTGGCTCATCGAGAATCAGAACGTTTGGCTCACCGAAGAGCAGGCGCAAGAACTGCAAGCGTCGACGCTGGCCACCCGATAGGTCTTCGATTGGGGTTTGCAATTGAGCCTGGGTGAACCCCAACTGCTCAACAAGCTGACCAATGCCAACTTCCTTCTTGTCGACCATGAAGTAAGACTTCTCGCGCGCAATCAGACTAAAGATGCGCTCGCCATGAAACTCATCTAGCTCGCGAACCTCTTGGCTGAGAGTCGCGATGTTCACGGTCTTGCCGCGCTTAACCCGACCGGCGGTCGGTTCGAGGCTGCCCTGGATGAGCTTGAGCAGCGTGGTCTTACCGGCGCCATTTACACCGACGAGGCCGACTCGATCGCCAGGGCCGAGACGCCAGGTGACATCGTGCAGCAACTCTTTGCCATCAACCGTATAGCTGAGGTTTTCAACGTCGACGACATCCTTGCCGAGGCGCTGCGTGGCCAGCTTTGACAGCGCAACCCGGTCGCGGGGCTCTGGTTCGTTGGCGATTAGTTCGGCGGCGGCATCCATGCGGAATTTCGGCTTTGTGGTTCGAGCCGGAGCACCGCGACGCAACCAGGCGAGCTCTTTGCGCATCAGGTTCTGACGGCGAGCTTCCGAGGCAGCGGCGCTGCGATCGCGTTCATTGCGCTGCAGGATGTAGGCGGCATATCCGCCCTCGAAAGGCTCAATTACGCCGTCGTGAACCTCCCAGGTCAGGTTACAAACCTCATCAAGGAACCAACGGTCGTGGGTTACCACGATCAAACCACCGGAGTTCGTTGACCAACGAGACTTGAGGTGGCGCGCCAACCAGGCCACGCCCTCAATGTCGAGGTGGTTAGTCGGCTCATCGAGCATCACGATGTCTAGGTCTTGAACCAAAAGCTTGGCGAGGGCAACGCGGCGGCGCTGACCGCCAGAAAGTGAGCCAACCTGCTGCTGCCAGTCGAGGTCATTTAGCAAACCGCCGATTACGTCGCGAATCTTGGCGTTGCCTGCCCATTCGTGCTCGGGCATGTCTCCGACCACTGCCTGGCCGATGGTCTGGCCTGGGTCAATAACGTCAGCCTGATCGAGCAGCCCGATGGTTAGCCCATTTCGGTGGGTGATGCGACCCTCGTCTGGCTCGAGACGACGGTTGAGCAGCTTTAGCAGCGTCGACTTTCCGTCACCGTTGCGGCCAACGATTCCGATTCGATCGCCCTCATTCACGCCGATGGTGATGTTGTCGAACACCTTTTTGGTCGGAAACTCTAGGGTCAGCGATTCAGCGCCGAGCAGGTGTGCCATTAGATCTCTTCTCGGATGAACGCACCGGCGGCCGGGCCAGCGGTGGCAATCGCGTTGTGGCCGCGAGCGTGAAGTTTTTGCGCGATCTCTTCTGCCGCGTTCGCATCGGACACCAAGAAGGCAACCGTTGGCCCAGATCCCGAAACGAAACCGGTTAGGGCTCCGGCGGCAAGACCGGCATCGATGGTTTGCTGCAAGTCTGGTCTCAGATCTAGAGCCGCTTCCTGAAGGTCGTTCTTCAAAAGCCCTGCGATTCTGACTGCGTCGCCAGATTTCAAAGCCAGGATGAGTTCCTCGGCAACCCTTGCATCAGGCGCCTCTGCAGGGTCGATGCCACGGGCGGCTCGCAGTTCATCCAAGCGCTTGTAGACGGCGGGGGTGCTTAGACCCTCATCGCTGGTAACTAGAACCAAGTTGAGCCGCGGAACATTCGTGATTTGAGCCAACTGTTCACCGCGGCCAAGGCCGATAGCGATCCCACCGGTGACCGCGAACGGAACGTCGGCACCGAGGTCGACGGTTTCAACCAGGCGAGACGAAACTCCGGTGCACCAAAGCGAATCGACCGCCACGAGAGCAGCGGCGGCATCGGCTGAGCCGCCACCCATTCCGCCGGCAACTGGCACGTGCTTGTCGATCGCAAAGGCAACCGGTTGAGCGTCGCACCCGGCAAGTTCGGCCACGCGCTTGGCGGCCTTGACCACTAGGTTTTCAGGGCCGGTTGGCACAGCGGCAAGTTGTTCTACCGAGACGTTTCCAGAAACCGAAACCGACCATTCGGCGGCCGGGCTGACGGTAACTTCTTCGCGCAGATCAAGCGCCAAATAGATGCTCGCGACATCGTGAAAACCGTCAGGCTGCAGCGGGCCGACGGCAAAGAACAGGTTGGTCTTGCCGGGCGCCGAAGCGGTTACCGAATGAACTACAGACACTAGACCTCAAGTCTTCGCTGAACGCCGGCAAGCACTTCACGCCAGTAGAGATCGCGAGGCTTGATGCCCGCCTCCGAAGGAATCAGTTCGTGCTGAACCTGAACCACGATGGCACCGGCATCCTTAGCGACGAACTGAATGTGAGCGCGGGTCTTGTCGTCGAAGGCGAAAGAGATCTTGCCGCCCTTGGCGGTTAGCACGCGAGGGCGATCGAAGACCGCCCAAGATTGAACGTCGTTCAAGACCGTGAATAGGCGCGACATTTCTACGTCAAACTCGCGTTTCATGGTGAAGGTGAAACGACCGGTTGGCTGCTCTGATACCTTGCCAATGCCACGGGCCTCAACATAGGCAAGACCAATCGATTCGGCCCACCAATCACTTAGCTTGGTGCGCTTTTTGAGCCAAGCAACGATCTGCTTCGGCGTCCAGATGAATGCCTGCTGCTCGTCGAGCAACTTGAACCACTCTTCGCGCTGGTGACCGGTCTCTTTTACTACGGTATCGGCCTCGATGTGTGGGTCGATTGGTGGAAGACCGCGCTTAAAAAGTGCCATTATTTTGCCTTTGCGATTGCAACGAACTGGTGAACGTCAAGTTCTTCACCACGAGCCTGAGGGCTCACGCCAGCAGAAATCAAAATACGTTCGGCATCGGCTGCCGAACCAGCCCAAACCGCGAGGGCCTGACGCAGTGTCTTGCGACGCTGACCAAAGGCGGCATCGGCAACTTCGAAGGTTGCTAGGCGCAGCGCCTCATCCCCCAGTGGAACAGCACGCTTGGCGAAGTAAACCAGCGCAGAATCGACGTTGGGAACCGGCCAGAAGATGTTGCGGCCGACGTTGCCGGCAAGCGCAGAGTCGGCATACCAAGCCAGCTTGACGCTCGGAACACCGTAAATCTTCGAGCCCGGTGTGGCAGCCAAACGATGAGCCACCTCGGCCTGCACGAGCACCAAACCGGTCTGCAAAGTTGAGAAGTGTTCCAAGAAGTGCAGCAGCACCGGAACCGAGATGTTGTAAGGCAGGTTGGCGACCAACGCATCCGGCTTGGCTGGCAACTCGGTAACCTTCAGAGCATCGTTACGAACCAGAGTGAAGTCGGTGCCAGGCGCACGCTTGGCGATCGTAGCTTCGAGTTCGGCGGCCATCTTCGGGTCGATCTCGACCGCGATTACCTTTTTGGCAACTTCGAGAAGGCCAAGGGTTAGCGAGCCCAAACCGGGGCCGATTTCGACCACGGTTTCGTCACCGGTTAGTTTCGCCGCGGTCACGATTCTGCGAATGGTGTTTGGGTCGGTGACGAAGTTTTGACCTAGCTTCTTGGTCGGCACCACGTCGAGACGGGCCGCCAATTCACGGATGTCTACCCCGCCGAGCAGTTGCACATCAGCCATTAGAAACCTTCTGCCCAAGAACCATAAACACGCTCTGTGTTCAAAGCCAATTGTGCGGCCAATTCGTTGACCTCAACACCACGTTGTTCAGCCATGAAGCGAACAGTGATCGGAACCAGGTATGGCGCATTTGGTCGGCCGCGGAATGGCTCCGGCGCTAAGAAAGGCGCATCAGTTTCAACCAGGATGAGTTCCTTAGGCGCCATGACCAACGAATCACGCAGGTGCTGGTTTCGCTTGATGGTGATGTTGCCGGCGAAAGACATGTACCAACCGTTGTCGATGCAAATCTGAGCGAGGTCAGTTTCGCCCGAGTAGCAGTGGAAAACTACCTTCTCAGGAGAGCCAACTCGGAGCAAGGTCTCGACTACTTGATCGTGAGCATCGCGGTCGTGAATCATCAGTGCGATGTTGTTTTCTTTCGCGATTCTGATGTGCTCTTCGAATGAGCGCTGCTGCAGCTCGAGGTCGTTTTCGCCCTCGGTTCTGAAAAAATCGAGGCCCGTTTCGCCGATAGCTCGAACGCGCGGTTGTTTTGCAAGCGCCTCGATTTCGGCGATAGCGGCATCCAAGTTTTCACGGGTTTTGTAGAGCGGGGCCTCATTTGGGTGCAGGGCGACCGCTGCAAGCACGCGCGGGTCTTTGGTGGCTAGCTCGGCGCACCACTTTGAGCTTTCGAGGGTGACACCAACCTGAACCACACCCTTGATGCCAACGCTCTGGGCCAGGTCGAGGTTTTCTTGCCAGGGCATGACTCCAAGTTCGCTATCGAACTCGAACTCGAGGTGGCAGTGATTGTCGTAGACGGCAACTTCCAGTGGTTCAGGAGCCGGCGGAAAACTCGGAGCCTTCTTTTCTTTGGTCGGCTTTGCGTTGGTTGCCACCGGTTCACCGGCTTTTGAACTACGCACGAACTGCTCTGCAGTCATGTGGCTACTTCGCTTCGGTTGCGTCGGTTTCGATGCGCGGGAACAGTGGCTCGAGCTCGCCAATCGCGATGCCCGACTTTAGCTGTCCCCAGTTTGCGGCGGACGAAAGCGGCTGGGCAGCCAGGTCACCCAGAGATGCCTGACCTACGGTTGACCAAAGCTTGGCGGCAACCTTTGGTGTGACCGGAGCCATCAAAGTTGCCAAAACGCGAAGGCCCTCGGCCGCGGTGTAGAGCACGGTGCCTAGTCGTTCGCGCTTGGCCTCATCCTTGGCGAGAACCCAAGGCTCTTGCACGGTGATGTAGTTGTTCAACTCGTCGACCAAGGTCCAGACAGCGATCAGCGCATCCTGGATGGCGATCTCGTCGATGGCAGCATCGGCGTTCGCGACGGCGGCGGCGGCAACAGACTGAACCTTGAGGTCGTCTTCGGTTGCAGCACCAGCGGCCGGTAGAACACCATCGAAGTAGCGGTGAATCATGGCAACAACGCGTGAGGCGAGGTTACCGAAACCGTTGGCCAACTCGGCCTGGTAACGTGCCGAGAGGTCTTCCCATGAGAACGAACCGTCTTGGCCGAAAGCGATGGCCTTCATGAAGTAGTAGCGGAAGGCGTCAGAACCGAAGGTGTCGGTGATCTGGCTCGGTGCAATACCGGTCAACTTAGACTTTGACATCTTTTCGCCACCGACGAGCAGCCAACCGTGGCCGAAGATCTGAGTTGCCGGGGCAAGCTCGGCAGCCATCAACATCGCTGGCCAGATTACGGCGTGGAATCGAAGGATGTCCTTACCAACGACCTGAACGGTTGCCGGCCAGAGTGACTCAAACTTTGCCTTGGCTTCGGCGGTGTCTTCGCCGTAACCGATAGCGGTGATGTAGTTCAAAAGAGCGTCAAACCAAACGTAGGTGATGTGGCTGTTATCCCAAGGAATGTCGATTCCCCAGTCGAACTTCTCTTTTGAACGCGAAATCGAGAGGTCGGTGAGGCCGCGGCGAACGAAAGAAACAACTTCGTTGCGAGCCGATTCAGGCTGAATGAACTTTGGGTTGGCCGCATAGAAATCCAGCAATGGCTGCTCGAACTCGCTGAGCTTGAAGAAGTAGTTGGTCTCGGCTAGCTTTTCGACCGGCTTCGAGTGAATGGCACAAACCGGCTGGCCAGCAAAAGCACCCTCGCCAGGCATTAGGTCGGCTTCAGTTTTGTACTCTTCGCAACCTACGCAGTAGTTACCTTCGAACTCGCCGCGATAGATGAAGCCGGTGTCATACAGCTTCTGCAAGAACTTCTGAACGTTCTTTTCGTGGCGAGGCTCGGTGGTGCGAATGAAGTCCTGGTTTTGAATGTCGATGGTTTCAAGCAGCGGCAACCATGCTTCTTCGACCAATTTGTCGGCCCAGGCCTGAGGTGACACCTCGTTGGCCGATGCGGTGCGCAAAATCTTTTCACCGTGCTCGTCGGTGCCGGTGAGCAAGAAACTCTGCTCGCCGCGCTGACGGTGCCAGCGTGCCAAAACGTCGCAAGCTACCTCGGTGTAGGCGTGGCCGATGTGAGGAGCGTCGTTGACGTAGAAGATAGGGGTCGTGACATAGAACGACTGACCTTTGGTGTTTGGCATTCTTCTATCTTAAAGCTTTGCGGGCCTCAAGCACCGACTGGTAAAGCTCGCTTTTACCCGCGCCAGCCGCTCCGGCAATCTCGGCAACCGCCTGCTTGAGGCCGATTCCGTCTTCAATCAGTGCCAAAACCTGCGCAACCAGATCTTCGCTCTTAGCCTCAACTACCTCGGCACCGGCGATCACCAAGACCATTTCGCCCTTTGGTTCACCCTTGGCCCACTCGACCAGCTCGGGCAATGTGCCGCGCTGGGTGTGCTCAAACTTCTTTGTCAGCTCACGAGAAACACTGGCTTGACGCTCGCTTCCTAGAACTTCGGCGGCGTCCTGCAGAGATTCAAGGATGCGGTGTGGCGACTCAAAGAACACCATGGTTCTCGACTCACGAACCAAGGCCTCAAAGGCTTTCTTTCGGTCGCCGGTCTTGCGCGGTAGGAAACCTTCAAAGGTAAAACGGTCGGTTGGTAGGCCAGAAACGGCGAGCGCCGAAAGCACAGCCGATGGCCCCGGGATGATGGTTACCGCAACCTCGGCCTTAACCGCTGCGCGCACCAACAAGAATCCTGGGTCGCTGACCGTTGGCATTCCGGCATCGCTCACCACTAAAACGTCATCCTCGCCGGCGATTTCAAGAATCTGCTCGATGCGGTCGCTCTCATTGTGCTCATGAAGGCTAAACAGCCTCGCGTTTAGCTTGATGCCGAGCGCGTTGGCCAGCTTTAGCAGGCTGCGGGTGTCTTCGGCGGCGATAAATTTCGCCGAAACCAAATGTTCGACAAGGCGCGGTGAGGCGTCGGAAAGGTTTCCGATGGGAGTCGCAGCAAGGATGAGCACGCTCTATTGTCTAGCATTAGGGCGTGATTGCTTTACTTAATCGAATCTTGGCGAGCGAAAAGAGTCGCCGCCGATTGTCTTTGCTCTCACCTTGGATGATCATCGCCCTGGCCGCTTTTCTGCGACTTTGGAATCTGGGTTACCCAAAGAAGTTGGTCTTCGACGAGACCTATTACGTCAAAGATGCCTGGACGCTCTGGAATACCGGTGCTGAGAAATCCTGGCCTCAGGATGCAAATGTCGCGTTCGAAGCCGGTCATGCAAACACATTTCTAAGCGACCCGAGTTTTGTGGTGCATCCTCCCCTGGGCAAGTGGATCATCGGTGCCGGCATGTGGGCGTTCGGCCCCGACAACGCCTTCTCGTGGCGAATCAGTGTGGCATTGCTAAGCATCGCTGCGGTCGGCTTGATCATGATGGTCGCAAAGATTCTGTTTCAAACCCAGATCTGGGCACTCACTGCCGGTTTCCTCTTTGCAATTGACGGCCATGCAATCGTCCTCGGCCGCACCGGCCTACTCGACAGTATTCTGATGTTTTTCGTGCTGCTGGCTTTCTATTTCTTGCTCAGGCACCTTCAAACCCGAAGGTTTGACGGACCTACCTGGCGACAACCGTGGCTACTTGCCGTCGGTGCAACCCTGGGTGCAGCCACTGCCGTGAAGTGGTCTAGCCTCTATTTCTTGGCTGCCTTTGGTCTCTACGTTGTTTTCAGCCAGGCCCTAGAAAATCGCAAACGTGCCGAAGTCAACGAGTGGATAGCGCCGAGTATTTTGCAGGCGGCAATCAGCTTCGTCATGTTGATTCCGATTGCAGTAGCGACTTACCTCGCCAGTTGGACGGGCTGGCTGGTCACCGCCGGTGGTTACGACCGTGATTCCGACCCGAATCCGCTGGTTGCCCTTTGGAAATATCATCAGGACGCCTACAACTTCCACGTGAATCTGCACACCCCGCACTCTTATGCTTCAAACCCGTTGACTTGGTTGTTCGCAATCAGACCGACCAGCTTCTTCTACGAAGGCCTATCGGCCGGCCAGGATGGCTGCACCTCAAACACCGGTTGCTCGAGCGCAATTACCGCACTGGGAAACCCGCTTATCTGGTGGCCAGCAGCAGCAGCGGTTTTCGTGCTCATTTATCTATTCATCACCCGCAAGAGTCGGGTTGGCGGTCTCATCTTGTTGGGCATCGCCGCCGGTTATGTGCCTTGGCTTACATTCATGAACCGCACCGTTTTTCAGTTCTACGCGATTGCATTCTTGCCTTGGATGATCCTTGCGTTGGTTTATGTGATTCGCATGTATCTGCATACCCGCTCGGTCGAGGAACTGCCGCGAGCAATTCGAATGGCAGGCGGTTATTTGGGGTTGGTTTTTGCGGTTAGCCTATTCTTCTTACCAATCTGGATTGGCACTTGGACTCCATATTGGTATTGGCACTTGCACATGTGGCTTCCTAGTTGGATCTAATGAATGAGTAGTTACTCAGCGCTTTTCCGAGCCCCGGGTTTCCTTCGGGTAATCACGTCGCAGCTCTATGCCCGTTTCCCATTCGGCATGATGACGCTCGCATTCGTGATGCACATCCAACACGTTCACCATTCATACGCGGTCGCCGGCCTAGCACTAGGCGCCGACACCATCGGGGCCGCGATTTCGGGGCCTGTTTTGGGCCGCCTGCTGGGTAAGTATGGAACCGCGCGGGTGCTCATCACTACGGCAACAATCGGAGCATTAGCAATCGCTGGAATTGGATTACTAGACGCGCCTCCGGTAGCAATGATTGCGATGGCATTAGTGGTCGGCTTGACATCGCCGCCGATTCAAACGGCTGCACGAACCATCTATCCGACGCTGGTGAAAAAGAAGGACTTGCCTGCGGTTTACTCACTAGACGCAACTTCACAAGAACTCATTTGGGTGATCGGCCCGGTGCTGGCAACCGTTCTAGCCGCCCAGGTCAACACCTCGTTCGTGGTCGTGCTCATGTCAGTGATTCAGGTCACCGGCGCAATTTGGTTCTGCTCAAACAAAGAAGTAAGCCACATGGTTATTCCTAGCCCGAATCGCAAAATGGGCGGTGTGCTCACTAACAAGGTGGTCTTGACGACCGCGATCCTGGGCTTGCTCCTGATCGGCGGCTTCAGCGGTGTAGAAGTGGGAACTGTTGCCGTGGTACCTAAGGCTCTTGCCGGTGTGGTTATCGGCGCACTCTCACTCGGATCCATCGTCGGCGGTCTCGGTCTTGGCAATCGAGTCAAGTCGCGTTGGTCGCTTTCTTGGCTTTTGTCACTCATCCTGGTCGGCTACCTTTTGATTTGGCTAGCTCCGACCAACCCAATTTGGATCTCCATCTGCCTCTTTATAGCCGGTGTAGGAGTCGCGCCATCACTTGGAATTCTTGGTGCGGCAATCGCTTCGAATCTGAAGACCGGCGATGCGGCCGAGGCAAACGGCTGGGCAAGCACCGGCCAGCTGATGGGCTATTCGGCTGGAGCAGCGCTCTCCGGAATCGCGATCGATTCGGTTTCTAACACCTCGGCCTTTTTGGTTTCTATCGTCTTCGGTGTCGGCGCCATCCTGGTTGCCATCATGGCCGTCGAAATCATGTCACCCGCGAGAAAGCAGGACTAATGAACATCTACGCAGTGAACTACTTTTACGTAGCAGACGAGGAAACCATGAATGAGGTGCGCCCGATTCACCGAGCATGGCTCACTCAGCAGCTTGAAGCGGGAGTTCTTCTAGCTAGCGGCCCTTTGGTCGAAAACCCAGGTGCACTTTTAATCTTCAAAGCGGAATCAGTTGAAGCCGTGGCAGGTTTACTAGACCAGGATCCATTTGATCAGGCCGGTTGCATCGGCGAAAGAGTGATCAATCAGTGGAACCCAGTATTCGGACCTTGGAGCAACTAATGACATTCGATCCAAAGAATATGCCTCTAATCGAACTCAACAATGGGCAGCGAATTCCGCAGCTTGGCCTTGGGGTGTACCAGCTGGCAGCGGCATCGGCGGCGGATTTGGTCGCGGGGGCCATCGAGACCGGCTATCGTCGCATCGACACCGCGGCGCTATACAACAACGAAGCCGAGGTCGGCGAAGGTATTCGTCAGAGCGGTGTTGCCCGCGATGAAATTTATGTCACCACCAAAATCTGGCACGATCGACACGGATACGATGAGTCACTCGTGGCAATCGACGAGAGTCTAGACAGACTCAACATCGAATATGTAGACATGTTGCTGATTCACTGGCCAGCGCCCGCTCAAGACAAGTTCGTTGAGGCGTGGGCCGGGCTGCAGCGTGCCGCAGAACTTGGCAAGGTGCGTGGAATCGGCGTATCGAACTTCCACCCAATGCACCTCCACAAGCTCCTGGCGGCGGGTGGCGCGGTGCCTGCCCTGAATCAGGTAGAACTTCACCCGGCCCTTCAGCAGCCAGAACTACGCGCCTACAACAGCTCGCACGGTATTGCCACCGAGGCCTGGTCGCCACTGGCTCGAGGTCGATTCCACAACGAAGAACTGATTGTGAAAATTGCCCACAAGCATGGCAAGACTCCAACTCAGGTGATCATTCGTTGGCACATCGAACTCGGAAATCTTGTGATTCCAAAAACCGCTCATCGCGAGCGATTGCTTGAGAATATTTCAGTCTTTGACTTCAGTCTTGACGAGCACGACATGGCCGCGATTGCAACTCTGGATTCGGGCTACCGCACTGGCCCAAACCCAGAAGAGTTCAACTAAACATGCGCGTTCTAGTTTCTGGCGCGAGCGGCCTCGTCGGCACCGAGGTTATTCGCCAACTGCGCGAGCAGGGGCACGAAGCCCTTCGTTTGGTTCGACGCACAGCAACCGCACCCGACGAGGTCGAGTGGAATCCTTCAACCGGGTTTATTCAAGATGGCATCATCGAAACGGTTGATGCCGTGGTCAACATGGCCGGCGCAACCACGGGCAAAATCCCTTGGACCTCAAAGTACAAAGAAGAAATCGTCAGCTCACGAATCGATTCGACTCGCACATTGGTAAACGCCATGAAGAACGCGAACCACAAGCCAAAGGTTCTTGTGAGCGGTTCGGCTTCTGGCTTCTATGGCGATTCGGGCGACAAATTGCTGTCTGAGAACTCGCCTAAAGGCACAGGTTTTCTAAGCGACCTCGCACACTCCTGGGAGCAAGAGGCGCTCAAGGCGCCAACCGAGGTTCGAGTTGTGTTGGCGAGAACAACGATGGTTATGTCGCGAAAGCTAGGCGCTCTCGGTCGCCTGCTGCCACTGATCAAACTCGGCGTTGGCGGACCACTGGGTTCTGGCAAGCAGTGGTGGGCTTGGATTTCACTCCCGGATGAAGCTGCCGCAATCATCCACCTGATCAATACCCCAAGTGCGAGTGGCGCTTTCAACCTCACCGCACCCGAACCGGCGACCTGCGGTCAGATCGTAAAGGCACTTGCCAAAGACCTGAAGCGCCCGAGCCTCATAGCTGTTCCGACTTTCGCCTTGAAACTACTGATCGGCGAAGCTGCCGTTGAGCTCTTGCTTTGCAGCCAGAACATGACTGCAACGAGGTTGCTCGAAACCGGCTTTAAGTTTCAGCACCCAACCCTCAAGCAGGCATCCGCCTGGGTGGTCGACCGCTAGAAACTCGGTAACGCTAAAGAAAAAACCCGCCACCATTTCGGTAGCGGGTTTTCTCTTGTACGAGATTACTTAGCAGCTGGCTTCTTAGCGGCAGGCTTCTTTGCAGCAGTAGTCTTAGCAGCTGGCTTCTTAGCTGCAGCTGGCTTAGCGGCTGGCTTTGCTGCGGTCTTAGCAGCAGCAGGCTTCTTAGCAGCAGTTGCCTTCGCAGCTGGCTTAGCGGCTGGCTTCTTTGCCGCTGGCTTTGGAGCAGCTGCCTTTGCGGTGGTCTTAGCAGCGGTCTTCGCGACCTTCTTCACTGCGGTACCAGCGGTCTTGGTTGCAGCGGTAGTTGCTTTAGCAGCTGACTTGGTGGTTGCGTTGACCTTCTTCTCGACGGTCTTGGCAGCTGAAGCGACCTTCTTCTCGGCAGCAGCTACGGTCTTCTCAACCTGCTTCTCTAGATCTGCAGTAACCTTTGCAGCCTCGTCGACAACCTCTGCCGCTAGCTTGCCTGCATCCTTTGCGATGCTCTTTGCGTTCTTAGCAAAAAGCTTCTTTGCACTGTCAAAAATGCCCATGATGAGTTTCCTTAAATTTGGGGGATTGTGAAATCGTTTCAAGTCTAGCGAGTGACTAGTAAAAAGGGCTAGCCGTTGGCGCGACGGCGACGAAGTATTTCATCTAGCTCGTGCTGTTCGAGTCGCTTGGCCGATACTTCGTTGCGAGCGTTCTCAAGAGAAACCACCTCAGCGATTTCGATCACCTCGAGAGTTCCTTGGTGCAAACGCGGTTCAGGAAGCTCGGTTCTCTGCCATGCTCGGGAGTCCACTGGCGAAGAATCTTCCGACTCAACGGCCTCAGCGTAATCGCGTGCCAGGCGAGCGAAGTTGTCGACCGATGGGCGACGTTGAACTCTTTGTCTCGATTTAGCAGGCTTCGCAGGGCGTTGCACGATTCCTCGCTCGCGTTCTTGCGAGCGTTTGAACCAGGATGGCACGAAGACCAGCAGCCAGAGGCCAGCGACTACCGCCAGGGCCATTCCGCCAAATCCATCGAAGTTCATATCTCAAAGATATGAGTTAGCTTCCCAACTCGTCGGCATTTAATTCGGTGTGTTTAATTCGCGAGGCACTTTTTTGATCCCAGGGATAGTTGAGCGGCACGACTTTGCCTTGCACCCAACGATTCAGCACTCCCCCGATTACCTCTTCGTGGGTTAGCGCAAAGACATAGTGATCGCGCCAAGCGCCGTTGATGTGGATGTAGCGCTCTTTCAAACCTTCGTATCTAAAACCCAACTTCGCCACGACCCTCAGGGAAGCTACGTTTTCCGGTCGAATATCAATTTCAACTCGGTGTAAGCCAACAACGTTGAATAGATAGTCGATGGCCAGTGCAACCGCAGTTGGAGTTATACCCTTGCCCGCAACCTCCGGTACCACCCAGTAACCGATCACGGCATTGCTCACCGAACCATAAAGAATGTTCGCGACGTTGAGTTGCCCAACTACTTGCCCCTGATGCTCAATCACAAACGGAAGACCAGTTTGATTATCGAGTTGTCGCACCAACCCTTTGGTCATAGCCTTGATGTCGAAAGAGTTTGGGCCAAACGGATTGGTGGCCTCCCACGGACGCAACCATTCACGATTGCCAAGAATCAGTCGCTCGAGGGCTTTGGCATCACGCACGCGCAGCAACCTCAGAGTCACATCTCCGTGAGTGAGAGCAAAAGTCATAGCCACGATGGCAAGATTAGTCCCATGGAAGCCGTGAATCTGCAAAAACGCGAAATGCGCGCTGCGCTCAAGGCCAAGCGTTCGGCTCGCGAATACGATCCGGAGTTGGCCGGGGCTCTCTGCGTTCAACTTGCCGAGCTTTGCATCAGTAATGGGGCTACCAAGATTGCCTGCTACCTCGCCTTTGGTGACGAACCCGACACAGAACTTTTCATCGACTGGGCAATCGAAAATGAGATCGAAGTTCTGCTACCGATTTCAAACCAGGATGGCTCGCTCACCTGGGTGCGCTTTGACGGTGAAACCCAAACCGGCATTTTCGGTTTTCAAGAGCCGGTCGGTCAGCCTGGATCTTTGTCGGGCGTGGACCTGATTTTCATCCCGGCTTTGGCGGTTGACAAGTTCGGTCAGCGACTCGGCAAGGGCAAGGGCTATTACGACCGCGCCCTGGCTCAGCTTGAGGATCTTGCTCCGGTTGTCGCGGTTATTTTCGAAGACGAATGCCTAGATTTGGTTCCTACCGAAGATCACGATCACCCGGTAGACGCAGTGATAACCCCGACAAATACCGTCTTCTTCAGCGAACGGTTAAACTAAAGCCATGCCCCTTTATTCATACGCGTGCAAAAAGTGCGAGCACACCTTCGATGTGCAACAGTCTTTTTCGGATGCTGCACTAACCAAGTGCCCTGAATGCGGCGGAGAACTTCGTAAGGTGTTCGGTAAGGTCGGCGTGACTTTCAAGGGCAGCGGTTTTTACCGTAACGACTCTGGTTCGAGCGGCAAACCGAGTAACTAACTAGCCCCAGTGCGGTGGCTTGTCGCCACGCAACCGCGCATCATTTGAGTCTGACCGGTCACCCCAAGCCGCATCCGAGTCTTCGAAAGCTCTTTCTGCCGGATCAAACAGCGGTGTCGGTCGCTTAGAAATCTGCATTCCCAACTGTTCGGCAATGCGCTGCGCGATGGTTTGAGGGTCAGCGAATAGTTCGAAACTGTGAACACGGATGTAATCCCAACCGAGTGCCTTCAATAGCCCTGGTCGAATTCTGAACTTCTCGTTTCGGTTATGACCACGTAGCGCCCAGTCAGGTTCGATGACAGCCGCCTTCTTGGCGTAGCTAACTACCAGCGGCATATCGGTCGATAGGGTTTCATCGACTCGCGCACCAAGCTTCTTCAATCTCAAGCTCAAATCGTTGAGCATCGGATCCGGAATAACGTCATTGATTTCACGAGGTGCGTCAGCCGCAGCCAGCAGATCACTCAATAGCAGAGCACCATTAGTGAGGCGGTCACCAGGGATATCCTCGGCGGCGAAACATGAGATCACCGTGATTTCATGGCGAGCACTGACCAGGAGATTTGCGAGAGACCGGCGACCTTCTGGTTCGCTTAGCTGACCGAAGTTAGACAGGACGGCACCGTGCGAGGTGCGGCCAAATCCGATCGAGAAAATGACGCGGTCGGCCTGACGGTGGGTCATGTCTGCAATCGACAGAACTTCAAACTTTTCGCGACCGTGACTGTGGAAGAACTCGGCAAGTTCTGGGCGCTGCTTCAAACCCTCGCGGATGGCAACTCTCACGCGCTCGGCATGAACCGCTGAAGCGCTTGCCAACAGTAGCGAATCTTGCGGATGCCAAGCGGCATGGTGGAATACCTGCTCAACCGCGCGAGTGACTTCTGCGTCAAGGCTCTCGGTAGCGCCTTCAATCGTCGTGGTCGCTCGATTCTCTTGCAAAACCAAGTCGACGTGGAAGGACTTTTCACCCAGGTACTCAGCCGCACTAGGTTCAAATTCGATGCGATTCTGATAGAACTCTCGGTTAATCAAGGCGGCCAGGGCCTGGCTCGTCGTTCGATAACTGCGTCGGAGGACTTCGGCACCATAAATTCTGCGAACTTCGTGGAACACCGATTGCGACTCGATTTCGCGACCGAGCGGCAACGCTCGAGGTTCGATCTCGAAGCCCGTTGGGGTCGCAATGGCATCGTCACCGAAGGCAATCACCTGACGTGAACGCGAAAGAATGCCGAGGTTTTCGGCAACCGTACTACCGGCCGCATCAAGAACGAATACCGCATCGAAGCTGTCGTTTGAATCAAGGTTTTTTGCGAGTTCGTACGGAGACAATAGCTGCACCGAAGCCAAGATGGACCAAATCGATGGGCTGGCCGTGCGCAGCGATTCGAAGGTGGCCGATCCCGTTTTGAGGGCAGCCTTCAAATCGGCGGCTTCTTGAGGATTGGCAGCAAGGGCCGAATGCCATTCATCGGCTAAACGCTTTGCTAGGTGCTTTGCGCCGAGCTGAATCTGCGCGTCGTACGCCTGACGGAAGACCTCTTCATTCGCATTGATACGATCTGCCGAGTAAGCCAAGAGGGTTGGGTCTTTGGCGAGAGCGTATTCGAGCGCCGATTGCCACCAGGCCAAATCCAACTCGACCGCTAGTCGATCTTTCGGGGTGTGCAGGCGGCCCAAGTCTCGCGCAAGCTGACCTAGACCTGACGCACGCAGTTGACCCGCGAGCATTGCTCGATCACCGAGGTTGGCAAGTGCATCGGTATCCTCAGCCAGAGATTGAAGCTTGAGTTTTAGTTTCGAAAGCTCCAACTTCATCAGTGGTACCTCGGTTGACTCTGGGTCAAGGTGTCGTTGAATGGCCTCTAGGTCGGCAACAAAAGATTGGTAGGCAACTTGTGCATCATTGATGCCTGCGGGCACCTGCGGCGAGACAGGGCTGAGCGAATAGCGCTGCCATTGTTCTCGTTGATTCTGAATCTCGAGCAAGGCAACGTGCAAGTCGGCCACATGCATACCTGGGCGCAAGTATTCCTTCGCCAACTTCTTGAGGCGACGTCGGTTGACGCCAGAAATCTTGGCGCGCTCGCTCTTGTCGACACCTTGTCTAGGTGCGGTGGCGGCAATTAGCTCGGTCAAAGGTCGATCAAAAACATCGGCGACGAAACGGTCATGTGTCTCACGAACACCCATGAATAGGCGAAGGTAGACACCGAACTCTTCGACGCTGTTTGCTGGCTTGAAGTTAACGGCAGCAATGAACTCGGTTAGCTGCGCCGAAAGGTTCGGAAACGAGTCATCTCGAAGCTTCTTGGCCAGGGAAATCGCCTGAGCCACTTCGCCAGGTGAATCGAACTGCGCTTGGTACCAGGCGGTGTCCTGTGGACCGAACTTGAACTCGCCAAGCTCCTCTGCCTCGGCCAACAAAGTCAAGGCGTTCTTGCGGTCGAGGTGGTCGGTGAGGTACTTAGCCTCGATGCGCGCGTTAGTCACCGGAGCGTGCGGCATGGCACTAAGCGCCGAAAGTTCACGAAGAATGTCGGCGATTGAAACCCCGAGAGATTCAACCTTGTTATCCAAGGCCTTGAAATAGGCATCAAGCTCTTGTTCGGCAACGAGACGGCGGCCTCGGGCAGCGGCCAAATCAACCGGTTGAGCCTTTTCGTTTCTCGAGATCGCCGAGACTACGTCGACCCAAGTGCTGTCGGCTCGAACGGCAAGACCACCAAGACCCATGGCCGAAAGGCGATCAGCTAATTCGTTTAGGGTTTGACGCCTCGGAGCCACCACCGCCACGCACTTGCCTGCCTGAATCAAGACACCGAGGGTGTTGATCACGGTTTGCAAATACCCACAGCCAGGCAAGGTTTCGACTGCAAAACTCTGACCGGCTAGTGCTCGAGCGGCGATAGTCACCTGATTTGCGTCGGCGTCAGCGACAAACAACATTTCGCTCGGCTCGATTTCTGGCAAGCCTTCTCGTTCGGGGCCAGCTAGTTCGGCAAGCAGTTGAGAATCGACGCGCTTGAAATCACGAAGCATTTCGGTTGGGGCGGTGCTGAAATTTGCGATAACCAGGATGCGCTTTAGGTCTAACTTGGCTTTGTCACTGGTGAGGTTAGCCAAATAGTTGAGCACCGTTACCGGCACAAGGTCAGAACTCTCGTTTTGACGAGCAAGAAGCTCGGTTTCGTTCAGCTTGATTCCGTAGCAAACCTCAAGGGCGTCTACAAAGGCGGGGTTTACCATCGGCGAACCAGCCTTGTGAAGTTCGTAGTCTTCGCCCTTTTTGTCGATCGAAATCGGCCAAAGCAGTACCGGCATCTTCAAGTCGAAACCGTCACCTTCAAAGTCGGCTAGACCGCCTGCCAGGTAAAGGGTTTCGATACCAAAGTGATTGCGCAGGCGTTCGGCCTTGGCATTGATTCGACGAGCCGCCGCTAGGGCGCGCGAATAGGCCAGCGGGTCGCGAACCAAGTTAGAAAGTAAAGTTGCTCGACCGGTTACAAACTGCGAAAAGCCACCAGGGTGGCTGCGTTCCAAGTCAATTTGACCGAAGTTATTGGTCTCGAAGTTGGTCAGTGGATTTGTGATTCCAATGGCCGCGATTTCTTCTTGCCAGGCATCCCAATGCGCACGTGAAATAGATCCACTCGAGACTTCAAAATCAACCATGAAATAACACTAACTTTTGTAACTCACATTCGATTTAGGCTTGCCCTGTGCGCCCCCGATAATGCGCGTATATTTGGAAGTCCTGCCTTCGTAGCTCAGTGGATAGAGCAGTGGTTTCCTAAACCATGTGCGGAAGTTCGATTCTTCTCGGGGGCACAACGTTACTAGGCGGCCTGCAAATACGGGTTCCAGTCCGGCTCAAGTCGCTCGGTTCCACGTACGCTCCAAACGGTGCCACTCGGCATCTTTGGCGTGAAATTTAACTTCCATCCCAGCTCGGCGAGCGTTTTATCGCCCTTTCGGTTATTACAGGCGAAGCAGCAAGCCACCAGATTCTCCCAGGTGTCGCAACCTCCCTTAGATCGCGGCTGTACGTGGTCTATGGTGTTCGCGGCTCTCGAGCAATATGCGCAGGTGTGCCCATCACGGCGCAAAACTCCTCGACGCGAAACCGGCACATTTCTGCTGCCCGGGATGCGCACGTAGCGCGACAAGAGGATCACTGACGGGAGTTCGAACTCATCGTTAGCCGAGTGAACCGTGACTTCTGGCGCTCCGGCAAGGACAGTGGCCTTCTTATTGAGCACCAAAATAAGGGCTCGCTTAAACGACACCACGGCTAGAGGCTCGTAGCCTGCATTCAGAACCAGCGTGCGCATCAAATACCTCTCAAAATAAAAAACGCGCCGCCATAATTGGCGACGCGATTAGCTATTAAGTTGTTGCTTTTGTTGCTGAGGACGTATCGATTGACAAGGGCACTTTAGACGCATCTGTCTCTCCATTCGAACTCAATTAGTGTCAGAGTAGTGCGGCCGCGCGCGCAAGTTCGCGGTATTCGATGCGTGTGTCCTGAAGATTTAGCGAATAGTTATGAAAGGCGACGTGAACTATTTGGTGGCCAGGCGAACGAAGTGGATGTTGCTGGTGAAGATCGGAGCAAGCTTCACGTAGTCGCCAGGACGCGGTGAGTGATAGAAGTTTCCGTTGCCGGCATAGATACCGTCGTGGCTCAGGTCATCGAATACGACCAAGTCGCCAGGAACAGCATCTTCAGGCTTGATCAAAATACCCATTCGATTTTGACCGTGTACCGAGTGAGGCAGCGCAACACCGAACTGCGAGAAGACGAACGCAACATAGCCCGAGCAGTCGAAACCACCAGGGGTTTCGCCGCCGAAGACATACGGTGTGCCGACGTACTTAGAAGCAACCTGCAAGATTGTCGAACCGTCAAGCTTGCTGTACGGGGGGTTCAGAATGTAATCGGCTGCGGTAGGCCCGGCATAGGTGCGATAGGCATTTAAGGTCTCTTGGCGGGCAATTTCGCTGGCATTTGCCGACTCGTAGTTTCCGCGTGAGTACTTCACAGTGTTGACCGCTGCCACAGTCAGGTTCTGGGTATCCGCTGCCGAGGCAACAGCCTGGGCATCCGTGGTGGTGAAGCGCGACATGGCAGCCACGTCTGGGTCATAGGCGTAGGCCGGAAGTGCGAACGTAGCTAATAGCCCGGATGCGATTGACATGGTCAAGACATTTCGGACACCGCGGCGCTGATAAAGCTTTACTTTTCGTTCTGCGCGCACCAAGTAACGGCCAGATGCAGTTGCCTGAACTCGTTCTGGGTTTGCCGATCGCTCAGCGGCTTGTTGTTTTGCCAAACGAGCCCTCTCCGATTCGCGAATCGATCGACGGCTGCGCAACTCGAATGATTCGAGGACGTTGATTTCAACATCTGCGCGGTGTCTACCGGTGGCTTTGGTTGCCAAGACTAAACCTCCAGGGTTTATTTTGTGCAGACCTCAAGTTTACCCGAGGTTGCCTGAGAAAGCACTGAGTGAGTGCTCTAGGCCTCTACGAAGAGGTGCATCGCGAGGTCATTTGAGAGCTCTAACCCTTCAGATTCGGTGCCTGAAGTGACCAGCACACCGCGATCGCGGAACTGCAGGCGCACGGTGGTGCCGGGCATGATGTTTAGTTTTCTCAACGCGGTAAGAAACTCGACATCAAGCTGGGCGGGCTCACCGATTCGCTTGAGAACAAAAGTGCTTTGCTCAGCAATGGCACGTGGTAGATCAAGAATTGAGACGACGCCATCCTGGAAGTTGGCGTTGGTCTTGAAGCCTAGTTCGGCTAAACCCGGGATCGGGTTGCCGTATGGAGAGACGTCTG
Source organism: Actinomycetota bacterium (assembly GCA_041183865.1). GTDB lineage: Bacteria > Actinomycetota > Actinomycetes > Actinomycetales > Microbacteriaceae > Rhodoluna. The sequence goes on along the minus strand of JBEGKW010000005.1, from coordinate 10,927 downwards.
GGGTGTCGAGCATCGACAGGATCTTGCGCTCGACCGTGTCACTCATAACGTGCTCCCAGCGGCAGGCCTCTTCGTGGACAAGCTCCCACTCCAGACCAATGATGTCTGACAGCAGGCGTTCTGCGATTCGATGCTTGCGCATAACAGAAACGGCCTCTTGGCGACCAGTGTTGGTCAGTTCAAGGTGACGGTCACCGCTCACGATTACGAGACCGTCACGTTCCATTCGGGCAACCGTTTGAGAAACAGTGGGACCAGACTGATCAAGGCGCTCAGCGATGCGGGCTCGCATCGGAACCTGGCCTTCTTCTTCGAGTTCAAGGATGGTGCGAAGGTACATTTCGGTGGTGTCAATTAGATCCGCCACTTAGCCCTCCATTCCTTTTGCTCACTAAAGATTACCGCGGCGAGGGTCCTGATTCGTTCAGGTAAACTTGTCTCATGCCTGAAATCATCATCCCTGCCGAGTTTTTGCCAGTTGACGGTCGCTTTGGTTGCGGCCCGTCTCGAGTTCGCGCCGAGCAAATCGCCGCATTCTCAACCGAAGGTGCTCGCCTTATGGGCACCTCGCACCGCCAGGCACCGGTAAAGAACCTGGTCAAGCGCGTGCAAGAGGGTCTGATGGAGCTATTCCACAACCCTGAGGGCTACGAAATCGTGATCGGCAACGGCGGTTCGACCGCATTCTGGGATGCCGCGGCGTTCTCACTAGTTGAGAAGAAAGCCCAGAACCTTGTGCACGGAGAATTCGGCGCGAAGTTTGCCTCAGCACTCACCAACCCGTGGCTAGACAAGCCGACCGTTATCAACGGTGAGCCAGGCTCAAGACTTGCACTTCAGGTCGAAGCTGGCGTCGATTCTTACGCCTACGCCCAGAACGAGACCTCGACCGGTGTGGTTACCCCGGTAAAGCGCCTCGCCGGTGCAGACTCTGGTGCACTTTTCTTCACGGATGCTACTTCGGCTGCCGGTGGCATCGATTTCGATCCACTAGAAACCGATGTTTACTATTTCGCACCGCAGAAGAACTTTGCTTCTGACGGTGGCCTTTGGTTCTCACTTATGTCGCCAGCCGCAGTTGAACGTGCCGAGCGAATCGCAGCGAGCGACCGTTACATTCCTGAATTCTTGAGCGTCAAGACAGCAATCGATAACTCGCGCCTCAACCAGACTTTGAACACCCCAGCCATTTCGACCCTGTTCTTCTTGGCCGAGCAGATCGACTGGATGAACGCCAACGGCGGCCTTGCTTGGGCTGATGCTCGCACCAAGGCATCATCAAAGCACCTTTACGACTGGGCAGACGCTTCGAGCTTCGCTACCCCGTTTGTGAGCAACCCAGACCACCGCTCACAGGTTGTCGTGACCATTGACTTTGATGACACAGTAGACGCTGCAGCGGTGGCCAAGGTCTTGCGCGCTAATGGCATTGTCGACACCGAGCCATATCGCAAGCTCGGTCGCAACCAGCTCCGCGTAGCAACCTTCACCGCCACCGAGCTTTCAGACGTGCAGAAACTCACTCAGGCAATTGACTATGTAGTTGGTCAGCTGGCTTAGGCTAGCGACATGAAGTTCTACATCAAGGATTCTGAGCGAAAGCCAGATCCTGCCCCCGTAAAGACCAACGCCAAGTTGGCAATTTCGGTGGGCTTGGGGCTTTGGGGCTTAGCTCTCGTCGTTCTTCTTTTTGCCGGCTGCGATTCCTGCGGCGCAAGAATCTTGGACGCTTACGTGTCTTGCCGGTATCGGCCTCGGCCTCTACGCTCTCTTCCACGTTCGCCGCCGCTAGTTCATCGTCGGCAGGTTCAACTTCCTCAGCTGCCTCGACGTCTTCATTAGAGTCTGCGTCTTCAAGCTCTTCTGGCTCATCGGCAGCTTCTTCGGCCTCGTCGCCGTCTTCAGCTTCTTCAGAGTCTTCAGCATCCTCGGCATCTTCGGCCTCGAGTGCCGCTTGAGCCTCAAGTTCTGCCTGCAAAGCCTTGTAGTCAGCTAGACGCTCAGACCATGGAACCCAGTCAGGTGCCACGAGTGAGTCTGGGCCCGGAACCAAAAGAACTTCAGAAATGGTAGGGGCAGCATCGCCCTCGCCCTGGAACACGCTGACCGACCAGCGCCAGCCAGCGTAACCCTTGAGCTTTCCTTCGAAAAGGTAAGTAACTACGCTTTCATCTTCTTCAACTGAATCGATGAAGAAACCCACCGCGTTGCGCGAGGCAGCTTCTACCGCCGCGTTGTACGCGAAAGTTTTGTTGTCGTTAGTCTTAGGCATCCAGCTCGTCAGCCAACTTACGAAGCAGGCTCGCAATCTTCTTGCCGTTTGATGATTCTGGGTACTTGCCGTGCTTCAGACCTCCACCAAGGTGGTCGAGCAGACGGATAAGGTCCTCAACAATTACTGCCATCTCGTCGGCCGGCTTGCGGCTGAGCTTGGCTAGGCTCGGCGGAGCGTCTAGGACGCGAACCGATAGCGCCTGAGCGCCACGCTTTCCGTCGACGATGCCGAATTCAACGCGGCTGCCAGGGCGAATTGAGGTGGTGCCAGCCGGAAGTGCGCTGATGTGCAAAAAGACTTCGCTGCCATCGTCAGATGCGATGAAACCAAAACCCTTGTCTTCGTCGAAGAACTTGACTTTGCCGGTAGGCATGTGGACCTCTTTCGTTATAGCAAACCTTTATTTTACAAGGGTCAATGCTCGTTTAGCCAAGGTATCCTAGAAGGATGGCTAAACAAACGAAATCTGCACACAAATCTGAGGTCCCGCGTCTAGAGAACATCCTTGCTTACATGGCGGTTGGGCTGATCGGCACCTCGATCATCGTGATGGTCATCACGTTGCTGTTGTCGCTCTCGACCCATAACTTGATGCCGATTCTGGTTTTCTACCCGCAGATCGGTTTGGTCGCAGGTGCAATCTGCATCATCGCGCTACTGATCGTGAGCCTACGCCGCCGTGCCCGCGAGAACGGCTAATCGCCCAAGATGAGCGAACTGCTTCGCATTGCCTCGGCCCTGCGCCGTGCAAGCGATGCTGACCTCAAGGCGGTAATTTCACAACGTCTCATAAATAGCTCAGGCCTGCGTGACTTTTTTGATCTGGCTGACAGCCTGAGCCAACCAAAGTCGGTTGCAAGCACGGTCGCAGGTCTGCCAAAGACCCAAATCGACGCCTTGGTCGCAATCGTCGAAGGCCGTGAGCCCGAGCCGAAAGCCGCCGCTTCTCTGGCCCGAATGATGCTCATTGAGCGCACGGCCGAGGATACGTATGCCCTCTTTGAGTCGACCGCCTTTTGCCTTCAATCGCTTGAGGCGCCAACTTTCAAGGATGCCTTGCCAGCTACGGCAGCACCTACCCAAGCCGAAGTAGATCGAGATTCGGGCATCGCTACTTTTGAAACTTTGCAGGCATTGACAGAGCTCGTCTTTGACGTCGAACAGCGCTACATCCGCGAGGTTGGCAAAAAGAACGTTGGCCTTCCCGACATCAAGCGACTGGCTCAACACGTTCGACAGGGCAATGAATTCGCTCGTGAAATTTACGAACTAGCCAACCACGCTGACCTGATTGGTCTGGTCGCAGGCCGCTGGCAGCTAGGGCCACAGGCCAGCAACTGGCTGACCTGGCAACCCGAAGCAAGACATCGCCACCTGGTAACCGTGTGGCGCACCCTGCTCGGTGAATCATCCGCCGGCGAATTGGTCACCTCCATCCGTGCCGTTGACGAAGTTGGAGTGGTTTCGCTTTCAAACCAACTGCGCGCCATCGCGAATTTCTCGAGTGGTCTCACTTGCCGAGCGAATCGGGCTTTCTCGCGATGGCTGGTTGAGCAGTTGGGCACTTGCAGCCCTCGATGGCGAAACCGAAGCTTCGGCCAATTCGGCGAGCGCCTTCCTGCCAACCCCGCAGCGAAAACTCATTTGCCAGGCCGACCTTTCACTCATTGCGCCGGGGCCCCTGCAAACCGAGCTTGAAATTGCCGTTCGCCGATTCGCCGATACCGAGCAGATTGGCATGGCATCGACCTACCGCATGTCTGCGCTGAGCATCAGTCACGGGCTCGAAACGGGAATGACCGAAGATGAGATTCGCGGCTGGCTCCTTGAACTAACCGAGAAGCCATTGCCCCAACCTGTCGATTACCTCATCCGTGAAGCTGCTCAAAGATTTGGCCGCCTCACCGTTGGCGCGGGTGAACTAGAAACCAAGAGTGTCATTCGATCACTCGACTCAATTCTGTTGGCCCAGATTCTTAATGAATCGAAGCTGAAGCCTTTTGCCATGTACGCGCTACCCGACGGCACGATTGGTTGCCGATTCGAACCAGAGATGGTGTACTTCGGCCTTCGCGAGGCAGGGTTCAGCGCAGTTCGTGTTGATACCGCCGGCAAGGTGCTTTCTCCGCGCACTCCCCTGGTGAGCAGCGAGACCGTCGAGGCGGTTAGCACCGTAGATCAAGACATTCAGCGCCTGCGAGAGCAAGAAGAGAAACTTGGCACCGAACCAGACGGCGACGACCTCGCCCGTTCGATTCAACTGGCAATCAAGAACAAATCGATCATCGTGATTGGCATTACCTCGAACACCGGTGCGGAACTCGAATTCACGCTAGAACCGATTGGCTTCGCAAACGGACGCCTTCGAGCCAAAGATAAAAAGGCAGACATCGAACGCACTCTTCCGCTAGCCAACATCACCAGAGTCTCGCTGGGCTAATAGGCTATAAGGATGACTATGGGACCACTGATCGTTCAAAGCGACAAGACCGCTCTGCTCGAGGTCGACCACCCGGATGCCAGTGACGCCCGCCACGACCTAGCGATTTTTGCCGAGCTAGAGCGCGCACCTGAGCACATTCACACCTACCGAATCACTCGCTTGGGTCTCTGGAATGCGCGAGCCGCGGGGCACGATTCAGACTTCGTTATCGGCGTGCTCGACAAGTATGCAAAGTTTCCGATTCCATCAACCGTGCGCCAAGACATCACCGAAACGATGTCTCGCTACGGCCGCCTGTCGATTCGCCGTGGCGAGGATGACCAGCTCGAACTCTTCTCAAGCGATCGCGCGGTGTTGCTCGAGGCCAGCCGAAACAAGAAGATCTCGATGCTTCTCGATGGTCCGGTCGGAAACGAAGCCTTCAAGATTCAAGACTGGGCTCGTGGCCAGGTCAAGCAAGAACTTCTAAAGCTGGGATGGCCGGCTGAAGACTTCGCCGGGTACGCCGAAGGAACCCCTCACGCGATTGAACTATCGACGGCCGATGACTGGAAGATCCGCGATTACCAAAGCCAGGCTGTCGACAAGTTCTGGGCCGGTGGCTCGGGTGTTGTCGTGTTGCCTTGTGGCGCCGGTAAGACCATCGTCGGCGCAGCCGCCATGGCGACAGCCAAGACCAACACCCTCATCCTGGTGACCAACACCGTTTCTGCCCGCCAGTGGAAGAACGAGCTATTGCGTCGCACCACTTTGACCGAAGATGAGATCGGCGAATACTCGGGTTCGGTCAAAGAGATTAAGCCGGTCACCATTGCGACCTATCAAATCTTGACCACCAAACGAAAGAGCGAGTACGCGCACCTCGCCTTGCTCAACGCCAACGACTGGGGACTAATCGTTTATGACGAAGTTCACCTGTTGCCGGCACCGATTTTCAAGATGAGCGCAGATCTGCAGGCTCGCCGCCGCCTTGGCCTAACCGCGACCCTGGTTCGCGAGGATGGCAAAGAGGGCGACGTCTTCTCGCTGATCGGCCCTAAGCGATTCGATGCTCCTTGGAAGGAGATCGAAGCCCAGGGTTACATCGCGCCAGCCGCCTGTTTCGAGGTGCGCATCGACATGGAAGAAGAAGAGCGCTTCGCCTATGCCATCGCGAACCAGGATGAAAAGTATCGCTTGGCCGCGACCTCAGCGGTCAAGATTCCTGTGATTCAAAAGCTGCTCAAGAAGCACGCTGGCGAACCAACTTTGATCATCGGGCAGTATCTAGACCAGATTCACGCAATTTCGGGTGCCCTTCGCGTACCCGAAATCACCGGCGAGACCCCGGTTGACGAACGCGAACGACTTTTCGAGCAGTTCCGCACCGGCGAAATCACAACTCTTGTAGTTTCAAAGGTTGCCAACTTCTCGGTTGACCTGCCAGAGGCCTCGGTGGCTCTTCAGATCTCGGGATCGTATGGCTCTCGCCAGGAAGAAGCCCAGCGTTTGGGCCGTCTGCTTCGCCCGAAGGCGGATGGTCGTGCAGCCAATTTCTACACCTTGATCACTCGGGACACGGTTGACCAAGACTTCGCCCAGAACCGCCAACGTTTTCTTGCCGAGCAGGGCTACAGCTACGAAATCATCGACGCCCACGAGCTCGATTAAGCATCGAAAGCACTCTGCAACTTCAAGCCAATCTTTCAGTGACCATTCAGCCAATTCTCAGGAATCGCTGACACACTGGCGTTATGGAAAACGTGAAGGTACTAATCGTCGACGACGAACCGAACATCCGTGACTTGCTCTCAACTAGCCTGCGATTCGCCGGCTTCAGCGTTCATGCCGTGGCTAACGGCGCCGATGCGGTCAACGCGGCTGAAAAGGGCGCTCCAGATATCATCCTTCTCGACGTGATGCTGCCAGACATGAATGGCTTTAGCGTCACCAAGAAGCTGCGCTCGATGGGCATCAACGCCCCGGTGCTTTTCCTCACCGCGCGCGACGAGACCGCCGACAAGGTCACCGGCCTAACCGTCGGTGGCGACGATTACATGACGAAGCCATTCAGCCTGGATGAGATTGTCGCTCGCATTAATGCAATCCTTCGCCGCACCAAGCAGGTTGAAACCGAGGACTCCATCCTTGAGGTTGGTGAAATCAAGATCAACCAGGATGCCCACGAAGTATTCGCAAACGGTGAGTCGGTAGACCTAAGCCCAACCGAATACAAGCTGTTGCGTTTCTTAATGTCAAACCCAAACCGCGTGCTCACCAAGGCGCAGATCCTCGACCACGTTTGGGAGTACGACTTCAATGGCGAAATGGGCATTGTCGAGTCTTATGTTTCGTACCTGCGCAAAAAGCTCGACCCGCTAACCACTGAGCCTTTGATTCAGACCAAGCGTGGCGTCGGCTACATGTATAAGTCAGTCAAGAACGCCAGCTAATGGCCGGCAAGATTTCGAGCGTTTGGGAGCAAGTTTCGCTCCGAGCCAAGCTGACCAGCCTCTCGGTTGCGCTTATTGGCGTGCTTCTTATCGTTTCGAGTCTTGGCACCATTTCACTGCTACGCACCTACCTGCAGCAGAACGTCGACACCATGCTGATTTCGACGGCAACCACCCTGAGCCACGAAGACCCATCGCTGGTCGAGGCGCGTCTAGCTAACCGACAACTGACCCTGCCACGTCTACCGAGCGACTTCTATGTTGCCTACTTGGATGTATCGGGCAACCTGCTTATCGGTTTGGTTTCGTCGACCAACGACAGCAAGAATGTGCCGAATCTCTCAGACTTCACCATTGCCAATGTCTTGGCGACTCACGGGCAGCCTTTCGATGCCGATGCCTCTGGCAGCGGAACCAAGGCGTCGAAACGCCCAGATCTTGCCGACTGGCGAATCGTTACTATTCCGCTGACGGAAACCCCAGGGTCGGTCGTCGTGGCCCTTCCCACCGCAAGCAACCACGCAATCATCAGACAGTATGAACTGATTGGTGCGGGCTTTGGCGTTCTGCTTCTATTGATTAGCGGTCTGAGCATTTGGCTCACCATTACTTCTGCACTTCGCCCACTGAACGAGGTTGAGCGAACCGCTCGAGCCGTTGCCGATGGTGACATTTCGCAGCGCTTGCTAGAGCGACCAGGCAATACCGAAATCGCTCGTCTAAACCACTCGCTAAACACGATGCTCGGCAGTGTCGAAACAGCCATGGCCTCGCGCAACAAGACCCTCGAGCAAATGCGCCGCTTTGTTGCCGATGCCAGCCACGAGCTGCGCACTCCCCTGGTGTCGGTTCGCGGCTATGCCGAACTCTATCGAATGGGCGCTCTGAAAAAGAAACAGGATGTGGCCGAGGCGGGCGATGGGTCGCATCGAGAGCGAAGCGATTCGCATGACGGGCCTTGTCGAAAGCCTTCTGACCCTTGCTCGACTCGATGACGGTGCGAAACTTCAAACCACTAAGACCGACTTAGTTGCTCTGGCCTCTGACGTAGCCAAGGACTATTCCGTAATCGATGGCCACCGCGAGGTCAAGCTTGTCGACCTTAACGGAACGCCACTTGCCAAGGATGCAAAGGTCTTCGCCAAGGTTGACGCTAACTCGATTCGTCAGGTTTTCACTAACCTGCTGAGCAATGCCGGTCGATTCTCGCCAGACAATGCTCAAATCGAAATTGCCTTCGGAGGCAAGCGCAACGACGAGGTTATCTTCGAGGTGCGCGATCATGGCGAAGGCATCCCTGAGCAGCTGCGAGCCAAGGTCTTTGAACGCTTCTACCGTGCCGACAACTCACGCAACCGAGAAACCGGCGGTTCTGGGCTTGGCTTGTCAATCGTGAGCACGATCGTAGAGCGTCACGAAGGCGAGATCGTCGCCGATGAGACCGCCGGTGGCGGAGCTACCTTCAGAGTGACTCTTCCGAAGGAATAACCGAAATAGTTATTCACACTTTTCGCTGATTAGCCATTTGGCCTGCGCCGCGAGGGCAAAAATCTCTACATGACTCAATTCACAGTAGATAGCGAACAAGTATGGGCCGCCAACGCCACCATTCAAAGCACAATCACCCGCATCAATCAAGAGGTTGAGGCTCTTCACGGTCAACTTCTTGGCCTTCAATCGACCTGGACTGGTCTCGCGGCCAACAGCTTTCAAGAACTAGCTACGCACTGGCGGGCAACTTCAGCAACCGTGGAAGCCCAACTTGGCGCTCTCGGAAACGCGTTAGCCACGGCTGCCAATCAATATGCCGAGATCGAAATCGCCAACCAAAGACTGTTTTTGTAATTCAATCGAAGCCAGAATCTCAAGCACAAAAAAAGGGCGGCCACCGAAGTGACCGCCCTTTTTGATGCTTTGACTTTAGAAGTCCATGCCACCCTGAGGTGCTGCAGCCGGAGCGTGTGGCTCTGGCTTGTCTGCAACAACTGCCTCGGTGGTTAGGAATAGACCAGCAATCGAAGCTGCGTTCTGCAGTGCCGAGCGGGTTACCTTCACTGGGTCGTTGATGCCTGCGCCAAGCATGTCAACGTACTCGCCGGTTGCGGCGTTTAGACCGTGACCGACTGGTAGGTTGGCAACCTTGTCAGCAACAACGCCTGGCTCAAGACCTGCGTTGATAGCAATCTGCTTTAGTGGAGCCGAGATAGCGACGCGAACGATGTTTGCACCGGTTGCCTCGTCACCAGTTAGGTGAAGCTTCTCGAAAGCGGTCTTGCCAGCCTGGATTAGGGCTACGCCACCACCGGCCACGATACCTTCTTCAACAGCAGCCTTAGCGTTGCGAACTGCGTCCTCGATGCGGTGCTTGCGCTCCTTGAGCTCAACCTCGGTTGCTGCACCAGCCTTGATGACTGCTACACCACCGGCAAGCTTGGCTAGGCGCTCCTGTAGCTTCTCGCGGTCGTAGTCGCTGTCGGTGTTCTCCATCTCGCGACGGATCTGCTCAACGCGGCCAGCAATCTGGTCTGCGTTGCCAGCACCCTCAACGATGGTGGTCTCATCCTTGGTGATAACAACCTTGCGAACGCGACCCAATAGGTCAAGGGTGGTGTTCTCTAGCTTTAGGCCGACCTCTTCAGAGATAACCTGGCCACCGGTAAGGATGGCGATATCCTGAAGCATTGCCTTGCGACGGTCACCGAAGCCAGGAGCCTTGACGGCTACCGACTTGAAGATTCCGCGGATCTTGTTGACGATCAGGGTAGCCAGTGCTTCGCCGTCTACGTCTTCAGCAATGATCAAGAGTGGCTTGTTGGCCTGGATTACCTTGTCAACGATTGGCAGAACATCCTTGATGTTTGAAATCTTGCCGTTGACGATTAGAACGTAAGCGTCTTCAAGAACTGCTTCCTGACGCTCTGGGTCGGTAACCATGTATGCCGAGATGTAACCCTTGTCGAAGCGCATACCCTCGGTTAGCTCTAGGTTGATGCCGAAAGTGTTTGACTCCTCAACGGTGACCACACCTTCCTTACCGACCTTCTCGATAGCCTCGGCGATTAGCTCACCGATCTGGGTGTCGCCAGCTGAGATAGATGCGGTTGCGGCAATCTGAGCCTGGGTCTCTACCGGCTTGGCGTTAGCAACAAGCTCCTCGATTACTGCAGCAACTGCCTTCTCGATGCCCTTCTTCAGGGTGATTGGGTCTGCGCCAGCAGCAACGTTGCGAAGACCTTCGCGAACCAATGCCTGAGCAAGAACGGTTGCAGTGGTGGTACCGTCGCCGGCCACGTCGTCAGTCTTCTTAGCGACTTCCTTGACTAGCTCGGCGCCGATGCGCTCGAACGGGTCGTCCAGCTCGATTTCCTTGGCAATCGAAACACCATCGTTGGTGATGGTCGGGGCGCCCCACTTCTTCTCTAGTACGACGTTGCGACCACGAGGGCCAAGGGTTACCTTGACGGTGTCAGCAAGGATGTTAAGGCCGCGCTCTAGACCGCGACGAGCCTCTTCATTGAAGTGAATGATTTTTGCCATTTTGGTTTCAATCTCCTGTAAGTGATTAGCACTCGTTAGGTTTGAGTGCTAACTCTATTTTGGCACTCTCAGGCTCCGACTGCCAAATCCATTTTTCGATCTGGGTAAAGAAAAACACCCTCCCCGGAGGGAGGGTGTTTCTGAAATCTAGGCGGTCGCTTAGATTACGTGTACGTTGTCTGCCTGAGGACCCTTGTCGCCGTTCTTAACTTCGAACTCTACGCGCTGGTTTTCCTTAAG
>JBEGKW010000004.1:0-28603 GCA_041183865.1 Actinomycetota bacterium | reverse complement strand
ATCAACGCTGCATCGATGTCAACCCAGCTTGCTGGTCTGCCATTCTCAGGCCCAATCGGTGGTGTGCGTGTTGCACTAATCGACGGTCAGTGGGTTGCTTTCCCTAAGTACTCACAGCTAGAGCGCGCAGTATTCAACATGGTTGTTGCTGGTCGCGTAATCGTTGAGAACGGCGTCGAAGACGTTGCAATCATGATGGTTGAGGCCGAGGCTTCAGAGAACTCGATGGACCTGATCGCCGCTGGCGCATGGCGCAAAGGCTCCTTCTGAGGACGTAGTTTCTGAGGGTCTTGAGGCTGCAAAGCCATTCATCAAGGCTCTAGTCAAGGCTCAGGCTGACCTAGCTGCAGTGGCTGCAAAGCCAACCAGCGAGTACCCAACCTTCCTTCCTTACACCGACGAGGTATACGCAGCCGTTGAGGCAGCAGCAGGCGCACAGCTTGCGAAGGTTTACCAGATCGCTGACAAGGTGGAGCGCCAGGATGCAGACGACGCACTGAAGGCAGAGACCAAGGCCGCACTTGAGGCAACTCTTGACGAGGCTCAGATGGCTCAGTTCTCAGCTGCTTACAAGTCAGTAACCAAGAAGATCATGCGTACCCGTGTTCTAAAGGAAGGCATCCGTATCGACGGTCGTGGCCTGAAGGACATCCGTCAGATCACCGCTGAGACCCACCCGCTACCACGCGTTCACGGTTCAGCAATCTTCCAGCGCGGTGAGACCCAGATTCTTGGTGTCACCACTCTGAACATGTTGAAGATGGAACAGCAGATCGACTCACTGAGCCCAGTGACCTCGAAGCGTTACATGCACAACTACAACTTCCCTCCATACTCAACTGGTGAAGTTGGCCGCGTAGGTACCCCTAAGCGTCGCGAAATCGGTCACGGTGCTCTTGCAGAGCGCGCGTTGGTTCCAGTTCTTCCAAAGCGTGAAGACTTCCCATACGCAATCCGTCAGGTTTCAGAGGCTCTTGGTTCGAACGGTTCAACCTCAATGGGTTCTGTTTGTGCTTCGACCCTGTCACTTCTAGGCGCAGGTGTTCCACTACGTGCACCAGTGGCCGGTATCGCAATGGGTCTGATCTCAGACACCGTTGATGGCAAGGTTCAGTACGCAGCGATCACCGACATCCTTGGTGCCGAAGACGCTCTTGGCGACATGGACTTCAAGGTTGCCGGTACCCGTGACTTCATCACCGCGATTCAGCTAGACACCAAGCTTGACGGCATCCCTGCCTCAGTTCTTGCCGGTGCTCTAACCCAGGCTCGTGAGGCTCGTCACCACATCCTCGACATCATGGCATCTGCAATCAGCGAGCCAGACGAGATGGCACCTACCGCGCCTCGCGTTATCGCTGTAAAGATCCCTGTCGACAAGATCGGTGAGGTCATTGGCCCTAAGGGCAAGATGATCAACCAGATTCAGGAAGACACCGGCGCTGACATCTCAATCGAGGATGACGGCACCGTTTACATCGGCGCAACCGATGGTCCTTCTGCAGAGGCAGCTCGTGCAGCGGTTAACGCAATCGCTAACCCACACGTGCCAGAGATCGGCGAGCGCTTCCTCGGAACCGTTGTGAAGCTAGCCACCTTCGGTGCGTTCGTTTCGCTAGTTCCTGGCAAGGATGGCCTGCTACACATCTCTGAGCTTCGCAAGATCTCAGGTGGCAAGCGCGTTGAGAACGTCGAAGACGTTCTTGAGGTTGGCCAGAAGCTTCAGGTCGAAATCACCAAGATCGATGACCGTGGAAAGCTTTCGCTTGCCCCAGTTGTCGAGGGTGAAGAGGGTGCTGCTGCAGCCTCAGACTCTGACGAAGAGTAAATAACGCAATAGAAAGTTCTGGTTTTACTGTGAGTGATTACCAATTTCCACTTGACCAGAGCGAACTCTCGTTCACCGCTTCGGGAGGCAGTTCGATTCGTCGAACTGTTCTCCCGAGCGGTGTTCGCGTTTTAACCGAGACGATGCCAAGCGCCCAGAGCGCTTCGGTTTCATTCTCGGTAGCTGTCGGTTCCCGAGATGAGACCAATGGTCACCACGGATCGACTCACTTCCTTGAACACCTGTTATTCAAGGGCACCAAGAAGCGCACCGCGCTAGATATCGCCATCGAGTTCGACAAGATCGGTGGCTCTTCAAACGCTTCAACCGGCAAGGAGCACACCGGCTACTACGCCCGTGTTCAAGACACCGCGCTGCCGGTTGCCGTCGACGTAATTGCCGACATGTTGACCTCTTCACTAATCGACCCGGTCGAGTTTGAGAACGAGCGAACCGTCATCCTTGAAGAGTTGGCGATGAACGAGGACGACCCAGAGGACGTGGCTCACGAGGCCTTCTGCGCCGCCGTGTTGGGAGAGCACCCGCTTGGTCGCCCGATTGGCGGAACCCCGGAAACCATCAAGGCCGTGACTCGCGACGCCGTTTGGGAGTACTACAAGAACAACTACCGCCCACAAGATTTAGTTGTGGCAGCCGCCGGTGGCGTAAACCACGACGCGCTCATTGAACAGGTCGGACAGGCACTTGGTGAAGCTGGCTGGGACCTCTCGGTAAAGGCAACTCCGGTTGCTCGACGAGTCTTGGCTCAGTCGGAAATCACTCGTGGCAGTGCGCTAAACGTGATCAACCGCCCGACCCAGCAGGCAAACGTGCTCGTCGGCGTTCAGGGTTTGATCGCTAATGACCCTCGTCGCTTTGCAATGGGCATTCTGAACACGGTCTTGGGTGGCGGTATGAGTTCGCGCCTATTCCAAGAGATTCGCGAAAAGCGCGGCTTGGCCTATTCGGTCTATTCGTTCAACCAGGGCTATTCGGATGGCGCATTCTTTGGGCTGTATGCCGGTTGCTCGCCTCAGAAGACTCAAGAGGTCACTCGTCTCATGATCGAAGAACTCGACAAGGTTGCCAACGACGGCATTACCCAGGATGAGTTCGATCTGGCAATGGGAAACATTTCGGGATCTCTAGCTCTAAAGTTCGAGAGCACCCAGTCGCGCATGAGCCGTTTGGTTAGCAGTGAAGTGGTAACCGGCGAGTTTGTTGACCTCAACGAATCCTTGGCACTGTTCAAGGCGGTAACTCTAGATCAGATTCGCGACCTAGCAGCCGACATCGCCGGCCGCGAGCGTTCGATTGTTGCCGTGGGTGAACTCAACGAGAAAATCTTCGACGAGTTTCTGTAAGTTTGAACTATGACTATCAAAGTAGCCGTTGTCGGCGCCACCGGACGCATGGGCAAGCTTGCCCTCGACCTTATCAACGGTTCGCAGCACCTAGCCCTGCACGCTGCACTCGACTCTAAGAGCGAACTCAGTCAAGTTATCGGCGCAGACGTGGTGTTTGAAGTCACCCGCCTTGAGGTTTCAGAGCAGGTTGTCGACTACTGCGTTGCCAACGGGCTGAAGGTAGTTGTCGGCACCAGTGGTTGGTCGGCAACCAAATTGGCGGCCCTCGAACACAAGCTGGCCGCCAACCCATCGGCAGCGGTGGTTGTCATTCCAAACTTTTCAATCGGTTCGATGCTGGCCAGCTCATTTGCGGCTCAGGCAGCCAGATTTTTCGACTCGATCGAAATCGTCGAGGCGCACCATGCCGGCAAGATCGACTCGCCATCCGGCACCGCGGTTCGCACCGCAGAGATGATTGCCGAAGCTCGTGCCGGATTAACTCAGCCACTCATCCCGGGCGTCGGTCAGACCGCGCGCGGCGAGGTTGTGGCCGGAGTTCCAATTCACAGCCTCCGCCTAGCTGGGGTTAGCGCGAAGCAAGATGTCCACTTCGGTGGCAACAGCGAGGTCTTGACCATCAGCCACGAGGTGAGCTCGGTGGCTTCTTACGGCCACGGAATCCAGCTCTCAATTCGAGTGGCAGCGCAGGCTCAGGGGCTAATGGTTGGCCTGCAGTCGGTTGTTGACGCCTCACAGCGCCTCGCATAATGACAAACCCAAAAGTCGGAGCCATCCTCCTCAGTTTGATTACCCTGGTCTATCTAGTTTTGATGACCAACCAGGCAATCACCTTGATTCAAGTCGACAACGCAATCGCTAAGACCATGGGTTTTGCTCTCTTTGGTTTGCCAGCGGTTGGTGTCTGGTCGATCATCCGTGAGCTCAGGTTTGGTCTGCAGGTCGAGGCTCTAGCCAAGGATGTTCGCTCCGAGGGCGTTTGGCCGGCCTTTGATCTGGAACTCCGCCCAAGCGGACGCCCGGTTCGCGCATCGGCCGAAAAGAACTTTGCCGAATACGCCGAACTGGCTGAAAAATCACCGGACGATTGGCACAGCTGGTTCAATCTTTCGCTCGCTTACGATGCCGCCGGTGACAGCCGTCGAGCACGCGGCGCGATGCGCACGGCAATTGCTCTGCGTCACAAATCGTAGTGAAGCGCTCACGCTCCGCCACATTCAATAGCCTTTACTCATGAACCTTTCTATTCAATTCGCTGCGGTGATTGGCCTACTTGTCATCGCCACCGTCGGCGGTTTGATTTGGAAGGCCAAGACTGGCACGGCGAAAAAGATCAGCCAAGGCGAAGTCATCGATTTGAAAGAAATCGCAGCAGTCAAAGATGGCAAGCCGGTTACCGAATTTGGCGAACGAGTGACCTTCCTGCAGTTCTCATCAGAGGTTTGCAGTCAGTGTGCACAGACAGCGCGCCTGTTCCATGAGCTCGAAGCCCACCATGATGACGTCTTGCACATTGAGGTCGACATCACCAATCGCCTAGACCTCGCCAATAAGTTCAACATCTTGCAAACCCCAACCACGCTTGTTCTCGACAAGAATGGAGTTGTTACCTCCAGAATCGGCGGAGCAGCGAAACCTCAAACCATCCAAGATCAACTAGGAAGCTTTCACATCTAATGAGCGCAACTGCAAAATCGCCAGCCGGCATCGACCCTCGTGGCCCTCGTTTCGGAGCAGCTATCACTTCGGTCTTGCTCTTGATCACCGTTTTCCTTGGTCTAAACCCTGCAACCGCAACTAGCGCATACGTGCTCTTGGCAATCATCACCGCGCTCTTCGCAATCGGAGCGATCTTCGGTAACTCGAAGCACCCATACGGCGTCTTCTTCAAGAAGTTCGTTCGCCCACGCCTGGCTGCGCCACAGGAACTTGAAGACCCTCGTCCGCCTCAGTTCGCGCAGCTAATCGGCTTCATCGTTGCCGGTGTGGGTCTGGTACTAGGCGCTTTTGGCGTGACTTACGGTGTGGCCGGAGCCGCCGCCGCTGCGTTCATCGCAGCTTTCTTGAACGCGGCATTTGCTTTCTGCCTCGGTTGCCAGATCTACGTGGCTCTGCAGAGAATCGGTCTAATCAAGCAGCACTAATCCATTAGGCTTAGTGGCGTGTCAGACATCATTTTTCGCAGCGACGTAACCGTCGAACTAGTCCGTTCAAGCGCGGCCGACTCAGACGTTCTGTTTGCAGCCCGCGTTTCAACTCAGGGCGAGCAGACTCTTGACTCTGCAGCTGCCCACACCGACGCATCAGAGGATGAGAAGCGCAATAAGGGCCTCATCAACTACCTGATGCGCGACCGTCATGGTTCGCCTTTCGAGCACAACTCGATGACCTTCTATGTTCAGGCTCCAATCTTCGTTTTCCGCGAGTTCATGCGTCACCGCATCGCGAGCTACAACGAAGAATCAGGTCGTTACAAGGAGCTCTCACCGGTTTTTTATGTTCCAGCGCCAGACCGCAACTTGGTTCAGGTCGGCAAGACCGGCCACTACGAGTTCTTGCCAGGCACCGCCGAGCAGATTGCGCTCGTCGAGCAAGAGTCTCGCACCGCGTCACAGCACGCCTACGAGTCATACAAGCGCATGCTTGAGGCTGGGGTAGCTCGCGAGGTTGCGCGTATCGTTCTTCCGCTGAACATTTACTCGAGCATGTACGTGACCATGAACTCACGTGCACTGATGAACTTCTTGAGCCTGCGCACTCAGCGCGAAGGAACCCACTTCCCATCATTCCCGCAGCGCGAAATCGAAATGTGCGCAGAGAAGATGGAAGAGTTCTGGGCCGAGCTCATGCCGTACACCTACGAGGCATTCAACAAGAATGGTCGCGTAGCTCCGTAAGTGCTTTAGTCGCCGAGTGTTTCGGTGTCATCGATAACTGGGTAGGTTCGAGAGAGCCTGCCCAGTTCCGTTTTTCGCAGGCTGAGCGCCAGCAATAGTCCGATGATCACACCTGAAATCAAATTCAAAGCCACAGTTGCGACAAAGGTGGCTACCATGACGATCGCGTCCAACCAGCTGATGCGGGCGGTGTGGAGCAGCTCTCGTGGCTTCACCATGTGTGCCGTGGTGGCCAGCAGAACACCGGCCAGAGCAGCCAATGGAATCTGCGAGACCAACGAGCCAGCCAGCAGCACGACCATGGCCAGCACGATCGAATGAATCAGAGCGGAAGACTTGGCCGTCGCGCCCGCGCGAACATTTACCGCGGTTCTAGCCAGTGCCGCAGTGGCCGGTACTCCGCCGAAGAATGGCACCACAAGGTTGGCTATGCCCTGCCCAAAGAGTTCCTTGTTGGCGTCGTGATGTTCACCGCCACCGCGCATGCGATCGGCAACCTTGGCCGACAGCAGGCTCTCTAGCGCCGCCAAAATGGTAACGGCAAGTGCCGACGGGATGAGCGCCAACCAGCGGCTCTGTTGCAAGAAGCTCAGGTCCCAGTGGCCAATAGTTGCTGGCAGCTCACCGATTCGTGCCAGATCTAGACCAAGCCAGTTAGCGATCAGTGTGCCGATCACCACCAGGATGAAGGCAAACGGCAACCTCGGCCAAAAATGCTGAAGGGTCAGAATCGCCGCTGTGATTGCCAGACCGAATACCGCCTGCAACGGGCCGTTCAGGTAGGTCAGTTGTTGCAGGCTAATGATCACCGCGATCCCAGCGGTGAAGCCTTCGATCAAGGACGTTGGCAGTCGGTGCACGTGCTCGCCGAGCTTCAATAAGGAAACGATCACGAGTAAAGCACCCGAAACCAAACCGACAAAAAGAACTCCAGAGGCTCCGAAATCTTTGAAAATCGGAACCAAAACAACGGTCATCGCTCCAGTTGGCCCAGAGACTTGTAGGCGGCTACCACCGAAAATGGCGGCCAGCGCTCCGGCGATGATTGCGGTCGTGATGCCAGCTTCGGCTCCCATGCCAGAAGCGATTCCAAAAGCCAGAGCCAGCGGAAGTGCCACAATGGCAACGGTGATTCCAGACAGCAGATTCTTCAGGGGCGCGGCAAGCGCATCATCCCAGTCGGCCTTCGTTGGCAATAGGTTCACATCGCCAGCCTACCGAGGCAACCGCTAGGCTTATTACATGTCGCACAAGAACATTTTCGGCCAGACCCTGGTTGCTCTCGTTACCCCTATGACCGCCGATGGTGAAGTTGACTGGGCAGATACCGAGAAGCTAATCGATTACGTCATCTCTAATGGTGCCGACGGTGTGGTCGTTACCGGAACCACCGGCGAGACCAGCACCTTGACTGATGCTGAGAAAATCAAGCTCGTTGAGGTCGGAAAGTCTGTTTCCGGCGGACGTGCCAAGATCATCACCGGTGGTGGCTCGAACGAGACCGCGCACGCGATGCAGCTTTATAAGGCCAGCGAAAAGGCTGGCGCTGACGGCATCATGATCGTCACCCCTTACTACAACAAGCCAACTCAGGCCGGTGTGCTTACCCACTTCCGAATGGTTGCTGACTCAACCGACCTACCAGTAATCCTTTATGACATCCCTGGCCGTGCTGGCATCGCGATTTCCCAGGACACCTTCCACCGCGCCTCGAAGCACCCAAACATTGTGGCTGTCAAGGATGCCCGCGGCGACCTGGCTCAGGCCACTCGCATCATGAACGAAACCGGTCTCTTCTACTTCTCGGGTGATGACTCAAACCTTCTGCCTCACCTTTCGATCGGCGCCGTCGGTTGCATCTCGGTGACCGCAAACATCGCACCAGCGGCCTACCGCGAGCTAATCGATGCCGCTAACCGCAACGACTTCCACCACGCCCTAACCGTGCACAACAGCCTTGACCCGCTGCAGCGCGCAGCGATGACCCACGTGCCTGGCACCGTGGCCGCCAAGTACATTCTGAACGGCCTGGGCGTCATTTCGAGCCCGCGTGTGCGTTTGCCGCTCGTTGGTCCAGAAGATGCCGAAGCGGCCCGCATTGAGGCCGACATCGACCTAGTGGGCGCAATCACAGGTCTCAGCTTCGATAACTTCCGCCCAGACCGCAACGCCGCCGCTGGTGGTGCCTTGCCGAAGGTTGCCGGCACCACCCGATAGGGGTTACGCGTTATCGCGAGTTATTTACCATGTGCGCAAGAGTGCACAACAACCGAATAGAAACGAGAACCATTGGTTCAAACCCTTCCGGCCCCTGCTGCACTGCGACCGGGCGTCCTCCGCATCATTCCTCTTGGTGGCATCGGAGAAATCGGCCGCAACATGACCGTTTTCGAGATTGACGGCAAAATCCTGATCGTCGACTGTGGCGTTCTCTTCCCTGAAGAACACCAGCCTGGCATCGATGTAATCCTGCCTGACTTCGGTTACCTAAAAGACCGCATGGATGATGTCATCGGCATCTTCCTAACCCACGGCCACGAAGACCACATCGGCGGAGTCCCTTACCTGCTTCGCATGAAGGAAGACATTCCGATTCTTGGCTCGGCGCTGACCTTGGCCTTTGTCGAAGCAAAACTCAAAGAGCACCGCATCACCCCGTATTCGATGGTGGTAGTCGAAGGCCAGCGCGAGCAACTTGCCGGCTTCAACCTCGAGTTCGTGGCTGTGAACCATTCAATTCCGGATGCGATGGCAGTGGTCATTCGATCGGCTGCCGGAACCGTGCTGCACACCGGTGACTTCAAGATGGACCAACTGCCTCTGGACGGCCGCCTAACCGACCTGCGTGCCTTTGCGCGCATCGGCGAAGAGGGTCTCGATCTATTCATGAGCGACTCAACCAACGCTGACGTTCCAGGCTTCACTCCGCTAGAAAAAGACATCGGCCCGGTCATCGAGAGCGTCATTGCTCGTTCGAAGAAACGCGTGATCGTTGCATCCTTCTCAAGTCACGTCCACCGCGTTCAGCAGGTAGTCGATGCGGCCAAGGCCAACGACCGAAAGGTTGCTCTTGTAGGCCGTTCAATGGTGCGCAACATGCAGATTGCCATTCAGATGGGTTACCTAACTGCCGACACTCAAGACTTCGTCGACCTCAAGCAGGCGGCCAGCATGCCGGCCGACAAGGTGGTCTACATGTCAACCGGTTCGCAGGGCGAACCGATGGCGGTTCTAGCTCGAATGGCAAACCTAGAACACGACATCGAGATTGGAGAGGGCGACACCGTCATCCTGGCCAGCTCGCTCATCCCGGGCAATGAGAATGCGGTTTACCGAGTTATTGACGGGCTAACCAAGCTCGGCGCCAACGTGGTGCACAAGGGTAATGCCAAGGTGCACGTCTCTGGTCACGCGGCGGCAGGGGAGTTGCTCTACTGCTACAACATCCTGCAGCCTCGAAACGTAATGCCGGTTCACGGGGAATACCGACACCTAATCGCCAATGGCAAGCTTGCCGAGCAGACCGGTGTGCCTAGCGAGCGCGTATTGATCACCGAAGATGGCTGGGTTATTGACCTTGTCGATGGCATTGCCGAAGTCGTCGGCGCTGTCGAGTGCGGCTTGCTCTATGTTGACGGCAAAACCGTAGGCAAAATCACCGAGGATGACCTGAAGGATCGTCGCGTCTTGGCCGAGGAAGGGTTCATTTCAATCTTCTGTGTGGTCGATGAAAACGGTCGCGTCAAGGTCGGGCCAGAGATTCGCGCCCGCGCATTCGCCGAGGATGACCACGTCTTTGACGCGGTTAAGCCGATGATTGAACGTGCGCTCGCCGAAGCTGCGGGTGAAGGTGTTCGCGATACCTACGCATTGCAACAGGTCATTCGTCGAACCATCGGAACCTGGGTCAACAAGGCACACCGTCGCCGCCCAATGATCATTCCGGTTGTAATTCAAGGCTAATTCTCAGCAGCCTTTGGCTCGTGCCTTCGCGGTTCTGTCGCAGGTGGCTGTTAGTTTTGAGGCATGGCTACACCACGCAAACCAGCACCCAAGCGCAAGCCCGCCGCTCGCGCACCTAGACAACCGGCTCGCTCGCAGGCCTCGTCTTCTGGCGCTAATGGTTTTGTGCGCGCGGTAGTTGTCGTTTACATGTTTTTTGCCCACGCGGTAGGCTCTGCCGCGCGTTCGCTAAGCCCCGACAAAATCGCCAAAGAAGATCGTCGCGATGGCTTGCCATTCTTCCTCTTCGTGCTTGGCATCTCAGGTGCAGTTTTTACCTGGTTCTTGGCCAAGCAACAGTGGGCGGTTGACCTAAATGACAACACCTTTGGGTTGATGTTTGGTCGCGTCGCGTACGTCTTGCCTGTGATCATGGTGATCTTTGCGATCTACCTCATGAGAAACCCGTCTTCGACTAGAAACAACGGCCGAATCGGTGTCGGATTGTTTTTACTCGTTGTCTCGGTAAGTGGTTTCTTCCACACCTTTGCCGCTGTTCAACCTCAGCCGTCAGATGCTCACGACCTCCTTTCGGGTGCCGGTGGCGTCTTTGGTTGGTTGGTTTCGGTCGCATTCTTGAGTTCGATCAATATCACTCCGTTGAACCAAATCGTGACCGCCTTGGTTTTGGTAGCTTTCACCTTTGGTTCGCTTCTGATTTTGACCAAGACCACACCGAATCGAATCGGCGAGCGCTTCCGCGAATTGGGCACCTTCCTATTTGGTGCTGGCGCAGAGAAGGCCGAGGCCGAGCCTGTCCAAGATGAAGTTCTAGATGCGTTCGACGGCACCAAGGTGCCTTGGTGGCGCAAGGGTAAGCAGGGCGATGAGCCAGCTTTTGACACTCCGATTGCAACCACTGAGTCTGCCTTCGGTGGCGAACCTGATGATGATGTGCTCGATACTTTGTTCGGCGACCCGGTTGAGCCGAACGTGCCTTCGGTAGATACCGCTGGAGCTGCCACCGAGCCGATCAACATTCCGGCTCAACCGGTTTTCGTGGCGCCTCTGGCTCCGACCGCTGCGCCATCGGCTTCGGTCTCGAATGACACCCAGGCAATCCCGGTGCCAACCCGCCGCCCTTATGTTTTGCCACCATCGAACTTCTTGGCTCCGGGCACGCCACCCAAGGCCAAGTCGGCTGCCAACGAGCAAATCGTCGTGGCCATCACCAATGTCTTCAAGGAGTTCGGTGTAGAGGCTGCAGTGGTCGGATTCTCACGTGGCCCAACAGTTACTCGTTACGAGGTCGAGCTGGCCCCGGGTGTGAAGGTCGAAGCCGTAACTCGTTTGGCTAGCAACATCTCTTACGCAGTAGCCAGCAACGAAGTTCGCATCCTTGCGCCGATTCCAGGTAAGTCACTGATCGGTATCGAGATTCCAAACACCGACCGTGAAACCGTTTCACTCGGCGATGTGCTTCGTTCAGAGGTTGCCACCAAGAGCCTTCACCCGATGACCATCGGCGTTGGCAAGGATGTCGAGGGCGGCTTCGTTGTTGCCAACCTGGCCAAGATGCCTCACCTATTGGTCGCCGGTGCCACCGGTGCCGGTAAGTCTAGCTTCGTAAACTCGATGATTACTTCGATTCTGATGCGCGCTAAGCCTGCCGAAGTTCGCATGGTTTTGATCGACCCTAAGCGCGTCGAATTGGCCGCCTACCAGGGTGTTCCGCACCTGATCACTCCAATCATCACAAATGCCAAGAAGGCCGCCGAGGCGCTTCAGTGGGTCGTCAAAGAGATGGACATGCGCTATGACGACTTGGCGAGTTTTGGTTTCAAGCACATTGATGATTTCAACCGCGCGATCGTTGCTGGCGAGGTAAAGGTTCCAGAGGGCAGCAAGCGTGTCTTGCAGCCTTACCCTTACCTGTTGGTTGTCGTGGATGAGTTGGCAGACTTGATGATCGTTGCTCCGCGTGACGTCGAAGACTCAATCGTTCGAATCACACAACTCGCTCGAGCCTCGGGCATTCACCTGATTCTTGCGACCCAGCGCCCATCGGTGGATGTGGTCACCGGTCTAATCAAGGCCAACGTTCCTTCGCGTCTAGCGTTCTCGGTTACCTCGGTCACCGACTCTCGAGTCATCCTTGACCAGCCGGGAGCTGAAAAGCTAATCGGCCAGGGTGACGCGCTCTTCTCGCCAATGGGCACTAATAAGCCGATGCGCGTTCAGGGAGCATGGCTGGCCGAGAGCGAGCTACACAAGATCGTTGAGCACGTAAAGGCTCAGATGGAGCCTGAGTACCGCGCCGATGTTGAAGAGGTTGCGGTTCAGAAGGTTGTTGACGCCGACATCGGCGACGACCTCGAGGTCTTGCTGCAGGCGGCCGAACTGGTCATCAACTCGCAGTTTGGCTCGACCTCGATGTTGCAGCGAAAGTTGCGCGTTGGTTTTGCCAAGGCGGGCCGCCTCATGGACCTCATGGAATCTCGACAGATTGTCGGCCCGAGCGAAGGCTCGAAGGCTCGAGATGTACTAGTGAAGCCTGAAGACCTCGGCACCGTTTTGGCACAATTGCGCGGCGAACCAGGTGCTACTGCGACTCCGCCGGTGCAGCAAGCCGCGGCAATCATCGATGATTTTGACGACCAGCCTGCCGACAGCAATCTAGCGGCTGGCAGTTTTGAAGAGTTTGTTCCTCGCGCACAGGTCGATCGTTCGATCATCGTCACCGGTGACGAAGATGACGGCGATGAAGATGCCTGGCAGTTGACGGGACGTAACTAATGTCAAACATGTTGAAGACTACTGCCACCAGCAACCCGTGGAACCTGCCGAATGCCATCACCATGGCACGCATCCTTGCTGTGCCATTCTTCATCTGGAGTTTGGTTTCGTTCGCGGACAACGAATCTCCGTTGCGTTGGATCTCAGAATTGATTTTCATCGTGATCATGGCCAGCGATGGAATCGACGGTGCAATCGCACGCAAGCGCGGCATCGTGACTGATCTCGGCAAGCTACTCGATCCAATTGCCGATAAGGCGCTGCTCGGCGGAGCCTTGGTAACCCTCTCGATCCTCGGTGAAATCGCCTGGTGGGTCACTATCGTCATCCTGGTTCGCGAGCTCGGCATTACCGTCTACCGCCTTGTGGTGGTCAACCAGCAGGTCATCGCTGCATCCTCGGGTGGAAAGATGAAGACAATCTTCCAGGGCGTCATGGTTGGCTTTATCGTCTCCCCGTTGACCGCATGGTTTCCATACGACTGGTATCGCATCCTGGAACAGTCACTCGTGCTAGTTTCGGTCGCATTGACCGTCTATTCGGGGCTGCAGTACGTCGTGGCAGCCGTTCGAGCCCGTGGCTAACCAAACCTCGCCCAGCCAACTTCTCGAGCTCCTTGCAGCTCAGGGGCTTTCGCTGGCTGTAGCCGAATCGCTCACCGGCGGACTGCTTAGTTCCACACTCGTCGATGTTTCTGGCGCGTCACGGGTCTTGCTGGGCTCGATCCTGGCCTATCACTCAGATCTAAAGCACCAGCTTCTCGGAGTTTCTCGAACACTGCTTCAAGAGCAAGGCGCAGTAGACCCTGAAGTGGTGGCCCAGATGGCCGCCGGCGTGCGAACCAAGTTGGCAAATGCCACCGGCACGGATGTCGAGCGAGTCGTTGGGCTAGCAACCACGGGTGTCGCCGGGCCCGACATCCAGGACGGTAAGGCGGTTGGAACGGTCTTCATCGGTATTTCGGCGCACTTCGGCGACTATGTCTACCCTTTCGAATTCTCGGGGGACAGGCAAGCCATTCGGGTTGAGGCGGTAAACGCGGCGATCAACGCGCTCGGGGAACATTTCAACTAAACCCTCGGTTATCAATCAATAGACTCACAGGTAACTTTCAGTAGCACGAGTTATGTTTTGTCTTAGGTAACGGGTAAGTTATCTACAACGGTTCAAAGAATGGAGGCTCCAATGGTTTTAGTTCGTCAAGAAATTGGTGACGTGCTCAGGGACTTCCGCCTACAAAAGGGTCGCACCTTGCGTCAGGTTGCCGGCAAGGCAAGCGTCGCTCTTGGCTACTTGAGCGAAGTTGAGCGCGGTCAAAAAGAAGCGTCTTCAGAGATTTTGGCTTCGGTCGCCGAGGCGCTAGAGGTTCCGATTTCGGTAATCATGCGCCAGGTGAGCGATCGTTTGGCTGCCCAAGAAGGCTCATTGATCCCAGACACCATCCCTGCAGAGTTCTATGTCGACTTCAACAAGTCGATTGATTCAAGTTCAGACTCGCTAGCTAGCGTCTAATAGTTCGAACCAGAAACTCTCGCTCTTGCGTCTAAGCGAATTCCGCGAGCTCATGAATGATGAGTTCGGGCCTGGCTATGCCGAAGTTATTGCCAAAGACTTGGCACTAACCGAACACGGCGATAAATCCGGTGAACAGCTGATCGCAGCGGGTGAAGATCCCAAGGATGTTTGGCTCGCAATTTGCCGCCAAAGCGGCGTGCCTAAGTCGCGTTGGCATGGAATCAACAAGACCAAGTCAAAGAAATAGTTTCGAAAATTCGACACGCCGAATAAATTAACTATCGAAATCTTGTTCGAATATTGCTAATCTACTAACAGCAAGGTTTCGAAGAACTTCTGAACAACTTTGTCGGTGCGAAACAAAATGTCCGTGCCTGTTTCTAGTGTCATAGCAACATTCAAAGAAAGACGAGGCACAACATGCCATCACCATCAGACCGCGAAAAAGCGCTCGACACTGCACTGGCTCAGATCGACCGTCAGTTCGGCAAAGGCTCAGTCATGCGCCTTGGTTCAGATGACCGCGCTCCGGTTGAAGTTATCCCTACCGGCTCAATCGCGCTTGACGTAGCCCTCGGCATTGGTGGCTTGCCACGCGGCCGCATCATCGAGGTCTACGGTCCTGAATCTTCAGGTAAGACCACCGTCGCCTTGCACGCAATCGCAAACGCCCAGCGCAACGGAGGCATTGCCGCCTTCATCGACGCCGAGCACGCACTCGACCCAGAGTATGCAAAGGCCCTAGGCGTTGACACCGACGCGTTGCTAGTCAGCCAGCCAGACACCGGTGAGCAGGCGCTTGAAATCGCCGACATGCTTATCCGCTCAGGTTCGATCGACATCATCGTCATCGACTCCGTTGCAGCGCTGGTTCCACGTGCCGAAATCGAAGGCGAAATGGGTGACTCACACGTGGGTCTCCAGGCGCGTCTTATGTCTCAGGCTCTTCGCAAGCTAACCGGTGCGCTGAACAACACCGGCACCACCATGATTTTCATCAACCAGCTTCGCGAGAAGATTGGTGTCTTCTTCGGCAGCCCAGAGACCACCGCCGGTGGTAAGGCCCTGAAGTTCTACGCTTCGGTTCGTCTAGACATCCGCCGCATCGAAACCCTGAAGGACGGTGTCGACGCCGTCGGTAACCGCACCCGCGTAAAGGTCGTCAAGAACAAGATGGCCGCGCCGTTCAAGCAGGCCGAATTCGACATCATCTACGGTGTTGGAATCTCTCGCGAGGGTAGCCTCATCGACTTCGGTGTCGAGCAAGAAATCGTCAAGAAGTCTGGCGCTTGGTATACCTACGAGGGCGAGCAGCTTGGCCAGGGTAAAGAAAACGCCCGCAAGTACCTTCTCGAGAACGCGGCAGTTGCCGATGAAATCGAAAAGAAGATCAAGGCAAAGCTCGGCATTGGCGTGCCTCGGGCGGTAGCTGATTTGCCTGCTGACGAAGCGGCAGTAGAGGCTCCAAACAAGGCTGCTAAAGCCGGCTAATAATGGCATTTGAACAACGCGGAAAGTCTGGCGGTTCTCGAAAGAGGTCGTCAGGCTTTTCGTCTTCTCGGGGAGACAGCGACGAGTCCGCCGATGCAAAACCGGAACGTGAAAAAAAGCCACCAACCCCAGAACGTTTGGAACAGCGGGCTCGAAATGTGCTGCTGCATCAGTTGGCTCGAAGCGCCAAGTCAACCCACCAACTACGCAAAATTCTTGAGCAAAGAGAAATTCCAAGCGAAATCGCAGAACGCGTTCTGGTTCGCTTTACCGAGGTTGGCCTAATCGATGATCAGGCCTATGCAGAGACAATCGTCAACAGCCGTCGAAACTTCAAGGGTCTTTCGAAGTCTGCAATCAAGCGTGAGCTGAACGAAAAGGGTGTTCCGGCTCCTTTTATCGAGCAAGCAATTGAATCGATCACTGTAGAAGACGATTTGGCTGCCGCTCAAGATCTCGCCGCGCGTCGAATTCGACAGATGAGCACCCTCGCCAAGGATGTGCGAGAGCGCCGCCTTGCCGGTTACCTGGGGCGTAAGGGCTACCCTTCATCCGTGGTGTTTGCCGCCATTCGATTCGCTGAATCACAGTTAGAGCTCGACTAGTCGAACCTAGGCGTAAAATCGACTAGTTATGACTACAACCACCGCACGCAGCTACGAGGTTCGCACCTTCGGCTGCCAAATGAACGTTCACGACTCTGAGCGCCTATCTGGCTTGCTCGAGGGCGCTGGCTACGTTCCGGTCGAAAGTGGTTTGGCCGATGTGGTTGTGTTCAACACCTGCGCGGTTCGCGAGAACGCCGACAACAAGCTCTATGGCAACCTCGGGCAGCTTTGGGAGCACAAAGAGGTAAACCCAGGCCTTCAGATTGCCGTCGGTGGCTGCCTGGCCCAGAAAGACCGCGACACCATTGTCAAGAAGGCCCCATGGGTTGACGTTGTTTTCGGAACCCACAACATTGGTTCTCTTCCGGCTCTGCTTGAGCGCGCTCGTCACAACAACGAGGCTCAGGTCGAGATCCTCGAATCGCTAGAGACTTTCCCTTCAGACCTGCCAACCAAGCGTGACTCGACCTACGCGGCCTGGGTTTCCATTTCGGTAGGTTGCAACAACACCTGCACCTTTTGCATCGTGCCAAGCCTGCGTGGCAAGGAGAAAGACCGTCGTCCGGGCGAAATCCTTGCCGAAATCAAGGCTCTGGTTGCCGAAGGCGTCATCGAAGTCACTCTGCTCGGTCAGAACGTAAACACCTACGGTGTCGAGTTCGGTGACAAGGGCGCATTTGCCAAGTTGCTTCGTGCCTGCGGCGAAATCGAGGGTCTAGAGCGCGTGCGCTTCACTAGCCCACACCCGGCAGCCTTCACCGATGATGTCATCGATGCAATGGCCGAGACTCCGAATGTCATGCCTACCTTGCACATGCCGCTTCAGTCTGGCAGTGACCGCATCCTCAAGGAGATGCGACGCAGCTATCGAAGTGACAAGTTCCTCGGCATTCTCGACCGTGTTCGTGCCGCCATCCCTGACGCGACCATCACCACCGACCTAATCGTTGGTTTCCCTGGTGAAACCGAAGAAGATTTCCTCGAGACCATGCGGGTTGTCGAGCAGGCCCGTTTCGGTGCCACCTACACCTTCCAGTACTCGAAGCGTCCGGGAACACCGGCGGCAACCCTGCCAGACCAGCTGCCGAAGGCTGTGGTTCAAGAGCGTTACGAGCGTCTACTCGAGTTGGTCAACCGCATTGCGCTGGAAGAAAACCAGTCTTTGGTCGGCAACACCGTCGAAGTGCTGGTTTCAAACGGTGGTCGCAAGGATGACGCCACCCACCGAATGAGTGGCCGTGGCCGCGATAACCGTTTGGTTCACTTCGAAGTTCCTGCAGGTGCCGAGGTTCCACGTCCCGGCGACTTGGTTACCGCAACCATCACCGAAGCTGGCCCGTATCACCTGATCGCCGACACCGGCTATTCGATGCGTCGCACCATCGCGGGTGACGCTTGGGACCGCGCCGAAGCGGCTAGTTGCGCAGTTCCAGCTCCGGGCGCTTCAAACGCCAAGGCCGGCGTCTCGCTAGGTTTGCCAACCCTTGGAAAGCCGCATTCGGCTCCGGCTCCGCACCAGCACTAATGACCAAGCTAATCGTGGTAGTCGGCCCAACCGGTGCCGGCAAATCGGCGTTGGCAATCGACATCGCCAAGCACATCATCGCCAAAGGTGGCAAGGCCGAAATCATCAACTGTGACTCGATGCAGTTCTATAAGGGCATGGACGTTGGCACTGCCAAACTGACCATGTCCGAGCGCCAGGGAATCGCCCACCACCTGTTTGACTTCCTAGAAATCACGGATGAGTCGACCGCCGCCGAATACCAGCAAATCGCGAGACCGCTCATCCTTGATTTGCAATCGCAGGGCATCACGCCGATTTTGGTTGGCGGTTCGATGCTTTACGTGGCGGCAGTGCTCAATATGTTTGAGTTCCCGGCACGAGACGAAGAGCTGCGCGCCAAACTCGAACAAGATCTGATCGACCACGGTCCGCATGAGATGCACCGACGTCTAAAGGCAATCGATCCGGTAGCTGCCAGCCGAATCATCCCAGAAAACGGTCGACGCAGTGTTCGTGCCCTTGAGATCGTGACTATAACCGGCGAGCCTTTCGCCGCAGCTTTACCGGATGTGCCAGAAGACTGGCAGCCGGTGCTTGAGATTGGCATCAACGGTGACCGCGAAGACCTCAGGGCGCGTCTGGAGACCCGCGTGCACAAGATGTGGGCCGAGGGGCTAATCGACGAGGTCAAGGCGCTAGAGCCCAAGGGCATCCGTGCAGGCAAGACCAGCTCGGCGGCTATCGGTTATACGCAGGCCCTGAAGCAAATAGATAGCGAGATGACCGAAGCCGAGGCCATTGCCGATACCGTCCGACTCACCCAAAAATATGCTCGGCGTCAGATGTCCTGGTTTAGGCGCGATCAGCGAATCCAGTGGCTCGATTATCAAGACGGAGAGGCGACTCAAAAGGCCTTGGCTATGGTCGATGCCTGGCTAAACATCTAGGCTTGAAGCATGTCTAATCTGCTTACTTTCACCAAGGGTCACGGCACCGGCAACGACTTCGTGTTGTTCCTCGACGCCGAGGGCGAGATTTCGCTTACCCCAGAGCAGATTGCCCAGATTTGCGACCGTCATTTCGGCATCGGTGCCGACGGTCTAATCCGCGTGGTCAAGTCAGCAAACCTGCCAGAAGGTGCCGCATCATTGGCTGAAGAGCCTGATGCCACCTGGTTCATGGATTATTACAACTCGGATGGCTCGACTGCCGAGATGTGTGGAAATGGAACCAGAGTTTTCGCCCGCTATCTGACCGAGAAGGGTTTGGTCGACCTGCCTGAGGGGGAGACCCTCTCGATCGGCACTCGTGCCGGCGTCAAAGACCTGCAGCGCAACCTCGCAGGGTTCGTGGTTGATCTCGGCCGCTGGAAGCTCGAAGACGAGGTTCTGGTCAAGGCTCATAACCTCGATGTCGCTCGCCCGGGCCAAGGCATCAACGTGGGCAACCCACACGTGGTAGTTGCGTTGGCTGAACCGCGCGAGTTGGCGACCCTAGATCTAACCGAACTGCCTGAGATCATTCCAGCGCCAGAAGCGGGTGCCAACATCGAATTCGTCGTACCTGCAGAGCCGATGGTGGCGAATGGCGTTGGCTCAATCACCATGCGTGTCTATGAACGAGGCGCGGGGGAGACACTCTCTTGCGGCACCGGCATTGTCGCGGCTGCGCTTGCCACCCGTCACTGGGCCGGCCAAGGCGCTCCAAACCAGTGGAAAGTCACCGTTCCGGGCGGCGTTCTCGGCGTCCGTATGTTTGCTGCCGAAGATGGCGAACACATCGGCCTCAGTGGGGCGGCCGAACTGGTTTTTGATGGAGTGCTAGACCTAGACGAGCTAAAGCCGCGTCACCCACGCGCCTAAAGCTATACGCGGTTCTTAACTCGCAGCACTCGGAAGCCCTTTGCGGTGTCAACGCGAATGGTGGAGAAACCTTCTGGCATCTCAACTTCAAGCCAACGCTGTAGTGAGTCAGCGCCGAGGTTCTTTTGAACCACTAGGTAGGCTTCGGCAGATTCGAGCAATCGAGGAATCCAGGTGCGCAAGATGCCGTGCAACACATCCTTGCCGACTCGAATCGGTGGGTTTGACCAGATGCCGGTGAATTTCACATCCGCTGGCACATCCTCTGGGCGCGCGACCTTGATGTTCTTCAGCCTCAGACGGGCCGCATTGGCTGCGGTGAGGTCGAGCGAGCGCTGATTCACATCGATAGCCCAAATCGTCGCCTGAGGCGCACGAGACGCCAGCGAGAGGGCAATCGGGCCCCAGCCGCAACCGATGTCAAGGATGTTGCCGCTTGGCGGCACTTCATCCAGGTGGTCAAGCAAAACAAGGGTTCCCTGGTCGATGTGATCAGGGCTAAAGATTCCGCCGGCAGTGGTTACGGTGACGGCCTTACCATCGATTTCCACGCGAATTTCTTTGGGCTTGAACTTGCTGTCTGGGGTCTCCGAAAAATAGTGATCAGAGGACATATTCGAAACCTTATTACACATCGGCAAACTAGTGTTAGTCGTAATGAATGACAAGCCATTTGACAGCGACGAGGCCGAAGAGCAATCCAAGGCCTCTTTTGCATCGCGCGGCGATGAAGTAATCGACCGAATCCTGCGTCGTGGTGAGCGGGCTGTTGCGCTTGGTGCCGATGAAACTCACGGCTATTCCGAAACCGATGGCGACCAACAAGACCTGCAAGACCGCACATCTCTGCGTCGAGTCAATGGTCTGTCTACCGAACTTCAAGACATCACGGATGTCGAATATCGCCAACTGCGTCTCGAAAAGGTTTTGCTAATCGGGCTTTGGGGGCCAAACTCGCTCGAAGATGCCGAGAATTCTCTGCGCGAACTCGCCGCGCTCGCCGAGACCGCTGGTTCTACTGTCCTCGACGGCTTATTGCAGCGACGCAGTTATCCAGACCCAACGACTTATCTTGGTAAGGGTAAGGCCGAAGAACTTCGCGAACTCGTGGTCACCTCTGGCGCCGATACGGTAATCGCCGACACCGAACTTGCCCCGAGCCAGCGACGAAACCTAGAAGACATCGTTAAGGTCAAGGTGGTTGACCGAACCGCTGTCATTCTCGACATCTTCGCTCAGCACGCCAAGTCTCGAGAGGGCAAGGCGCAAGTTGAGTTAGCACAGCTCGAATACCTCCTACCTCGACTTCGCGGTTGGGGTGAATCGATGTCCCGCCAGGCCGGTGGTCAGGCCGCCGGCGGTGTTGGTATGGGCTCGCGTGGCCCCGGTGAGACCAAGATCGAACTCGACCGTCGTCGCATCAACACCCGAATGGCCAAGCTTCGCAAGCAGATCATTGCGATGGAGCCGGCTCGCGAAACCAAGCGCACCTCGCGCAAGAAGAATCAGGTGCCAGCGGTGGCGATTGCGGGCTACACCAACGCGGGTAAGTCATCCTTGCTAAACCGTATGACCTCGGCGGGTGTGCTGGTGCAAAACGCGTTGTTCGCGACTCTGGACCCAACCGTGCGAAAAACAAAGACCCCGGATGGCCGTGACTATACGCTGGCCGACACCGTCGGTTTCGTGCGTAACTTGCCGCACCAGCTGGTCGAGGCATTCCGTTCAACGCTCGAAGAGATTGCAGACGCCGACCTGATTGTTCACGTGGTTGACGCTTCGCACCCTGACCCAGGTAGTCAGATTGCCACGGTTCGAGATGTCATCGGTGATGTTGGCGCTCGCGGAATCCAAGAACTAATCGTTTTCAACAAGATCGACCTTGCCGATGAAACTCAGCGCATGGCTCTGCGCGGCATGGAGCCTTGGTCTATCGGGGTTTCGGCTCGCACCGGCGAGGGCATGGAAGAGCTGTTGCAGCGCATTGCAGATCTTCTGCCGGAACCAAATATCGAGGTCGCGGTTTTGATTCCCTACGACCGTGGTGATTTGGTTTCTCGCCTGCACCTCAACAGTCGCATCCTGGTGCTCGATTATCGCGAGACCGGCACATTCGTGCGCGCAATGGTCAAGCCAGAGATGGCGGCCGAGCTGGCCGACTACCGCCTGGTTATTTAGCGCGGTTCGTTAGCTAGAGTCGCCTATTAGATTGAACGCAGTACGGCAACAACCTTGCCGAGGATGACCGCGTGGTCGCCAAGGATCGGTTCAAATTCGCTGTTGCGAGGCAATAGCCAAGTGTGACCATCGCGTTGCTTGAAAGTCTTAACCGTTGCTTCTTCTTCGAGCATGGCCGCGACGATGTCGCCGTTTTCGGCGGTCTGCTGAGAACGAACCACAACCCAGTCGCCATCGCAAATGGCTGCGTCAATCATTGACTCACCGACCACCTTCAACAGGAACAGGTCGCCCTTGCCGACAAGCTGGCGGGGGAGTGGGAAGATTTCTTCGACATTTTGGTCGGCGGTAATCGGAATACCGGCGGCAATGCGACCGACCATTGGAACCATCGCGGCTTCGCCGAACGGGGTTGGGTTGTCAGACTGCGCGGCCTGGCCGTCGTAGAGGCCTTCGGGTTCGATAAGCACACGGATGGCGCGAGCGGTGTTGGCATCGAATGAGATGTAGTGCGCGTCCTTGAGTTGTTCGAGCTGGTACTTCACGCTCGAGACTGCCTTGAGGCCGACTTCATCGCCAATCTCTCGAAGCGAAGGGGTGTAGCCGCTCTGATCTTTCGAGCGAATGATGAACTCCAGGATGCGCTCTTGCATCTGGCTCAGGTTGTCTGAACGCTTTGCCATGGTTGCCCTCCGATGTGATTACCCTCGCCAACTCAACCCATTCGGATAAATGTCTGAGGTGTGCGATTGACTCCGTATATCGAAATTGTATTCGTATTCGAACAAGAAAACAAACACATTTTCGAAAGAATAAAAGATTTACTTGACAAAGTGATGGCGTTTATTCGTAAACTTGTTCTAATCCGAACAGATGTTCGAAAAAGTGCAGCAACGAGATCTAACAACTTGTAAAACGAAAGGGAGTGCAGTAGCCATGGCTAACTACTCACCAGCTTCATCAATGACTCGTCCTATTGCTCCAGTGTCTAAGCGAACCGTCTTGAACGCCAAGGGTCGCCGTTTCGTACGTCAGGCCACCGTGGTCACCGTGGCAGTGGTTGCCGCGATCAGCTTCTTCTCTGGCCAGGCGGCAACCGCAGGCTCAGAGCAGGTGAAGGCTCACTTCACCTACGTCACCATTCACTCGGGCGAGAGCCTGTGGCAGTTGGCTGCCAAGGTTGCCCCAAACGAAGACCGTCGCGACTGGATCGCCAAGGTTGTTGACCTAAACGCTTTGACCTCGGCCGAGGTAACCCCAGGGCAGCGCATCGCCCTTCCATAGCCCGAGGCTACGGTCGTGCCGGTGGTCTTTAGTAAACTTGTCGAATGGCGAGACTAGAAGACCTTCCACTGCGTGATGACCTCAAGGGGCAGCAGCCGTATGGCGCACCCCAGCTCGAGGTTCCGGTCTCGCTGAACGTCAACGAGAACACGCACCGGGTCCCGCTAGAGGTAGCCGAAGACATCATCGAGCGTTTAGCCAAGTCGCTCATGAACATCAACCGCTACCCAGACCGTGAATTCATGCCTCTTCGTGAGGCTCTTGCCAAGTATCTCGGAGCCGGTCTTAGGCCCGAAAACATCTGGGCCGCCAATGGTTCAAACGAAGTGCTGCAGCACATTTTTCAGGCCTTCGGTGGTCCAGGCCGCAAGTTCCTGAGTTTCACTCCGACCTACTCGATGTATCCGATCATCGCTTCGGGTACCCAAACCGAGTATGTCGCGGTTCCGCGCGCAGATCGTTTCGAGCTGACTCCAGAGTTGATCCGTTCAGCCATCCTTGAGCACAAGCCAAACATCGTGATTTTGTGTGCACCAAATAACCCAACCGGCACCCCATTGAGCCTCGCTTGCATCGAAGCTGCTTACGAAGCCATTTCAGAAGCGAGCGGCGGCATCCTGGTCGTTGACGAGGCTTATCAGGAATTTGGTGCAGACCCATCGGTCACCGCTGTCTCGCTACTACCTGGCCGCGAGCGTTTGCTGGTCAGTCGAACCATGTCAAAGGCCTTCGCTTTCGCAGGTGCCCGTGTCGGTTACCTGGCAGCAGATCCAGCCGTAATCGACGCATTGCGCCTTGTGCGCCTGCCATACCACTTGAGTGCTTTCACCCAAACGGCAGCCGAAGGCGCGCTCGTGCACTCCAAGGTGATGCTTTCGACAGTGGACGACATCCGTGCCCAGCGTGACCGAATCGTGAGTGAAATTCAGGCACTCGGTCTCGACGCATACCGGTCGGATGCAAACTTTGTGCTCTTCGGGGGCCTCGCTGATCCGAGCAAGACCTGGCAGGAGCTTCTTGAGCGCGGCGTATTGATTCGTAACGTCGGCCTAGACGGAACTTTGCGCGTGAGCGCCGGCACCGAAGCCGAAACCAGCGCCTTCCTTACGGCTCTAAAAGAAGTGCTCGCCAACTAAGGTTTCGGCGTTTCGCTAGACTTGAAGCATCCCAACGACGTTTTATCTGGCGTCGCTATGGAGAAAGGCAAATAAATGAACCGCATTGCGCAGCTTCAGCGCCGCACCAGCGAGTCTTCGATCGAGCTTTCGATCAACCTCGACGGCACCGGTCGCTCAGAGATTTCAACCACCGTGCCTTTCTTCGACCACCTACTTACCGCCTTTGCTAAGCACTCGCTTGTTGACCTCGTGGTCAAGGCAACTGGCGATACTCACATTGACGTGCACCACACCGTTGAAGACACCGCAATCGTGCTCGGTCAGGCAATCAAGCAAGCTCTTGGTGACAAGGCCAAGATTGGCCGCTACGGCGATGCCACCGTTCCGTTGGACGATGCGCTGGCGCGCGCTGTCGTGGACGTATCCGGCCGCCCATACTTGGTTCACTCAGGCGAGCCTGCCGGTTTCGAATTTCACCTGATCGGTGGACACTTCACTGGATCAATGATTCGTCACGTTTTTGAGGCAATTGCCTACAACGCCGGCATCACTGTGCACGTCACCGTGCTCGACGGCCGCGACCCACACCACATCGCCGAGGCAGAGTTCAAGGCCTTCGCTCGTGCGTTCCGCAAGGCAGTTGAGTTCGATGCTCGCGTAGAGGGAATCCCTTCAACCAAGGGTGCTCTGTGAGTTCACCACGCGTAGTCGTTCTTGACTACGGCAGTGGCAACGTGCACTCGGTTGCAAAGGCACTCGAAGTTGCGGGTGCCTCGGTAGAACTAACTCGCGATCGCGACTCAGTCTTGAATGCCGATGGGCTCATCGTGCCTGGCGTTGGCGCCTTCACGGCCGTCATGAACCAACTCAACGAGGTCAAGGGCGGCGAGCTAATCGACAAGCGCCTGGTCTCGGGCAAGCCGGTCATGGGAATTTGCGTTGGTCTTCAGGTGATGTTCGAACACGGCGTTGAGCACGGCATCGAGACCGAAGGTCTTGGGCAATGGCGAGGAACCGTTGAACTGCTTGA
This sequence comes from Actinomycetota bacterium, assembly GCA_041183865.1. Classification (GTDB taxonomy): domain Bacteria; phylum Actinomycetota; class Actinomycetes; order Actinomycetales; family Microbacteriaceae; genus Rhodoluna. The sequence goes on along the minus strand of JBEGKW010000004.1, from coordinate 3,180 downwards.
CGCGCCACTAGTGCCACACATCGGCTGGAACACGGTAACTCCACCGGCCGACTCACGTCTGTTCGAGGGCATTGCCGACGAACGCTTCTACTTTGTTCACTCGTACGGTGTTCAAAACTGGCAGTACGACGGTCTCGGTCCGATTCCTTCGCCGGTTCCGACCTGGGCAGAATACGGTTGCAAGTTTGTCGCTGCTGTCGAAAATGGCCCTTTGACCGCGACGCAGTTCCATCCTGAAAAATCTGGCCAGGCCGGCATTCAGTTGCTAACCAACTGGCTCAAGACCTTCTAGTTCAAAATCACCCCGCAAAGCTTCAAACGAAAGTAATCGACATGGCTCAAAACTCGACTTATCTAGAACTACTACCTGCCGTTGACGTAGCCGATGGCAAGGCAGTGCGCCTAACCCAGGGCGAAGCAGGCTCTGAGACCGACTACGGCAGCCCGCTCGAGGCGGCTCAAACCTGGATCGACGCTGGGGCCGAGTGGATTCACCTCGTTGACTTGGATGCGGCATTCGGTCGCGGTGACAACCGAGCAATCATCCGTGAGGTGGTTAATGCATCTAGCTCGGTGAAGATCGAACTTTCTGGTGGCATTCGTGACGACGCTTCCCTAGAGGCCGCTCTAGAAGCCGGTGCCACTCGTGTGAACCTGGGCACCGCCGCCCTTGAGAACCCGGAGTGGACCGAGCGCGTTATCGCTAAGTTTGGCGACGCCATCGCGGTTGGCCTCGATGTGCGCGGCACCACGTTGGCAGCTCGCGGCTGGACCCGCGAGGGAGGCGACCTCTGGGAGGTTCTCGCCCGCCTTGAGGGTGCCGGTTGTGCTCGCTATGTGGTCACCGATGTGACCAAGGATGGCACCCTGAAGGGTCCAAACGTAGACCTACTTCGCGAAGTTATGCAGCGCACCTCAAAGCCTGTTGTTGCCTCGGGTGGCATCAGCTCGCTGCAGGACATCCGCGACCTGCACGCGCTTGTTGCCGACGGCCTTGAAGGCGCTATTCTCGGCAAGTCGCTATACGCCAACAAGTTCACCCTGCAAGAGGCGCTGGCAATCGCCAACGTCCGCGCCTAGGTTTACCTTCGCCGACCATGGATAGCCACGACCACAAGCACATCAACAAGGATCGTTTTGCCGATTCCGCCGGTGTGCCATGGGAAGGTCGTAGTTTCGAGTCGAATCCCTTCTCGAACGACGACGGTTCGGCTAACCCGTCATTGCTCTCGGCGCTCGCCGAGTTTCGTGCCAACCCGGCCGATCCGCGCGGGGTTTTCGCAGCCTTTGCCGCCTCAAGACTATTGATTCCGTTGCTCGCCGATTTGGGAGAGTCGGGTGAGGGCGCTCACGGTCAAACCGTGGATAAGAGCGCAGATCTTTCGATCGTCACCGTTCAAACCCCGGATGGTGAGACCGGTCTGCCGGTTTTTAGTTCGGTTGAGTCGATGGGACGTTGGAATAAGACAGCTCGTCCGGTGCCAAGCGATGCCATTCGCGTCGCACTTGCCGCCGCCTCTGAAGGCAACACCCGCATCGTTTTAGACCCGGGCAGCGAAACCGAATTCGTCTTCAGACGCCCAGCCATCAAGGCCATGGCTCTGCAGCAAGATTGGGTTCCGAGTTTTCTAAATCAGGCAGTCGGCCAAGCCTTCGCCGAGCCGCTAGATGAAAATGAGCCATCGGTGTTGGCGATTTATCTTGAAGCCGGTGACCCAAACTCTCGCCTCGAAGGCGCTGAACTTCAAATCACTCTGAAGCTAGTTGCCGGTCTAAGCCAGGATGCTGTGCAAGCGCTGATCGGCCGATTGACCGATGCTTGGGCAACGAGCGAATTGATTGCCGAATCTGTGGATTCGATGCAGCTGCGACTAATCGCGGCTGAATAACTTAGTTGACTGGGCCGGTGAACTTCTCACCAGGGCCAGCGCCAGGCGCATCCTTGATGATTGAAGCCTCGCGGAAAGCAAGCTGAACCTGACGCAAGGCGTCGCGCAATGGCCGAGCGTGGTGGTCACCCAGGTCGGCAGCGGCAGCGGTGATGAAACCAGCGGTCGCGTTGATTAGCTTGCGAGCTTCATCCAGGTCACCCTTGCGACCATCCTCGGCAAGGCCACACTGAACGGCGGCCACGGTGAGCAAATCGACTGCGTAGCGGCCGATAACCTCAACTGCTGGTAGATCGGCGATGTCGTGCATTTCAACCTCAGGTGACTGTGGTTCGCGCGATTCTGAATTTGAGGCAGACAAGGGCTTCTCCTTTTGAGTTCTTTCTGATAGGCTAACCCATGGCTCCGAGGTTCGCCCTCGGTCAGAAGTGGATTTATTTCCCACCCGCGATCGCCGAACTAGTGCTTATGGCACATAGGTGGCCGGGTAAAGCTGGAGACTTTATCGTTTCTGTACGCATTCAGGCTGCCCGCCTGTGGCGTGGCCATTTATGTCACGTCTAAAGGAGCTACAAATCAGCGATCCCCGCATCAATGAGCGCATCCGCGTGCCAGAGGTTCGCCTCGTCGGCGCTGCTGGTGAGCAGATTGGCGTTGTCCGCATCGAAGATGCGCTGCGCATGGCACAAGAGCAGGACCTTGACCTAGTCGAGGTTGCCCCTACCTCAAAGCCACCAGTTGCGAAACTAATGGACTTCGGAAAATTCAAGTACGAAGCAGCCCAGAAGGTTCGTGAGGCACGCAAGAACCAGGTCAACACCGTTCTAAAGACCGTTCGTTTCGGTTTGAAGATCGATGATCACGACTATGGAACCAAGCGCGGTCAGATTCAGAAGTTCCTCAAGGCCGGTGACAAGGTCAAGGTGATCGTGGTTTTCCGCGGTCGCGAGCAGTCACGTCCAGAAATGGGCATCAAGTTGCTTCAGAAGCTTGCCGAAGAAGTAGCCGAGTTGGGCGCAGTCGAGTCGAATCCTTCGATCGACGGCCGCAACATGGTTATGGTCATTGGCCCGCTAAAGAACAAGGCAGACGCTAAGGCTGAAGCCAAGAAAGCTGCAGAGAAAGCCGCCAAGGCTGCTCCAGCAGAAAAGCCAAACGAGTCGGCAGCCGAAGAAGCTGCCGAGTAGAAACAGGAGAAATCAATGCCAAAGCAGAAGACCCACTCTGGCGCTAAGAAGCGTTTCCGCTTCACCGGTAGCGGCAAGATCATGAAGCAGCAGATCAACATGCG
>JBEGKW010000003.1:0-36015 GCA_041183865.1 Actinomycetota bacterium | reverse complement strand
ATGAACCGAGGGCTAGAAATCGACGCCATTTCGGCAGATTCACCACAATCAACCGTCCTAGAACAGGTAGCCAACGGCGTATCGGTTCGTATGGCCGTTCTTTATTCACTTCTTTCAGGCGAGAGGGCCGCAGATGTCTAACAGTTTCGTACTAAAGAACGTCAAACTTGGCGATGGCGCAGCCACCGACATCCAGGTCCAAGACGACAAGATCGTTGCCATCGGTTCAGGCCTGAGCGCTGCCGAATCGATCGATTGCACAGGCTTGGTTGCCCTACCTGGCTTCGTTGACCTACACACTCACCTTCGCGAGCCTGGCTTCGAACAGAGCGAGACCGTGCTGACTGGAACCCAGGCCGCGGCGATGGGTGGATTCACTGCGGTTCATGCGATGGCTAACACCAGCCCGGTTGCCGACACCGCCGGCGTTGTTGAGCAGGTTGCCGCCCTCGGTCGCGAGGCTGGTTACGCAGATGTTTACCCAATCGGCGCGGTAACCGTCGGTCTAGAAGGCAAGCAGCTTGCTGAGCTTGGCGCAATGGCCAACTCAAAGGCTCAGGTTCGCGTCTTCTCGGATGACGGCAAGTGCGTCCACGACCCAGTCTTGATGCGCCGCGCACTCGAGTACGTAAAGGCATTCGGGGGAGTCATCGCCCAGCATGCTCAAGAACCTCGTTTGACCGAGGGCGCTCAGATGAACGAAGGCGCCGTTTCAGCCGAACTCGGCTTAACCGGATGGCCGGCCGTTGCCGAAGAATCGATCATTGCTCGTGACGTATTGCTTGCCGAGCACGTTGGCTCACGCGTTCACATCTGTCACCTGTCAACCGCGGGCTCAGTCGAGATTGTGCGTTGGGCAAAGGCTCGTGGCATTCAGGTGACCGCCGAGGTCACCCCTCACCACTTGCTACTCACCGACGAACTAGTCCGCAGCTACGACGCCGTCTACAAAGTGAACCCACCGCTTCGCACCGCAGCCGATGTGGTTGCGCTTCGCGAGGCGCTAGTCGACGGAACCATCGACATTATTGCAACCGACCACGCACCGCACCCAATCGAGTCGAAAGACTGCGAGTGGAATGCCGCAGCGTTCGGAATGCTCGGTCTTGAAACCGCAGCATCGATCGCCCAAGATGTGCTTATCGACAGCGGTAAGTCATCCTGGTCGCGCCTTGCCGAGGTACTTTCGATCAACCCGGCCAAGATTGGTAGCGATTCAGAGCAAGGACAGGGTCTGGCGGTTGGCGCTTTCGCTAACATCGCGTTGATCGACCCGACCGTGAAGCGCAAGGTCGTCGCCGACAGCGCCTCGAAGTCGAAGAACTCGCCTTACGTCGGCCTCGAACTGCCTGGCAAGGTCGTGCACACCATCTACCGCGGCTACTTCACCGTTCGCGATGGCGAACTCGCAAAGTCGGGTCGCAACTAATGCAGAAATTCATCGTCGCCGGCATCCTTGGAGCACTGTTTGTGCTTCTCGTGTTGACCGCCATTCGCGCTTGGCGTGCGCGAGCAACGGCTCAGGAGGCCGACTTCACTCAGCCGCCGATGGCGCTCGAAAAAGCTGGCGAGCAACTCCTGAAGGTTCGCGCCTACTATGTTGCTACCACCTACGCGAATAATCACCTGGAGCGCATCCGTGCCTATGGTCTGGGCATTCGCGGCATTGCCTTTGCACTGGTGTTCGATGGTGGCGTTCAGTTGATTCGCAAGGGGGAGCGCCCGCTGGCGATTGCAAAGTCTGCGATTACCGAACTTTCGACCACCCAGGTAACCATCGACCGCGTTACCGAAGCCAAGGGAATCTTGACCATTGACTGGTTGCAGGATTCGACCAAGTTTTCGACTCACCTCCGTGTAGTCGACCAAGACGATCGAGCCAAGCTGATTTCGGCGCTCGAGAGCATTAGCAACAGAGAGGCAAAATAATGAGCACTGCTCTACTAGTTCTCGAAGACGGCCGCGTCTTCAAGGGTCAGTCGTACGGGGCCGAGGGCAAGACCCTGGGTGAACTGGTTTTCGCAACCGGTATGACCGGTTATCAGGAGACACTGACCGACCCTTCATATGCCGGCCAGATCGTGGTTCAGACTGCACCGCACATCGGCAACACCGGTGTCAATGCACGTGACGAAGAATCAACCAAGGTTTGGGTCGCTGGCTACGTGGTGCGCGACCCGTCTCGAATCGTTTCGAACTTCCGAGCCGAAAAGTCTCTTCCTGAAGAGCTAAAGAAGTTCGGAATCGTTTCTATTTCGGGCATCGACACCCGCGCACTGACAATCCACTTGCGTTCTGCAGGTTCGATGCGTGCCGGAATCTTCTCTGGCGAGGCAGCCGAGGCTTCGGTCGAAGAACTCTTGGCTCAGGTAAAGTCGGCAGCCCAGATGAAGGGCTTGTCGCTTAGCGATCAGGTCACCACCGAGGCTGCCTACACCGTAGCCGCCGAAGGCAGCAAGGTAGGCAAGGTTGCCATCGTTGACCTCGGCATCAAGCGTTCAACCATCGAGCACATGGCCGCCCGCGGCCTAGAGGTCGAAGTTTTCCCGGCCAAGGTGGACGCGGCAACCCTGATCGCTTCAAACCCGGATGCGGTTTTCTTCTCTAACGGCCCTGGCGACCCTGAGGCATCGGGCCAGCAGGTCTTGGTGCTTCGCGAGATTCTGTCTAAGAAGATCCCGTTCTTCGGCATCTGCTTCGGCAACCAGTTGCTCGGTCGCGCACTAGGCTTCGAAACCTATAAGTTGACCTTCGGTCACCGCGGAATCAACCAGCCGGTTATGGACCGCACCACCGGCAAGGTCGAGGTAACCGCGCACAACCACGGCTTTGCCGTGAAGGTTGAAGGCGGCCCAGAGGTTGACAGCCCAGCCGGCTTCGGTCGCGTACTCGTCAGCCACGTTTCGCTAAACGACAACGTGGTCGAAGGCTTGCAGTGCCTCGACATCCCTGCATTCTCAGTGCAGTATCACCCAGAGGCCGCAGCTGGCCCACACGATTCAAACTATCTCTTCGACCGTTTGGTTGAGGTAATCGAGAGCAACAAGGTGGCCAAGTAATGCCAAAGCGTTCAGACATTAATAGCGTTCTAGTAATCGGCTCGGGCCCGATCGTTATCGGTCAGGCCTGTGAGTTTGACTACTCGGGTACTCAGGCTTGCCGCGTGCTTCGCGAAGAGGGCATCCGCGTAATCTTGGTCAACTCGAACCCGGCGACCATCATGACCGACCCTGACTTCGCCGACGCAACCTACGTCGAGCCGATCACCCCACAGGTCATCGAGGCGATTATCGCCAAGGAGCGTCCAGACGCGATTCTGCCTACCCTCGGTGGTCAGACTGCCCTAAACGCCGCGATGCAGCTGCACGAGTTGGGCATCCTTGAGAAGTACAACGTAGAGCTAATCGGCGCCAAGGTTGACGCCATCAAGAAGGGTGAAGACCGCGAGCTGTTCAAGCAGCTAGTGCTTGGCCTAGGTAACGGTGCAGATGTCGCTAAGTCGGTTATCTGTGGCACCTTGGATGAGTGTCTAGCGGCAGTTGCCGAGCTTGGCTACCCGCTAATGGTTCAGCCTTCATTCACCATGGGTGGTCTCGGTTCTGGCTTCGCACACGACGAAGAAGAGCTACGCCGCATCTGTGAGGCTGGTCTGCAGGCCAGCCCGGTCACCGAGGTATTGCTTTCTGAGTCGATTCTCGGCTGGAAGGAATACGAGCTTGAGCTAATGCGCGACACCAAGGACAACTGTGTCGTGGTCTGTTCAATCGAGAACGTTGACCCGGTTGGTGTTCACACCGGTGACTCAATCACCGTCGCACCGGCACTAACCCTTACCGACCGCGAGTTCCAGCACCTTCGCGACATCAGCATCGACGTCATTCGTGCCGTTGGTGTAGACACCGGTGGTTGCAACATTCAGTTCGCTGTCGACCCGACCAACGGTCGCGTAGTCGTCATCGAAATGAACCCACGCGTCAGCCGTTCTTCGGCGCTGGCTTCAAAGGCAACCGGCTTCCCGATTGCAAAGATCGCCGCCAAGCTTGCCATCGGTTACACCCTGGATGAGATTCCGAACGACATCACCCGCGTCACCCCGGCCAGCTTCGAGCCAACCCTCGACTACATCGTCGTGAAGGTTCCACGCTTCGCCTTCGAGAAGTTCCCGGCCGCAAACGCAACCCTGACCACCACCATGAAGTCGGTTGGTGAGGCCATGGCAATCGGCCGCAACTACACCCAGGCGCTGCAGAAAGCTCTGCGCAGCCTCGAGCGTCGCGGTTCTTCATTCCACTGGGATGGCGAGCCGGGCAATGTTGCTGAGCTTCTAGAGGCAATCAAGACTCCGACCGATGGCCGTATCGTTCTCTTGCAGCAGGCTCTTCGCGCCGGCGCAACCCCAGAGCAGGTCTTCGAATCGACCAAGATGGACCCTTGGTTCATCGACCAGATCGTCTTGATCAACGAGGTAGCTGACGCTACCGCTGCGGCTGGCCACCTCGACGCAGACGTTATTCGTCACGCCAAGGACCACGGCTTCAGCGACATTCAGATCGCTAACCTGCGAGGCATTAGTGAGGCTGAAGTTCGCGGCATTCGCCACGACCTTGGTCTTCGCCCGGTATTCAAGACCGTCGACACCTGTGCCGGCGAGTTCCCAGCCGAAACGCCTTACCACTACAGCACCTATGAAGAAGAGACCGAGGTTCGACCTTCAGATCGCAAGAAGGTAGTCATCCTTGGTTCTGGCCCAAACCGTATCGGCCAGGGTGTTGAGTTCGACTACAGCTGTGTTCATGCCTCATTTGCCCTGTCAGACGCTGGTTACGAGACCATCATGATCAACTGCAACCCTGAGACCGTCTCGACCGACTACGACACCTCAGACCGCCTGTACTTCGAGCCACTAACCCTCGAAGATGTGCTCGAGGTTATTCACGCCGAGCAGCAGAGCGGCGAGCTAGTTGGTGTTGTAGTTCAGCTCGGTGGTCAGACCGCACTTGGTCTAGCCAAGGGTCTGAAGGCTGCCGGCATCCCGATTCTCGGAACCACCCCTGAGGCAATCGACCTAGCCGAAGAGCGCGGACTATTCTCGAAGATTCTCGAGGATGGCGACCTGCTTGCACCACCAAACGGAACCGCGCTGACCATGGCCGAGGCCGAGGTTATTGCGGCCCGCATCGGTTACCCAGTGTTGGTTCGCCCATCATTCGTTCTCGGTGGCCGCGGCATGGAGATCATCTATGACCAGGCTGGCATCCGTGACTACTTCGACCGAATCAAGGACCAGGCAATTGTCGGCCCAGAGCACCCGCTGCTAGTCGACCGATTCCTAGACTTCGCAATCGAAATCGACATTGACGCGCTATTCGACGGAACTGACCTTTACGTCGGTGGCGTGATGGAACACATCGAAGAGGCCGGCATTCACTCGGGTGACTCGAGCTGTACTCTGCCACCGGTGACCCTGAGCGATTCACAGATTGCCCGCGTTCGCGAGGCCACCCTGAAGATCGCACAGGGCGTTGGCGTACGCGGTCTGCTAAACGTTCAGTTCGCCTTGGCAGCCGATGTGCTCTACGTTCTCGAGGCGAACCCTCGTGCATCGCGCACCGTGCCATTCGTTTCAAAGGCTCTGGGCATCACCCTGGCCAAGGCTGCATCGCTCGTGATGGTCGGCAAGACCATCAAGGAGCTAATCGCCGAAGGCCACCTGCCTGAGAAGGATGGCACCTACATCCCAGCCGGTTCACCGATTTCGGTGAAGGAGGCAGTGCTTCCGTTCAAGCGCTTCGCAACCAAGGATGGTCGATTCGTCGACTCACTACTTGGCCCAGAAATGCGTTCGACCGGTGAAGTCATGGGTATCGACGTCGACTTCCCGAAGGCTTTCGCCAAGAGCCAGGCTGCCGCCGGCAGTGCTCTGCCGACTTCTGGAAGCGTATTCATCTCGGTCGCCGACCGCGACAAGCTTCAGCTGATTCTTCCGGTTCGCCGTTTGGCACAGCTTGGCTACAAGATTCTGGCAACTAGCGGAACCGCAGCGATTCTTGCCCGTCACGGCATCGACGCACAGGTTGTGCGCAAGCACACCGACGACCACAGCGTTGCAGAGGGCCCGACCATCGTTGACCTAATCACCGCAGGCAAGGTAGACGTCGTCGTAAACACCCCATCGGGCTCGAGTGCCCGCAAGGATGGCTACGAGATTCGTGCAGCTACCACCGCCGCCGACAAGGCAATCTTCACGACCATCGCTCAGCTCAGTGCGGCGATTGGCTCGTTCGAGGCTGTCATTGCTGGGCCATTCGATGTGCGTTCACTTCAGGACCACGCCAAGGATAGGGCGGCTGCACTTGCCAACTAGTTTCGGTTCAAAGCTAACCAAGGCGTTCGGCACCTACGGTCAGCTGTGTGTTGGCATCGACCCGCATGCAGCGCTGTTGACCGACTGGGGTTTGACCGACGACGTCGCTGGTCTGCGCGAGTTCAGCCTGCGTGCCCTAGACGCCGCGGTTGGTCGAGTCGGAATCATCAAGCCTCAGGTTTCGTTTTTCGAACGCCACGGCTCGGCCGGTTTTGCCGTTCTCGAAGAGTTGGCTCAAAAGGCAGCTGGCACCGATTTGGTGGTCATCATGGATGCCAAGCGCGGCGACATCGGCACCACCATGGATGCCTATTTCGATGCCTGGTTGGGCCGAACCGCTCCATTCGTTTGTGACGCATTGACCGTTTCGCCTTACCTTGGTTTCGACTCGCTTTTGCCACTGATGAGCGAATGTGCCGAACGAGGCAAGGGCATGATCGTGCTCTCTGCCACCTCGAACCCAGAGGGTGCTGCCTTACAGAAGGCCAGCGTCGGAGGCAACACCATCGCGAAGCAAATCTGGGATGGCCTCGGCAAGATCAATCAGGTAACCGCCGGCCCGGGGGAGAACCTTGGCTCGTTCGGTGCCGTAATCGGTGCCACCCTCAACCTTCCTGGTTTCGGACTAGCCGAAGTCCAGAATGGACAGTCCGTTGCCGCAACACCTGTGCTGGCTCCGGGTTTTGGCGCGCAAGGCGCTGAACTTGGTGACATCAGCCGCCTATTTGGCGCTGGCGCTAAGCAGGTAATCGCATCGGTGTCGCGCAGTGTGCTTCGAGCCGGTGCCACCGGTATGCCAAAGGCAATCGAAGCTGCTAATGCCGAACTAGCCGCTGGCCTAAACGGTTAAGTCTGCGAAACTAGAACCATGACTAACCAACTGATCGTTCTTGCCGGGCCAACCGCCGTCGGCAAGGGCACCGTGGTGAAGTACATTCTCGAGCACTACCCGAACGTGCACCTTTCGGTGTCGGCAACAACTCGGGCACCGCGTCCCGGTGAAATCGAGGGGGAGAGTTACTACTTTCTGACCCACGAACAATTCGACGAGATGATTGCCGCGGGCGACATGCTCGAATACGCGGTGGTTCACGGACAGAACAAGTACGGAACTCCAAAACAACCGGTGGTTGCTGCGCTTGCGGCCGGCCGTCAGGTCATCCTTGAAATCGATATTCAAGGCGCGCGACAGGTCAAGAAGGCTTGGCCGGAAGCGAAGTTGGTTTTTATTGCGCCGCCGAGCTGGGATGAATTGGTCTCTCGCCTAAAGGGTCGAGGCACCGAAACCGCCGAAGAACAGGCCCGACGTCTCGAGACCGCGAAGCTAGAACTCTCTGCACAGGACGAATTTGATTACGTCGTAATCAACGATGAAGTGGCTAGATGTGCCTCTGAAGTCGTAGACTTGATGCAGGCCTAAAACCGCATCCGGTTTTGCAACTTCGCTTGCACATTGGCCGCAATCTCTAACGAAAGTTGAATCATGTCTGAAAAGCTTGAAGGTATCGTTTCTCCAGCGATCGACAACCTAATGACCCACGTTGGCTCAAAGTACGAGCTAGTTATCTTCGCTTCGAAGCGTGCGCGTCAGATCAACGACTACTACTCGGCACTGCACGAGGGTTCACTGTTCAACAACGTTGGCCCACTAGTTGACGCAACCGTTGACGAGAAGCCACTAACCATCGCGATGCACGAGATCGACCAGAACAAGCTAGAGAAGCACGCAGCCGAGTAATTCGGCCCTTCTCTTTTAGAGAATCATGCGCGTAGTCCTTGGCGTTACCGGTGGCATTGCAGCCTATAAAGCCACGGGCATCATCCGCCAGCTGACTGAAGCCGGTCACGACGTAAAAGTCATTCCAACCGCAAACGCGTTGCGTTTTATTGGCGCGACCACGCTCGAAGCGCTTTCGCACAACAGCGTTGACCCAGACCTGTACACCGATGTTGAATCGGTAAAACACGTCGAACTCGGGCAATCGGCAGATCTCATCATCGTCGCACCAGCCACCGCCGCCTTTTTGGCACGCATGGCCTCCGGCCTGGCCGACGACTTGCTGATGAACACCATCCTGGCTTCAAAGGCACCGATTTTGGTTGCCCCGGCGATGCACACCGAAATGTGGCAGAACGCCGCCACCATGGCGAATGTTGCCACCCTGCGCTCTCGAGGCGTCGAAGTTCTTGAACCAGCGGTCGGCCGACTCACTGGAGCCGACAGCGGCCCAGGTCGCCTGCCTGAACCCGAAGAAATCGTTGCGGCCGCTCTCGCTCTGGCTGCACCGCAAGACCTTGCCGGCAAGAGAATTCTGATTACCGCGGGCGGCACCCAAGAGCCGATTGACCCGGTTCGCTTTCTAGGAAACCACTCGAGCGGCAAACAGGGAATCGCACTAGCCACCGAAGCCACGGCTCGAGGCGCAGCGGTGACCCTAATCGCGGCCAACGTTTCTGAGCCCATTCCAGCTCTGCACAACCTAATTCGAGTTTCGACAGCCGCCGACTTGGCTCAGGCCGTATCGGCCAACCTTGCCGACTGCGACGCGATCATCATGGCCGCTGCAGTTTCCGACTTCAGAGTCGAAACCGCTGCCGCCACCAAGCTGAAGAGAAGCGAACTGGGCGATGAGATCAATCTAAAGTTGGTCGCGAACCCAGACATCCTTGCCGGATTGGTAAAAAGAGTCGAAGCCGAAGGTCTTGAAGTAACCACCGTGGGCTTCGCCGCCGAGACCGCCGCTTCGCCAAACGAACTTCAGAGGTTGGCCGAGCACAAGCTCGAAGCCAAGGGATGCGACATCCTGGTTGCCAATAATGTCTCTGCAGGAGCGGTATTTGGTGCGGATGAGAACTCGGTACTCGTGCTCACCAAATCGGGGAGTGTTACCGCTCGTGACGGTTCAAAGCGAGCAATTGCCGCTCACATCCTTGATGTCCTAGGTCAAGAGATATGATTGACGGATGAGCGAGCTAAGACTTTTCACTTCAGAATCAGTAACCGAGGGTCACCCAGACAAGATCTGTGACCAGATTTCGGATGCGATTCTTGACGCGATGCTCGAGCAAGACCCGAACTCGCGTGTTGCCGTGGAGACCATGGTGACCACCGGACTAGTTCACGTTGCCGGTGAAGTGACCACCGAGGGCTACGTTGAGATTCCTCGCATCGTTCGCGAAACCGTGCAGAAGATTGGCTACACGTCTTCAGACATTGGTTTCGATGGCGCTAGCTGTGGCGTTTCGATCTCGATCGGTCAGCAGTCTCCAGACATCGCCCAGGGCGTCGACACCGGCTTTGAAACACGCGAAGGCGGCTCGGCCGACCGTTTTGACTCTCAAGGCGCCGGCGACCAGGGAATCATGTTTGGTTATGCAACCAACGAGACCAAGACTCTCATGCCTACCGCGATTCACATTTCGCACCGCCTCTCAGAGCGCCTTTCGGCAGTTCGCAAGTCTGGCGAGGTTTCGTTCCTACGCCCGGATGGCAAGACTCAGGTCACCGTTGGCTACGAGGGAACCGTTCCGAAGACCATCGAGGCCGTTGTGCTTTCAACGCAGCACAACCCAGGTGTGACCCACGCCGAGATCGTTGAAGCGATGCGCGAAAGCGTCATCAACCCGATTCTCGAGCAGACTGGTCTTGATTTTTCTGGCGTGAAGCTATTCATCAACCCGACCGGCAAGTTTGAGGTTGGTGGCCCAATGGGTGACGCCGGCCTAACCGGTCGCAAAATCATCGTCGACACCTACGGTGGCGCTAGCCGTCACGGTGGTGGCGCATTCTCGGGTAAGGACCCATCGAAGGTAGACCGTTCGGCTGCCTACGCCTTGCGCCACGTGGCAAAGAACGTCGTTGCGGCTGGCCTAGCCGACCGCGTCGAGGTGCAGGTCGCCTATGCGATCGGTGTCGCGCGCCCGGTTGGGTTGTATGTCGAGACTTTCGGCACCGGCAAGGTTGCCGATGAGGCGATTGTGGCCGCGATCAACGAGGTGTTCGATCTTCGCCCTAAGGCGATCATCGAAAGCCTACAGCTACTGCGCCCGATCTATTCGAAGACCGCAGCCTACGGCCACTTCGGTCGCGAGCTTCCAGAGTTCACCTGGGAAGCAATCGACCGCGCGGACGCATTGCGCGCGGCAGTAAACGCCTAGGCCCAACATGACGGGCTTTGGTGTCGCCAGAGTCGCAATCGACTCACCGCTTCCGCAACTCGATCGACTTTTCGATTACGAGATTGCCGAATCGTTGCGCGGGACCATCACCGTAGGTTCGAGGGTTCGCGTGCCGTTCGGCCGAGGAGCCGGGCTCTCGGATGGCTTTGTTGTCGAACTGGTCGAATCGTCTGATTTCGCCGGCAAACTCGCTCGTCTCGACGAGCTGGTTTCAAGTGTTTCTGTGCTAACCCCGGAAATCTATTCGCTTTGCCGAGCGGTCGCCGACCGCCAAGCGGTAACTATCGCCGATGTTTTCAAGCTTGCTATCCCGACGCGCTCGGTTGCGGTTGAAAAAAAATGGCAGGCCGCAATGGCCGAGGCCGCGGTTTTACCGACTCCGCGACCAGATAAGGTCAAACCGACGGGCACTCGTACTTTCGCTTTTGTAGAACCGCGAAGCAACGAGCTCGGCCCGATTTGGGTTCAACAGCTAACCAGCCGTACAGTGGCAGCGCTGGAAGCCGGGCAGTCGACCATCCTGGTGGTTCCAGACTTTCGCGACCAGGCCGTCATCCTTGAGGCTTTGAGAGCTAAGCTCGCCGAAACCGGGATTGTCGACTACACCTCGCAGCAAACCAACTCGCTTCGCTACACGGCTTTCTTGCGCTGCCTAACCGGTGAACCGGTAGTAGTTGTGGGCAGTCGTGCCGCGCTTTATGCGCCGGTGGCGAATCTCGGTGAAATCATCATCTGGGATGACGGCGATAGCAACTTGCAAGAACCTACATCGCCTTACACGAACGCTCGTGATGTGGCATTGATTCGGCAGAGCCAATCGGGCTGCAGCATCTTCTTTGCAGCACACGCTAGGTCTTGCGAGGTCGAGCGCCTGGTCGAGATCGGCTACCTAACTGACGTCACGATTCCCTTTGCTGTTCCGAAACTGGCGATTTCTGAAACCAATGCGAGGGTTGATTCGCTTGCCTGGCAGGCAATCAGACGCGCACTAGAACAGGGAGACGCGGTTTTGGTGCAGGTGGCTTCTAGAGGTCAATCGGTTTCGGTTTATTGCGGCGGTTGTGGAGATCGAGCAAAGTGCACCAACTGCGCCGGCCCGCTATGGGTTGACTCGCAGGGTCAGCCGCGTTGTCGCTGGTGCAATGCTCACAACCTGGCATTCAGCTGCACGGCTTGCGGTAACCGCACTCTCAAACAGGGTCGGGCCGGAGCAACTAGAACATCAGCCGAGTTCGGCAAAGCATTTCCGGGCACCAAGATCATCGAATCAAACGGTGACAATCGCCTCGAGAGTGTGCCGGCGGGCAAAAAGATTGTCGTATCCACTCCGGGTGCCGAACCACGCGTTGAAGGTGGTTATGGAGCGGTAGTTCTCTTGGACTGCAACGAGATGCTCTCGCGCGACAACTTGCGAGCCAGCGAGGATGCGGTGCGCATTTGGTCTAACACCATCGCACTCATGAAGTCTGGGGGATTGGGTGTGGCGGTCGGCTTACAGGGATATCTGGGGCAAAAGCTCGCGCTTTGGTCTCAAGCCGAGATCGCACACCACGAATATCACTCGAGAGCCGAACTCAGATTCCCACCTTTCATCCGTATGGCGTCATTGACCGGTGAGCGCGAACTTTTGAACAAGGTGCTGGAGGCCTTGCCGGCGGAGATCGAAGTACTTGGCCCAATGCCGGTAACCGCCAAGGGAGCCGCCGTTGATGATTGGCGCGCGCTAATCCGTTACGAGTACGCCCAAGGGGCAACTCTGGCTGCAACCTTGAAGACGCAGGTGCTCCTAGCAACTGCCGGGTCGAAGCGAGTGAGCGCCAAGTCTGGGCGAGCCCAGCGTCCGATTCAAATCAAGATGGACACAGTAATCTAGACCTTTGAAAGGTTTGGTCGGTTTTTGAAAATAGTCTTCGCAGGAACGCCCGCAAATGCGGCGCAAACCCTGAGGGCTTTGGCGGGCTCGGCCTTTGAAGTCGTTGCGGTACTTACCCGCACCGATGCCCCGGTGGGGCGAAAGAAGATTCTTACCCCATCGCCAGTTGCCGAGGCGGCTGCAGAACTGGGCATTCCAATCATTAAGGCAAACCGTGTCGACGCCGAGGTTCGCGGTGAAATCGAAGCTACCGGCGCAGACCTAGGCGTCATCGTGGCCTACGGCGCCCTGCTCGACCAAGCGGCCCTTGACTCACTGCCAATGGGCTGGATCAACCTGCACTACAGCATGTTGCCAAAGTGGCGCGGCGCAGCGCCTGTGCAACGCGCGATCATGGCGGGCGACCGCGAGACCGGCGTCACGCTATTTCAACTAGACAAGGGAATGGACACCGGCCCGATCCATCTGCAGATTCCTACGGTCATCGAACCAACCGAGACCACCGCAGACTTGCTTCCGAGACTTACCGAGCTGGGCATAACCGGGCTAGCTGAACTCTTGCCGCGAGTTGCCGCAGGAATGGCTAACCCAAAGCCACAAGACCCAGAACTGCTCAAATCTTTGCCGACCGCAGACAAATTAACTCGCAAAGATGCTCGCATTGACTGGCAAGAGAATGCAGTCGAAATCGAGAATCAAATTCGTGGCCTAAACCCAGAACCGATGGCCTGGACAACGCTCGAAGACGAAACGTTCCGCATCCTTGAAGCACGTGCCCTGGGCGCCACCGATTGGCAATCTCTATCCGGTGATGCACTTGAGATTGGCGCACTGAAAATCGAGAGTGCTCGCACCTTTGTATCCTGCGGCAACGGGACGCTACTTGAACTAAAACTGGTTCAACCAGCGGGTAAAAAGCCGATGAGTTCTATCGACTGGGCCAGGGGATTGACCGCTGGCAAGAGAGTGATTTATGTATAACAAGAAGACCACGGCAAGAACCATTGCCCTCGACCTGCTTCGCGCGGTCGAGCTGAATGATGCTTATGCCAATCTCTTGTTGCCGAAGCTGCTGGCCAACTCAAAACTTGATTCCCGCGACACCGGATTCGCTCAGGAAATGGCCTTTGGAACTCTGCGCTGGCAACTGTTTTACGACCGCGTGATCGAAGAGTGTGCCCAACGCTACAGCGACGAGATCGATATCGAAGCTCTGATTGTCTTGCGTTTGGGAGCTCATCAGATTCTGGGCATGCGCGTTCCGTCTCACGCGGCATTGAGCGAAACTGTGAATCTAACCAAGGGGCACCTCAGCCGCGGCGCCGAGGGGTTCGTCAACGGTGTCTTGCGTCGCGTTAGCGAACGCACCCGTGACGAATGGGAAGACATTGTTCTAAGTCACATAAAAGACCCATACGAACGTCTGGCCGTTGAATTTTCACACCCGATTTGGGTGGTTCGTGCACTCGAGCAGGCGCTTCGAGTCGATGGCCGCAAGGATGCGCTTCGCGACCTACTGCTTGCCGACAACATCGCACCTCTGGTGAGTCTCGTTGCCCTGCCAGGTTTGGCGACAAAGCGTGACTTCGAAGACCTCGAGGTTGGCCCGGCCAGCCCAATCGGAACCATGCTCGATGGCGGAGATCCGAACCAGTTAGTGGCATTCCGCGAGGGTCGCATCCGTGTTCAAGATCAGGGTTCGCAGCTGGCAGCTTTGGCTTTGGTCGATGCTGCGCCGGTAACCGCAGGTGAGATTTGGCTCGACATGTGTGCCGGACCTGGCGGCAAGGCCGCTCTTATGGCGGCCGAAGCGAAACTGAACAACATCCAGTTCATTGCCAACGAACTTCAGCCGCACCGAGCCAAGCTCGTGCGTCAAGCGCTCGAAACCATTGACCCACACATCAAGGTGACGGTAGAAGACGGTCGCGGCATCGGTGCTTCTGCAGCCGAGAAATACGATCGCATCTTGCTCGATGCTCCTTGCACCGGCCTGGGTGCGCTGCGCCGTCGTCCTGAAGCGCGCTGGCGCAAGCAGCAGAGCGATGTGGCCGAACTTGCCTCACTTCAGCAAGAACTTCTGGCCAGCGCATGGGCGGCACTAAAGCCTGGCGGCATCCTTGCCTACGTGACCTGTTCACCGCATCAGGGGGAGACCACCGCGATCATCGACTGGGGGCAGAAGAAGTTGGGCGAGGGATTCACTCTGCTCGATACCAATGCCGTGTTGGCTGAAATCAACCCGAACCTGCACCTGAATCGCAACCGCAAGACGGCTCAACTTTGGCCAGACTTGAATCAAACCGACGCCATGTTCATCGCATTGATTCAGAAGGCTAAGTAGGCTGAAGTCATGTCAGCACGCATCAACCCGAGCATCCTTTCGGCCGACTTCGTAAACTTCGAGCGCGATTTCGGCACCATCGCCAACTCCGACCTGATTCACGTAGACGTGATGGATAACAACTTCGTGCCAAACCTAACTTTTGGCTTGCCGATGGTTTCGCGCATGCAGCAAATCACCCCAAAGCCCCTTGACGTGCACCTGATGATTAGCAACGTCGACAAGTGGGCTCCGGGCTATGCAGAAGCTGGCGCCTACTCGGTCACCTTTCACGCGGAAGCGTCCGAAAACCCTGTCGAGCTAGCTCGCAGACTTCGCGCAATTGGCGCACGCGCCGGAGTTGCCATCAAACCTGGCACGGATGTCGAACCGTTTCTGGAGCTCTTGAGCGAGTTCGACCAACTCTTGGTGATGACCGTAGAACCTGGCTTCGGTGGGCAGAGCCTGATAGAAGAAACCTTGCAGAAGGTCGCCAAGGCTCGTCGACGCATTGATTCCGAAAAACTCGACATTTGGCTGCAGGTAGATGGCGGAATCGACGAAACCAACATCGAACGCGTTGCCTCTCTGGGTGCAGACACATTTGTCGCCGGCAGTGCAGTATTCAAAGCCGACGACCGCGCCAAGCAAATTGACAACCTGCGCAACTTGGCAAATTCTGGCATCAGCCACCGCCACTAAAGCGACTGTTTAGAGCCAATTTCTAGATTCTAAAAGGGCAATCGGGGCTCTGGCACAGGGTAACCTAGAAGCATGAAGTCGTTTGATCAGCTTTTCGCAGAAATTAGCGAGAAGGCAGCCTCCCGCCCAGCCGGTTCAGAAACCGTTAAGTGGCTGGATGCTGGCGTGCACACCATCGGTAAGAAGGTTGTCGAAGAGGCAGCCGAAGTCTGGATGGCCGCCGAGCATGAGGGTAACGAGCGCACCGCTGAAGAGATTTCTCAGCTGATCTACCATCTCCAGGTCATGATGGCCGCAAAGGGCATCACACTTCAAGACCTCGAAAAATTCTTCTAAAAGCTTTTAACAACTACGAAAGAGACGACATTGCTTAGAGTTGCCGTCCCAAATAAGGGCATCCTTTCAGACTCCGCGATCCTCATGCTTAAAGAGGCTGGCTACACCGTTCGTCGCGATCCAAAAGACCTTCACGTGGTCGATCAGGCTCACGGCATTGAATTCTTCTACCTTCGCCCACGCGACATCGCGACCTATGTAGGAGCCGGTTCGCTGGATGTCGGTTTCACCGGGCTTGACCTGCTACTAGACAGCCGCTCGAAGGCAGAGAGCGTTGCAGACCTCGGTTTTGGCGGTTCAACCTTTCGATTTGCCGGCCCGGTAGGTCAGTTCAAGACCCTCCAGGACTTGGCCGGAAAGCGCGTTGCCACCGCTTACCCACACCTCGTAGAAGACTTCCTCAAAGCCGAAGGCGTTTCGGTTGACCTAGTTCAGCTCGATGGCGCTGTTGAGGTCGCTGTACGACTCGGCGTTGCCGATGCGGTTGCCGACGTGGTCTCTACCGGAAACACTCTTCGCCAGGCCGGACTCGAGATCTTTGGGCCAATCATCCTTGAGAGTTCTGCGCAGCTGATCGTCGCCCCAAACCGCAAGGCCGATCACATGCAACTGCTTCGCCGCATGCAGGGTGTCTTGGTTGCTCGCGAGTATGTAATCTTCGACTACGACTGCCCGGCCGAGCTGGTTGCTCAGGCATCTGCGATCACCCCAGGCATCGAGTCACCAACGATTTCACCGATGCGCGACACCGACTGGGTAGCGGTTCGCTCGCTAGTGCTAGCCAACGAGATCAACGCAAAGATGGATGAACTCTACGAACTTGGTGCTCGAGCCATCCTGGTCAGCGCAATTCACGCCGCGAGAATCTAGTGTCTCTTTCGGTTCGCGTCATTCCATGTCTCGACGTTGCAGACGGTCGAGTGGTCAAGGGCGTCAACTTTTTGAACCTGCGCGATGCCGGTGACCCAATCGAACTAGCCGCTCGGTATTACGCCGATGGGGCAGATGAACTCACGTTCCTAGACGTTCACGCCACGGTAGATAACCGCTCGACCATGTACGACCTGGTTACGGCCTGTGCCGAACAAGTCTTCATTCCGCTCACCGTTGGTGGCGGCATTCGCCAGGTTGATGACGTTGCCAAGTTGCTCGGTGCGGGTGCTGACAAGATCAGTGTCGGTTCGGCTGGAATCACCAACCCACAGCTGTTGAACGACATCGCCACTCGATTCGGTAACCAGGTTTTGGTAATCTCACTCGACCTGAAGCGATCTCCCAAGACCGAGTCTGGTTACGTTGTCACTACCCACGGCGGTCGCAACGAGACCGATCTCGACGCCCTAGCCTGGGTCAAGCAAACGATTGAACTCGGTGCAGGTGAGCTACTGGTCAACAGCATCGACGCCGATGGCACCAGAAATGGCTTTGATGAAGAGATGCTTCGTGACATTCGAGCCATCGCGAAGATTCCTGTGATTGCTTCGGGTGGAGCTGGAAAGGCCGCCGACTTCCCGGTAGCTGCTGCCGCCGGAGCGGACGCCATTTTGGCCGCCTCGATTTTTCACGAGGGTTCGGTTTCAATTCAAGACGCCAAGGCCGCCCTCAAAGCTGCCGGTTACGAGACGAGATAACCATGCCGTTCGACAAGACCGCGATTGCAAATCTCGCTTATAACGAGGCAGGGCTAATTCCTGCCATCGTTCAGAGCGCCACCACGGGTCGTGTTTTGATGATGGCTTGGATGAACCACGAGTCGCTCCTGCAAACCCTCGATAAGGGCGAGACCGTCTTTTTCTCTCGTTCTCGAAACGAACTGTGGCACAAGGGCGCAACCTCGGGCAACACTCAAAAGGTGATGTCGATCGAAGCCGATTGCGACGCCGACACTTTGCTTATCAAGGTGCTCGAAGACGGCCCGGCTTGCCACACGGATGCAGAATCATGCTTCGATGTGAGCACACTCTTCATCGCCCCGGAGTTTGCAGAGTCAACAGAGGGGGAGACCGATGCCTAAGGTGCAGTTCACGCTCGCGCAAGTTCGAGAACTGGCGGCAAAACACAAGGTTGTCCCGATCATCGAGACTCTGTTTTCGACCACCGAAACCCCGCTCTCGATCTTCGAAAAGCTGGCCGCCGATAAGACCGGCAGCTTCCTGCTGGAATCGGCCGAACAAGGCGTATGGGCTCGCTACAGCTTCGTTGGAGTCAACAACCGCGGTAGCCTGCTTCAAACCGATGGCGGCGATGTTATCTGGCACTCAGAGCAGGGGCTGAGCCCGTTGCCAAGCCGGGCGGAGCAGCTCGCGACCAGCGCACTCGGTGCTGTGAACCAGATTCAGCAGGCATGGACGGCAGAGCCTTTGCCGGGTGTTCCACCTCTAACCAGCGGTTTGGTTGGCCTGCTCGCCTGGGACGTCATCCGAGAGATTGAAAAATTGGGACCAGCCCCGGCGAAGGATTTCCCTAGCCCAACGGCAGCAATGGTCATGTTTCAAGATCTTGTGATCATGGATCACCACACCAGCAGCATTCTCTTGGTGTCAAACGTATTCGTTGAAAACGGCGTTGACCTAAACGCCGCGTACGAAGACGCCTTGATTCGCATCGACGAAATGCGAATGGACCTATTCAAACCATCGCAGGTGCTCTTGGCTGACGTCGATTTGACCACGCAGGCCAACACCAAGAATCGCGTGGCAAAAGAAGATTTCATCGCCACTGTTGAGTCATCGAAGCACTACGTGCGCATCGGCGATGTCTTCCAGGTTGTGCTGTCACAGCGTTTTGACCACGAGGTTTCAGCCAGCCCACTAGACGTCTACCGGGTTCTTCGCGCTCTAAACCCAAGCCCTTACATGTATCTCTTGAACTTCAAGGATGCAAGTGGCGATTACGCGGTCGTTGGTTCATCGCCGGAAGCGCTGGTTACCGTAAGCGGAAAGCACGCGGTGATGCACCCGATTGCCGGTTCACGACCACGCGGTCTCGACCTCGAGCAAGACGAGCAGCACGCAGAGAATCTGCTCGCCGATAACAAGGAAAAAGCGGAGCACCTGATGCTCGTCGACCTGGCCCGCAACGACCTGCTAAAAGTTTGCGAACCGAGCTCCGTAAGTGTCACCGAGTTCATGCGTATTCACCGCTTCAGCCACATCATGCACCTGGTTTCGACCGTCGAAGGCGAAATTCGTGTCGACCAGACCCCGATCGATGTCTTCAAGGCCACCTTCCCGGCCGGAACCTTGTCGGGTGCGCCTAAACCTCGAGCTTTGGAAATCATCGATGAACTCGAAGTTTCAAACCGTGGCATCTTCGGGGGAGTCGTAGGCTACTTTGACTTCGCGGGCAATGCCGATGTCGCGATTGCCATTCGCACTGCCTTCATTCGTGACGGAGTTGCTCACGTTCAAGCCGGTGCCGGAATCGTGCTGGATTCGGTTCCTGAATCCGAACATGCCGAAACCATTGCCAAGGCCGGTGCACCAATGCGTGCGGTGGTTGCAGCCAACGGCATCAATCGCAGATCAGAGTGAATCGATCATGACTAAGGGCCGTCTCCTCACCATCTGGATTGCGTTCGCAGTCTTCGCCTATGTCTCGGCGAGTCAAGACTGGTTCACACTCTCGATGAGCCCCGAAGGCAAAACCGTCAAGCTAGCCAGTTACGACGGCTTGACCGCTTACTCGAGCCTTTCGGCAACCCTGATGCTCAACTTCGCTGGAATCCTGGCAGTGGCATTCGTTGGAACCATCGGTCGCAAAATCACGGCTGGCGCGCTGGCGCTCTTGAATCTTGGCGTTTTGATCTGGTCAACATCTCGCATTGCAACCCAGGACATCTCGGGATTGGCGAAGCAGGTAGAGCAAATGACCGGAATTGCCGCGGCACACGGCATCAAGGATGTTTCGGTTGCGACACAGGTGAACGCCTATTGGTTTATCGCCGCCCTGGCCATCACCACGTTGATCAACATTCTTGTTTTGGTAACCGAAAGAAGATGGCCAAAACGCACCGCGAAGACCGAAATGCCGAGCAAGGATGCCAAGGCCGCCGAGCCGAAAGACTCGATTGGCATCTGGGATTCACAACGCCGATAAGGCGTTTCTGCTTGATAAGATTTAGTTAGATTTCTAGAAAGGCAATCATGTCGGACAAAGCAAACCTTCCTGTAGGCGACCCAGGTCACGGAGACTCAGTAGCTTCGTGGGCTGCTGTCATCACCATCATGGTTGCCTTCGCTGCCGGAACCCTAGCGTTTTGGTTTGACCAGCCTGCTCTAGTTTGGGCTTCTGCAGGTCTAGCAGTGGTTGGCGTGGTTCTTGGCTTCGTCCTAAAGGGTGCCGGCTACGGCGTAAACGGCTCTAAGAGCAAGCACTAGTGCTAGACGAACTCTTCGCGGGTTCGATTGCTGACGCCCAGAGGCGTCGCGAAAACGTTTCACTTGAACGTGTTGAAAAAGCCGCACTCTCGCAAACTCCAGCGCTCAATGCGCTTGAGTTTCTAGCGCCTGGCTCACAGATCAAAATCCTGGCCGAGGTAAAACGTGCCAGTCCAAGCCGTGGTCAGATGGCCGAGATTCCAGACCCTGCCGCCTTGGCAAAGATTTACGCAGAGAATGGCGCTTCGGCCATTTCTGTGCTCACCGAAGAACGCAAATTCAAAGGCTCGCTCGAAGACCTGATTTCGGTTCGAGCCAATGTTGAAGTTCCATTGCTCCGCAAAGACTTCATTGCCAACGAATATCAAATCCTTGAGGCCCGCGCCGCCGGCGCAGACATCATTCTGCTGATCGTCGCTGGTCTACCTCAGAAAGACATCGAACGTCTCAAGCGATTCACCGAAGATCTTGGCATGACGGCATTTGTCGAGACCCACAGCGAAGACGAGCTGAAGCGAGCCTTAGATGTGGATACCCGCATGGTTGGCATCAACGCGCGTGACCTGTCGACCTTCGAAACCGATCGAAACCTGTTTGGCAAGCTGGTTCACCTGATTCCTGAAAACGTGATCAAGGTTGCCGAATCTGCAGTTCGCAACGCCGACGACGTTGCCCACTACCGCGCTGCCGGCGCGGATGTCGCACTCGTGGGAGAGGCGCTGGTCACCAATGATCCAGCAGCCATGCTTCAGTCTTTCTTAGCCGCCGGCAAGTCTTAGGATATTTACATGTCAGACCTACGCAGCCACGTTGGCCCATATTTTGGTGAGTTCGGTGGCCGCTTTGTGCCTGAATCGCTCATCGCCGCGCTCGACGAACTCGATGCAACCTACCAAACCGCCAAGGCTGACCCAAGCTTTGCCGCCGAACTAGCCGAGTTGCACCGCACCTACACCGGCCGGCCTTCGATCATCACCGAGGCAAAGCGTTTTGCCCAGCACTGCGGCAACGACATCCGTGTGTTCTTGAAGCGAGAAGACCTCAACCACACCGGTTCTCACAAGATCAACAACGTAATCGGCCAGGCACTGCTAACCAAGCGCATGGGCAAGACCCGCATCATCGCCGAAACTGGCGCCGGCCAGCACGGTGTTGCATCAGCAACCGCAGCGGCGCTGTTCGGGCTCGAGTGTGTGGTCTACATGGGCGAGGTTGACACGGAGCGCCAGGCACTAAACGTTGCCCGTATGAAGCTTCTCGGTGCAGAGGTCGTGCCGGTCAAGACCGGAAGCCGAACCCTCAAGGATGCAATCAATGAGGCACTCCGCGATTGGGTAGCCAACGTCGACAACACTCACTACCTGCTCGGCACCGTTGCAGGGCCACACCCATTCCCAACCATGGTTCGCGATTTCCACAGTGTGATCGGCACCGAGGCACGTCAGCAGATGCTCGACGAATTCGGTTTCTTGCCGACCGCCTTGGCAGCCTGTGTCGGCGGCGGTTCGAACGCAATCGGTCTTTTTCACGCCTTCTTGGATGACGCCGAGGTTCAGATGTTTGGCTTCGAGGCGGCCGGCGATGGCATGGACACCCCTCGTCACGCAGCGACACTGAACTATGGCAAGCCGGGCGTCCTGCACGGCGCTCGAAGCTACATGCTTCAGGACGAAGATGGTCAGACCATGGAGAGCCACTCGATTTCTGCAGGTCTTGACTACCCGGGTGTAGGCCCAGAACACTCATGGCTCAAGGACCTGGGTCGTGTCGAATATCGAGGCATTTCGGACGCGGAGGCAATGGATTCACTGCGCTTGCTCAGCCGCACCGAGGGAATCATCCCAGCTATTGAAACCGCCCACGCCCTTGCCGGTGCAATCAAACTCGGTAAAGAATTGCCGGCCGGTTCGTCAATTTTGATCAACCTAAGCGGTCGCGGCGATAAAGACATGGAAACCGCAGGCAAGTATTTTGGTTTGCTCGACGCGAAGCAGGGTGGCAACTGATGACCAGCAAGACTTCTGAAGTTCTGAAGGCCAATAAGGCCGCCGGAAACGGCAACTTGATCGGTTACTTCCCAGCCGGATACCCGACCCTTGACGACTCGATTGAAGCCTCGATTGCAATGTGCCAGAACGGCGTGGATGTTCTCGAGCTAGGCGTTCCATACAGCGACCCGGTCATGGACGGCATCGTGATCCAAGAAGCGACACAGGCGGCGCTCGAAAACGGCTTCAAGCTCAAGCAAACCTTCGATGCCGTTCGCGCCATCACCGCAAAGGTTGACACCCCCGTTCTCGTGATGACCTACTGGAACCCGGTTCTGCAGTACGGCGTCGAGAACTTTGCGCGTGACCTTGCCGAAGCCGGGGGAGCAGGCTTGATTACACCTGACCTGATTCCGGATGAAGCTCGCGAATGGCTCGAGATTTCAGACAAGTATGACCTTGACCGCGTATTTCTCGGAACCCCGAGTTCTTCTCCTGAACGCATGAAGACCGCCTGCGACCTAAGTCGTGGCTTTGTTTACGCGGTTTCGACCATGGGTATCACTGGGGCACGCGATGAGGTTGACGCAAACGCCCGCAAGGTTGTCGCGAAGGTCCGTGAGGCTTCGTCAGTTGCCAACACTGCGGTAGGCATCGGAATCTCGACGGCCGATCAGGTGGTTGAAGTTAACTCATACTCGGATGGCGCAATCGTTGGCTCGGCCTTCGTTCGCGCCTATGCAGATGGTGGGGTAGAGGCTTTGAAGGCTAAGACCATCGAACTTTCTGCCAGACTAAAGAAGTAAATTACTAGGAGCTCAAGTTGAACCATTTCGTCACCAGCATTCCAGCACCAAGCATTAGCTCGTTCACGGTTGGTCCGTTCGTGGTTCACATCTACGCTCTGTTCATCCTCACCGGAATCGTTTTGGCGATCTGGATCGCGAACCACCGCCTGACCAAGCGCGGTGGCGAGAGCGGCGTTGCCATTGACATTGCACTTTGGGCAGTACCTTTCGGCATCGTCGGCGGGCGAATTTTCCACGTCCTCACTCACTTAGGTGACTACTTCTCCGACGGCGCTGACTACACCGCAATCTTCCGCATCTGGGAAGGTGGCCTGGCAATCTACGGAGCCATCCTCTTCGGTTTGCTCGGAGCATGGATCGGCGCTCGAGTCGCCGGCGTTCGCTTCTGGTCTTTCGTTGATGCAGTAGCACCCGGCGTGCTTCTAGCCCAGGCCATCGGCCGTTGGGGAAACTACTTCAACCAGGAGCTTTTCGGCACGCCAACCACCTTGCCTTGGGGTCTTGAAATCGATCAGACCAACCCTGCCTACCCGGCCGGATTGCCTGCTGGTGTGCTGTTCCACCCAACTTTCCTCTATGAATCAATCTGGAGCTTGATCGGTGTCGTATTGCTGATCAACCTAGACAAGCGCTTTGAACTTCGCTGGGGCAAGATGTTTGCCTTGTACATCGCCTTCTACTCACTTGGTCGTATCTGGACCGAATCGCTTCGACTAGACCCAAGCGAAGTGATTTTGGGTCTACGCACCAACATCTGGAGCGCCATTGCCGGCATCCTTGCTGCAGTCATTCTCTGGCGAGTTCAGAGCCGCCGCCACCCTGGTCTCGAGACCTCAATTTATGTAGCCGGAAAAGAACCAAAATCGGCGAACGAAACCGCAATTAAGGTAGACTCAGAAGCCTAACTTGGGAGTTTTCTCCCTTGCCTATGCATAGGCGTTTTTAGTTCGGGCCAGCGTTGTCCCTCTGATAATCAATGATTGGAGTGTGGCATGCCAGAAATGTCGCCGTTTGAGCGCTTCGGAACAGCACCTGCTAAGTCCGGCCTCTATGACCCATCCCGCGACAAGGATGCCTGTGGTCTTGCCATGGTTGCCACCCTTCGCGGAATTCCGGGTCACGACATTGTTGACACCGCACTAAACGCCCTTCGCAACCTAGAGCACCGCGGTGCCGTTGGTTCAGACGCCGGAACCGGTGACGGTGCAGGTATTCTCACCCAGATTCCCGACGCATTCCTTCGCGCGGTTGTTGACTTCGAGCTTCCGGCCAAGGGCTTCTATGCGGCAGGCTTGGTCTTCGTTGAAGAAGGCAAAGAACAGACCCTTGAAGCAAACTTCTCAGACCTAGCCGTTGAAGAGAACCTGACCGTTCTCGGCTGGCGCGATGTTCCAACTCGACCTGAGCACCTCGGTGATCTCGCTCGCGAGGCAATGCCGGTAATCCGCCAGGTGTTCGTCGGTTCGAACGACAGCGCAACCGACATGGAACTAGAGCGTCGAGCCTTCCGCCTGCGCAAGCGTTCTGAGCGTCAGCTCGGCGCTTACCACCCATCCCTGTCTTCACGCACCATCGTTTACAAGGGCATGGTCACCACGCTTCAGCTCGAGCCGTTCTACCCAGACCTAAGCGACGAACGCTTCGAGTCAACCTTGGCTCTGGTTCACTCACGCTTCTCGACGAACACCTTCCCGTCATGGCCGTTGGCTCACCCGTTCCGCATGATCGCGCACAATGGTGAAATCAACACCGTAAAGGGCAACGCCAACTGGATGCGTGCTCGTGAGGCTCAGCTCGAGAGCGAACTGATCGGCGACTTTAAGGGCCTTACCCCAATCATCACTCCTGGTGCCAGCGACTCGGCTTCGTTCGACGAGGTTGTCGAGCTGTTGTACATGGGCGGTCGCTCATTGCCACACGCAATGATGATGATGATTCCTGAGGCGTGGGAAAAGCAGAGCGACATTGACGCCGCTCGCAAGAACTTCTACGAATACCACTCGATGCTCATGGAGCCATGGGATGGTCCAGCAGCCGTCGTCTTCACCGATGGCGCCTTGGTTGGTGCGACCCTAGACCGCAACGGTCTTCGTCCTGGACGTTACCTAATCACCGAAGACGGTCTAGTGGTTCTGGCCTCCGAAATCGGTGTCGCCGACATTGACCCAAGCCGCATTGTTCGCAAGGGTCGTCTACAGCCTGGTCGCATGTTCTTGGCCGACACCGTAAACGGACGCTTGATCGACGACGAAGAAATCAAGGCAGAAATTTCTGCTCTAGAACCTTGGGGAGAGTGGCTCGAAGAGAACCGCATCAACCTAAAAGACCTTCCAGAGCGCGAGCACATCGCACACACTGCTTCATCGGTAAACCGTCGCCAGCGCACCTTCGGCTACACCCAAGAAGAACTTCGCATTCTTTTGGCCCCGATGGCACGCACCGGCGCAGAGCCGTTGGGCGCAATGGGTTCAGACACTCCGATCGCGGCGATTTCAGACCGCCCGCGCACCCTGTTTGACTACTTCGTGCAGCAGTTTGCCCAGGTCACCAACCCGCCGCTTGACTCAATTCGTGAAGAGGTAGTTACTTCTCTAAGCACCGGCATCGGCCCATCACGCAACCTACTTTCTGCGACTCCAGAGCACGCTCAGCAGGTCATCCTTGACTTCCCAGTGCTAAGCAACGACGAGCTTGCCAAGATCAAGCACATCGACGAAAAGCCTGGTGTTGGCAAGGCGTTCACTGTCAAGGGCATCTATCGTGTCGATGATGGCGCTGAGGGTCTAGCGGCACGCATCCGTGAGATTTTCGATGAAGTAACCGAAGCCATCAAGGATGGTGCGACCTACCTCGTCATCAGCGACCGCGACAGCAGCTATGAATCAGCACCGATTCCTTCTTTGCTGCTCACCTCTGCGGTACACCACCACCTGATTCGCAATGGTCTTCGCAACGACGTCGGTCTTGTCGTCGAAGCCGGTGACGTACGTGAAGTTCACCACGTTGCAGCTCTAATCGGCTACGGTGCCGCTGCGGTTAACCCTTACCTAGCTCTCGAATCTGTCGAGCAGATGGTGAAATCGGGCGAAATCGTCGGTATTACCTTCGAAAAGGCTTCAGCGAACATCGTGAAGGGCCTCGGCAAGGGCGTTCTAAAGATCATGTCGAAAATGGGTATCTCTACCGTTTCGTCATACGCCGGCGCACAGACCTTCGAAGCAATTGGTTTGAGCCAAGAGTTCGTTGACACCTACTTCACCGGAACCACCAGCCAGCTTGGCGGTATCGGTATCGAGGTTATTCACGACGAGAACAACGACCGTCACACCAAGGCCTACCCGGTAGAGCGCGCGACCAACGTTCACGAGCTTCTCGAAACCGGTGGTGAGTACCAGTGGCGCCGTGAAGGCCCACCGCACCTTTTCAACCCTGAAACCGTGTTCAAGCTTCAGCACTCGACGCGCACCAAGCAGTACGACGTGTTCCGCGAATACACCAAGTCGGTTGACGACCAGGCCGAAAACCTAATGACCCTTCGTGGTCTATTCACCTTGCGTGAAGGCGTTCGCCCGGCTGTTCCAATCGAAGAGGTTGAGCCGATTTCGGCAATCATCAAGCGCTTCTCGACCGGTGCTATGTCATATGGTTCGATCTCACCTGAGGCCCACGAAACCCTTGCAATCGCAATGAACAACATCGGCGGCAAGTCGAACACCGGTGAAGGTGGTGAAGACGTAGAGCGTCTTCTAGACCCGAAGCGTCGCAGTTCAATCAAGCAGGTAGCATCCGGCCGTTTCGGTGTCACCAGTATGTACCTGACCCACGCCGATGACATTCAGATCAAGATGGCACAGGGCGCTAAGCCTGGTGAAGGTGGCCAGCTTCCGCCGAACAAGGTTTACCCATGGATCGCTAAGACCCGTCACTCGACCCCGGGTGTTGGCCTGATTTCGCCACCTCCTCACCACGACATCTACTCAATCGAAGACCTCAAGCAGTTGATCTTCGACGTAAAGCGCGCTAACCGCGAGGCTCGCGTTCACGTCAAGTTGGTATCTCAGGTCGGCATCGGTACCGTCGCTGCCGGTGTGGCAAAGGCAAAGGCTGACGTCATCCTGGTTTCAGGCTTTGACGGTGGAACCGGTGCTAGCCCGCTGAACTCGCTAAAGCACGCAGGAACCCCTTGGGAGCTCGGCCTAGCCGAGGCTCAGCAGACCCTGATGCTAAACGGCCTACGCGACCGCGTTTCGGTTCAGGTCGACGGTCAGATGAAGACCGGCCGTGACGTCATCATAGCTGCTCTACTCGGCGCCGAAGAGTACGGTTTTGCAACCGCTCCGCTCGTAGTTGAGGGTTGCATCCTGATGCGCGTCTGTCACCTAGACACCTGCCCTGTGGGTATCGCGACTCAGAACCCAACTCTGCGTGCACGCTTCACCGGCAAGCCAGAGTTCGTCGAAACCTTCTTCGAGTTCTTGGCCGAAGAAGTTCGCGAGTACCTAGCTGCTCTCGGTTTCCGCTCGCTTGACGAGGCCATTGGCCGCGTTGAACTAATCGATGTGAACCGCGCTATTCAGCACTGGAAGGCCGATGGTCTAGACCTGACTCCAATCCTGGCTGCTGCTCCGGTTGCTGCCGAAGCTTCGCGTCGTCGCCTAACCGTTCAGGACCACGAACTTGAGCACCACTTCGACCACAAGTTGATCTCCGCTGCGGGTTCTGCACTCAAGGATGGCTCTTCGGTCACCATTGAGCTTCCAATCACCAACGTTGACCAAGCGGTCGGAACCATGCTCGGTAATGAGCTAACCAAGCGCTTTGGTGCAGATGCACTTCCAGAGGGAACCATCGATGTTCGACTAAGCGGCTCTGCTGGTCAGTCATTCGGTGCGTTTGTTCCTAAGGGCATCAAGCTAACCCTCGAGGGTGACTCAAACGACTACGTAGGCAAGGGGCTTTCTGGCGGAACCATCGTCGTGCACCCAAGCAAATCGAGTGTCTTCCCAGCAGAAGACAACATCATTGCCGGAAACGTCATCGGTTACGGTGCCACGAGCGGAAATATCTTCTTGCGCGGAATCGTGGGAGAGCGCTTCTTGGTTCGCAACTCTGGAGTCACCGCAATCGTCGAAGGTGTGGGAGACCACGCACTCGAGTACATGACCGGTGGAACCGCAGTCATCCTTGGCCCAACCGGTCGCAACCTTGGTGCGGGCATGTCTGGTGGTGTCGCTTACATCTACAAGCTTCGCGGCGACCGAGTGAACCACGAAGCTCTTGCCGCTGGCGAACTGCACATTGGCGCTCTTGAGGCCGAAGACGAGGCCAAGCTAAAGTCGTTGCTCGAGGCACACGTGGCCGAGACAGGCTCGGCTCTAGCCGAACGCTTCGTGGCTGACTTCGCGAACGAGGTAAAGCACTTCGTTCGCGTTCTTCCTCGCGACTACGCAAGCGTGCTAGCGATTCGCTCAAAGGCAGTAGCAAACGGTGTTGACCCAGACAGCGACAGTGTTTGGCAGCAGATTCTGGAGGTCACAAATGGCTGATCCACGCGGATTTCTAAAGGTAACCAACCGAGAGACTGCAAAGCGTCGCCCGGTCGAGGTTCGCATCATGGACTGGAAAGAAGTCTATGAAAAGCGTGACCAGGGAACCCTAAAGCAGCAGGCCGGCAGATGCATGGACTGTGGCGTACCGTTCTGTCACCAAGGCTGCCCGCTGGGTAACCTCATCCCAGAATGGAACGACCTAACCTGGCGCGGCGACGGTAAGGGTGCCATCGAGCGCCTGCACTCGACCAACAACTTTCCTGAGTTCACCGGCCGCCTCTGCCCAGCACCTTGCGAAAGCTCGTGTGTTCTCGGCATTAACCAGCCGGCAGTAACCATTAAGGAAGTCGAAGTTTCGATCATCGATCAGGCATTCGACAACGACTGGGTGCAGCCACACGCTCCTGAGCGCCTAACCGGAAAGACCGTTGCGGTCGTTGGTTCAGGCCCTGCGGGTCTTGCCGCAGCTCAGCAGCTAACCCGCGCCGGTCACACCGTCGCCGTTTACGAACGCGACGACAAGATTGGCGGTCTCCTCCGTTACGGTATTCCAGACTTCAAGATGGAAAAGCACCACATCGACCGCCGACTCGCTCAGATGGAGGCAGAGGGAACTCGCTTCCGCCCGGGAGTAAACATCGGTGTCGACATCACCTGGGAAGACCTTCGTGCTCGCTATGACGCCGTAGTCGTTACCACTGGAGCAACCAAGCCACGCGACCTCAGCGTCGTCGGTCGCGAACTCTCTGGCGTTCACTTCGCCATGGATTACCTAGTTCAGGCGAACCGCGCAGTTGCCGGCGAAGCCGTTGACAACCAGATCATTGCCGATGGCAAGAATGTGGTCATCCTCGGTGGCGGTGACACCGGTGCCGACTGCCTCGGAACCGCGACTCGTCAAGGTGCAATCTCGGTAACTACCCTCGCAATTGGTCAGCAGCCGCCGGCAGAACGTCCTTCGAGCCAACCTTGGCCAACTTACCCAACCCTATTCGAAGTCTCTTCGGCACACGAAGAGTTCGGTGAGCGCAAGTACCTGCACTCAACCGTTGAGTTCGTGGGGGAGAACGGCAAGTTGACAGGCGTCAAGGTTGCCGACACCGAAATCGTTGACGGTAAGCGCCTTCCAAAGGCCGGCACCGAGCGCATCATCCCTGCAGATCTAGTCTTCTTGGCACTTGGTTTCACCGGTGTCGAAGGCGAACTAATTGCCGAGCAGTCAAGCACCGAGCTTGACTCACGCGGCAACCTAGCTCGCAACAACAAGTGGTCAACCAACGCCGACGGTGTTTTCGTCGCCGGCGACGCTGGCCGCGGTCAAAGCCTCATCGTTTGGGCTATCGCGGAAGGTCGCGCTGCTGCTGCAGCGGTTGACGAGTACCTGGAAGGTGCGACCGAGCTGCCAGCTCCGGTCAAGCCAACCGATAAAGCATTTTCAGTAAAGAGTTACTAAACCTTCTCGGTGCAAATAACCGAGAACCCAACCAACAAAGGAACAAATGAGACGCGCAAAGATTGTTGCCACACTAGGCCCGGCAACTTCAAGCTATGAGAACATTCGCGCAATTATCGAAGCCGGTGTAGACGTAGCCCGCATGAACCTTAGCCACGGTAGCTATGACGTTCACGAAGAGATCTACCGCACCGTTCGCAAGGCTGCCGCCGATGTAAACAAGCCAGTTGGTATCTTCGTTGACCTACAGGGTCCAAAGATCCGCCTTGCTAAGTTCGCAAACGGTCCTCACATGCTTGAGAAGGGTGACGTTTTCAAGATCACCATCAACGAGGTTGAAGGCACCAAGGACATCTGTGGAACCACTTTCAAGGGTCTTTGCGGCGACGTAAAGGCTGGCGACCTGCTTCTAATTGATGACGGCAAGGTCACGCTGAAGGCGACCGAGGTTACCGCCGACACCGTTACCACCGTGGTTGAGATTCCTGGCTTCGTTTCAAACAACAAGGGCATCAACCTGCCTGGCGTTGCTGTAAACGTTCCTGCGCTTTCTGAGAAGGACGAAGATGACCTTCGCTGGGGTATCCGCCTCGGTGTTGACATGATCGCTCTTTCATTCGTTCGCAACGCAAGCGACATCGTCCGCGTTCACGAAATCATGACCGAAGAGGGCAAGTTCCTGCCGGTTATCGCCAAGATCGAGAAGCCACAGGCCGTTGAAGCTCTAGAAGAGATCATCGACGCATTCGATGGCATCATGGTTGCCCGTGGTGACCTTGGTGTTGAGCTTCCATT
This sequence comes from Actinomycetota bacterium, assembly GCA_041183865.1. GTDB lineage: Bacteria > Actinomycetota > Actinomycetes > Actinomycetales > Microbacteriaceae > Rhodoluna. The sequence continues at coordinate 5,265 of JBEGKW010000003.1, read as the reverse complement.
CGAGGATGTTCCGCTAGTTCAGAAGCGTGCCGTTGAATTGGCCCGCCGCTGGGCAAAGCCAGTAATCGTGGCCACTCAGATGCTTGAGACCATGATTGAGAACTCTCGCCCGACCCGCGCTGAGGCTTCTGACGTTGCAAACGCAATCTTGGATGGCGCCGACGCAGTAATGCTTTCAGGCGAGACCTCGGTCGGTAAGTGGCCAGTCGAGACCGTAGAGGCGATGGCTCGCATCATCGAGTCAACCGAAGAGAACGGTCTAGACCGCATCCCTGCCCTGGGCACCCGCCCTCACACTCACTCAGGTGCAGTTTCACTTGCAGCCGTTGAGATCGCCGAACTACTTGGCTCACGCTACGTCGCTGTGTTCACCGAATCTGGTGACTCACTTCGACGCGTTTCACGCCTACGTTCATCGGTTCCGACCCTTGCCTTCACTCCTAGCGAGACCGTTCGCAACCGTTTGTCACTAGTTTGGGGTGCACACACCTTCTTGGTTGCACCGGTCAAGCACACCGACGAAATGATGCACCAGGTTGACGAAATCGTTCTTGCTCAGGGCCTAGCCAAGCAGGGCGAAGAAGTCGTCGTGGTTGCCGGAACCCCTCCTGGCATCCCAGGTTCAACCAACAGCCTTCGCGTTCACCGCGTCGGTGACGCCGTAAACGGCGCAGCACCTGGTTACCAGAGCTAAACAGCCAAAAGAAAATCCCCTCAGGTCTTCCTGAGGGGATTTTCTATGTCTTAACGCTTCTGAATAAAGGTGGCCGAGTAGTTTGCGCAGCAAACTGGCACGGAAAGCAGAAAATCCTCAGGTGTATTTCCTGAGGATTTTCTGTCTTTACGTGCCGAAGGCGGGACGGGACTTGAACCCGCACTCCTTTCGGAAAAGCATTTTGAGTGCTCCGCGTCTGCCATTTCGCCACTTCGGCTTGTTGTAACTAGAAGATTCTAGTTGATAAGCGCGCGTTAGATAAATCGAGACGATATCTAATAAGGTTGTCGCCATGGCAGATGTTGTTACTAAGCGCAGAGTGGTCGTTGCAGAAGACGAATCACTGATCCGTATGGACGTTGTCGAAACCTTGCGCGAGCATGGCTTTGACGTTGTTGCCGAGGTGGGCGATGGAGCTCTCGCGGTTGCCGCGGTAATCGAACACAAGCCTGACCTGGTGGTCATGGACATCAAGATGCCAAACATGGATGGGCTCACCGCCGCCGAACAGATGGCCGACCACAAGGTAGCTATCGTACTGCTAACCGCTTTCAGCCAGAAGGAACTCGTCGACCGAGCGAACCAGGCCGGCGCAATGGCATACGTGGTGAAGCCTTTCACCCCTAACGATCTGATGCCAGCTGTCGAAATTGCACTCAGCCGTCACTCGCAGTTGATCGCTCTCGAGCACGAGATTTCTGATCTCAACGAACGCTTCGAAACCCGCAAACTGGTTGACCGAGCTAAGGGTCTTTTGAACGAAAAGATGAACCTCACCGAACCTGAGGCATTCCGCTGGATTCAAAAGGCTTCGATGGACCGCCGTTTGACCATGCAAGAGGTTGCTCAGACCGTTATCGAGCAGCTGGGTACACCTAAGGCTTAGGCAGCCTCATCCTTGGCGAGAAAATTACTTCTTGTCTTTGAGGAAGTTAGTGATTCGAATCGTCGACAGGCGTCGACCCTCGTCGTCAACACAAACAATCTCGTGAATAGTTAGCGATCGGCCCAGCTGAAGCGCCTTGCAGGTCGCGGTGACAAGCCCCTCGGTTGCTGAGCGCGAGTGGGATGCATTGACTTCAATACCGACCGCAACCTTGCCCAGGGTGTGTGCCCAAACGTTCGCCGAGAAACTACCGAGGCTCTCCGCTAGAACCACGTAGGCGCCTCCGTGCACGTAACCGAGTGGCTGTGTATTACCAAGCACCGGCATCGTCGCTACCGATCTTTCTGCACTGAGCTCAAGCAGTTCAAAGCCCATTTTGTCGGCAAGCGCGCCCATTCCTCGAAGCTCGAGAAGGGCTGCTGCCTCTGGGCTTAGTTTTGGCGATGGCTTAGTCACTTGCTGCTCCTGCATAAGGTCGGTCGGGCAAGATAGTCTTGCCTCATGAACGCTACTCAAAAGCCTACTCTGCTGCTAATCGACGGGCACTCGCTGGCCTTCCGCGCGTTCTATGCGCTAAGCCCAGACAGCTTCAAGACCCCAGACGGCCAGCACACCAACGCCGTGCACGGATTCATCTCGATGCTGCTCAACATCCTTGCCGCTGAGAAGCCAACCCACCTAGCCGTAGCGTTCGACCTTTCACGCAGCTCTTTCCGCACGGATGAATACCCCGAGTACAAGGGAACCCGAGGCGAGACCCCGCCGGAGTTCAACGGTCAGACCGAGTTGTTGCGCGAAGCGCTCACCGCGATGAACATCAAGACCATCACCCGCGAGAATTTTGAGGCGGATGACATCCTTGCCAGCCTCGCCGACCAGAGCGGAGCCAAGGGGTTCAACGTCTTCGTCGTATCTGGCGATCGCGATACTTTTCAGCTGATCAGCGAATCGACCACCATTCTTTACCCGGTCAAGGGAGTGTTGAACCTAGCTCGCATGGATGATGCCGCCGTCGTCGAGAAGTACGGCATTCACGCCAAGCAGTATCCAGACCTTGCCGCCCTAGTCGGCGAGACTTCCGATAACCTGCCAGGCATTCCGGGCGTTGGCCCGAAGACCGCTGCCAAGTGGCTTCAGGCACACGGCAACCTTGAGGGAGTGCTCGCTGCCGCCGATGAAATCACCGGCAAGGTGGGCGAAAGCTTGCGTGAGCACCGTGAACTCGCCGTTCGCAACCGACGCCTCAACCACCTGGTTCGCGATCTCGATTTTGATTTCACCCAGGATGACCTGCTGCTCGGCGGCGTGGACGAAACCCAGGTTCGCGAGGTCTTTGCCAAGCTCCACTTCAAGTCTCTAACCGAACGCGTTTTGCGCGCAAGGGGAGTGACCGCTGGCTCATCGCCGGCAGCCGACACCAAGAAAGCCTTCGACGACGCCTTTGCCGAAGACGAGGCCCCGGCCAAGGTTCACGCTCAAATCGACCTTCCAGAAAGTTCTTCGATTACCCTCAGCGAAGCCAAGAGCTGGCTACTCGAGCAGGTTGGCACCATCGGTGTGAGCTTTGAATTGACTGAGGGTGGCGTCGCCTCCGTAGGGTTTGCAACTGAAAGCGTCAGAAGGTTTGCCTCGGTTTCTTCAACCGCCGACCTGAAGCAGCACCTAGGCGCTTGGCTCACCGACGAAACCTGCCAGAAGGCGATCTTTGGTGCCAAGGATGTGACCAAGGCTCTACTTGATTTCGACATCGCGATCGCTGGAGTCAACTATGACCCGCTATTGCTTGCATTCTTGCTGAACCCGGTTCGCCGAGGATATGAGATCGACGACGTTGCCCTCGAGTACCTAGGGCTGTCGGTAACTCGCTCAGACCCAAACCAACTCGTAGCCGAAGAAAGCACGGATGCCAGCCTCAACGCTTGGTTGTCGCTGGTACTTGCCGAACGCCTGTATTCGCAGGTAGAAACCGAGGATCAACTTCGGGTGTACGGAGAAGTTGAACTACCTACCAACGCCACCCTGGCCCGCATGGAGCACACCGGTGTGACGGTTGACGTAGCGAAGCTCGAGGCACTTTTCGAGCGACTGTCTACCGAGGTCGCCGAGGTCGCCCAGAAGGCCTATGCCATCATTGGTCGTGAAATCAATCTGGCATCGCCAAAGCAACTTCAGACCGTCCTTTTCGACGAACTCGGCATGACCGGTACCAAGCAGGTAAAGACCGGCTTCTCAACCAATGCGGCAGCCCTAAACGAGCTATTCGAGCAGACTCAGCACCCATTCTTGGAGCGCTTGCTCGAACACCGCGAGGCAACCAAGATCCGCCAGATTGTCGAAACCATGTTGAAGTCGGTCGGCCCGGACGGTCGAATCCACACCAACTATGTGCAGACCGGAACCTCAACCGGACGCCTTTCGTCGGAAAGCCCTAACCTTCAGAACATCCCAATCAAGAGTGAGCGCGGTCGCGAGATTCGTGACGCCTTCATTGCCGGTTCGGGATTTGAAACGCTTCTCACCGCAGACTACTCGCAGATCGAAATGCGCATCATGGCTCACCTCTCTGAGGATGAGGGAATCATCGAAGCGTTCAAGACCGGCGAAGACTTGCACCGATTCGTCGGTGCCCGCATCTTCGGTGTCGAGCCGAGCGAGGTAACCAGCGCAATGCGTTCGAAGGTCAAGGCTATGAGCTATGGCCTCGTCTACGGCCTCAGCGAGTATGGTCTGGCTAAGCAGCTACGCATCCCTAACGCCGAAGCCAAGCAGCTCATGGCGGATTACTTTGCCCGCTTTGGCGGAGTAAGACGCTATCTTGCCAGCGTAGTTGACGAAGCCAAAACTCTGGGTTACACCAGAACCGTGTACGGTCGTCGCCGTCCGTTCGAAGATCTAAACAGCAAGCTTTTCCAGGTTCGAGAGAACGCTCGTCGCGCGGCTCTAAACGCGCCGATTCAGGGCACCGCAGCCGACATCATGAAGCTTGCGATGACGCGAATCGACCAGAAGATGATCGAAGGCGATCTAAAGAGCCAGATGTTGCTTCAGGTTCATGACGAACTTGTCTTTGAGGTCGCTCCTGGCGAGCTGAGCACACTTCAGGCAATCGTGGTTCGCGAAATGGAGCAGGTTGTCGAACTTTCCGTTCCGCTCGAGGTGCAGATCGGCATCGGTCGCAGCTGGGATGAGGCTGCTCACTAGTGGTCAAACAAACCGTGGTGATCAAATCTGCTGAGGGTTTGCACGCTCGACCGGCATCCGAGTTTGTGCGCGTGGCAGCAACAGTCGGCCACATGGTCATGATCGCGAAGGGTGACGGGCCGAAGGTTCGCGGTGACAGCATTCTGTCGTTGCTCAGCCTGGGCATCAAACAGGGGGAGAAGCTTTCGATTGAGGTAACCGGACCTGACGAAGATTCGTTGATCCAGAGCCTAATTACCGTTGTTTCGGGGCCAAATAACCGCTAGGCTAGAGAAGCATGTTTTTTCATGCATAACCTATCCGTTGTTGCGACGGAATCCCTAGGAAAATCCTTTGTTTTGTCGCGACCCTAGAAATGCCCGTTAAGAGATAAATACATTGACTAAAGCAACCAAGCAGGTAGCCGTAAACGACATCGGCTCAGCTGAAGACTTCCTAGCCGCAGTAGAGGCAACCCTGAAGT
>JBEGKW010000002.1:0-55373 GCA_041183865.1 Actinomycetota bacterium | reverse complement strand
TCGCGGTGGCGAATTCTTCGCCGAACTCTCTCAGAACTTGGCAACCATCCGTGATCGCGATCTCAACCTCCGTGTGCTGTTTCTAGAAGCCACCGATGCCGCCCTCGTGAAGCGTTTCGAGTCGGTTCGCCGCCCACACCCGCTTCAGGGCAACGGCACAATTCTCGATGGCATCGGTGCCGAGCGACGTCAACTGCTGAGCTTGCGTGAATCGGCCGACGTAATCGTCGACACCAGCGACCTAAACATTCACCAGCTTTCAAACAAGATTTCAGACGGGTTCTCGATCGAGAGCGCTCAACCAGCGACCTAAACATTCACCAGCTTTCAAACAAGATTTCAGACGGGTTCTCGATCGAGAGCGCTCAGCGCCTTCAGGTCACCGTGATGAGCTTTGGCTTCAAGTACGGGCTGCCTTCAGATGCCGACTTGGTAGCCGACGCTCGTTTCTTGCCGAACCCGTTCTGGCAAGAAAATCTTCGTCCGTTTACCGGCGAGGATGCCTCGGTTAGTGAGTACGTGCTCGAGCAAGAGGGCGCGGAGGAGTTCATCGCGAGTTATGTGGCCGCACTCAAGCCTGTCCTGGCCGGGTATCTTCGCGAAAACAAGCGTTATGCAACCATCGCAGTGGGTTGCACCGGGGGAAAGCACCGATCAGTGGCCGTGAGCCGCCGTATCGCAGCTGAACTGGAGAAACTGCCTGACGTAGCTGTCAGTATCAAGCACCGTGATTTAGGCAAGGAGTAATGCGATGGCGCTTACTGCAGATGTAAAAGATGAACTGGCGAGAATCGAGATCACCAAGAGCTCGGTTCGCGTAGCCGAGCTTTCGACGATTCTTCGATTCACCGGGGGATTGCACCTCATTTCGGGCCGCATCGCTATTGAGGTTGAGCTAGACACCGCTCAGCTAGCCCGCCGAGTGCGCAAGGATTTGGCCGAACTTTTTGGAATCGAAAGCGATTTGGCAATCATTTCACCGAGTGGAATTCGTCGCACCAGCCGCTATCAGGTTCGAGTAGTAAAGCAGGGTGACGTGCTGGCACGTCAGACCGGCTTGCTCGACAGCCGCGGTCGCCCAGTGCGAGGCCTGCCGGCAACCCTGGTTTCTGGCTCAATCGAAGAAGCCCAAGCAGTTTGGCGCGGTGCCTTCTTGGCTCACGGCTCACTTACCGACCCGGGTCGTTCAGCTGCCCTAGAAATCACCGCACCTGGCAACGAGGCGGCAATGGCACTAGTTGGTGTCGCCCGACGTCTCGGTGTAATCGCTAAGGCTCGTGAAGTTCGAGGCGTTTACCGGGTTGTGATTCGCGAAGGCGAAGCCATCGCCACCCTCTTGACTCAAATCGGTGCTCACACTCAGGTTTTGCGCTGGGAAGAAATGCGCCTTCGCCGTGAGGTTCGCGCTACCGCTAATCGCCTTGCCAACTTCGATGACGCCAACCTACGCCGTTCGGCACAGGCCGCTGTCGCCGCAGGAGCCCGCGTTGAGCGAGCCCTTGAGCTACTCGGCCCTGGCATCCCAGAGCACCTGCGCTACGCGGGAGAACTGCGTTTGAAGCACAAGCAGGCAAGCCTCGACGAGCTTGGTCACCTATCAGACCCGCCGATGACCAAGGATGCGATTGCCGGCCGAATTCGCCGACTGCTGGCGATGGCAGACAAGCACGCCGCCGACAACGGCTTGCCACCAACCGACGCATTCATCCCAGACGACTTAGAGGAGTAACGGAATAATCCGTTCCTCAACCCGACTAAACCTCTTAACACCTAACAAGGAGCAAAAATGAGCAAGTACGTTCTTCCGGAACTCACCTACGACTACGCAGCACTGGAGCCAAGCATCTCGGCTCGCATCATGGAGCTGCACCACTCAAAGCACCACGCAGCCTACGTTGCCGGCGCAAACGCGACCCTTGACCTGCTTGAAGAAGCCCGCGCGAAGAACGACTTCACCTGGGTAAACAAGCTTCAGAAGGACCTTGCCTTCCACCTTGGTGGCCACGTAAACCACTCAATCTTCTGGAACAACCTAGCTCCGGCAAACAGCGACCGCCCACAGGGTGAGCTAGCAGCCGCAATCAACGAGTTCTTCGGTTCATTCGAGGCATTCCAGGCTCACTTCAATGCGAGCGCCATGGGCATTCAGGGCTCTGGTTGGAGCTTCCTAGCTTGGGATCACCTAGGCAAGCGCTTGATCATCGAGCAGCTTTACGACCAGCAGGGCAACGTTGTCGCCGGTAGCACCCCGCTACTGATGCTCGACATGTGGGAGCACGCTTTCTACCTTGACTACGTCAACGTAAAGGGTGACTACGTGAAGGCATTCTGGAACATCATTAACTGGGCCGACGTTCAGGCGCGTTTCGAAGCAGCACGCGCGTAAAAAACGCGGTTTACTGCTAGTCTGAGACTAGTTTTTCCACCCAACGGCGCGTGGTGAATCACCAAAATAAACAAACCAAAATCACGCGCCTTTTGTGGCGCCCAAACCATTTGGAGAACTAAGTGGCTATTCGTGTTGGCATTAACGGTTTCGGCCGTATCGGACGTAACTATCTTCGCGCCGCTCTTGCAAAGGGCACCGAGCTTGAGATCGTTGCAGTAAACGACCTAAGTGACCCTAAGTCACTTGCACACCTTCTAAAGTACGACTCAGTAACCGGTCGACTTCCTCAGGACGTATCAGTAGACGGTCAGAACATCATCGTTGGTGGCAACATCATCAAGGTTCTAGCAGAGCGCAACCCAGCCGACCTTCCTTGGGGCGAGCTAGGCGTTGACATCGTTATCGAGTCAACCGGCCGCTTCACCGACGCTGAGGCTGCAAAGGCTCACATCACCGCTGGCGCCAAGAAGGTTCTAATCTCAGCACCTGCAACCGGCGACGCTGCAACCTTCGTAATCGGTGTAAACGAGCACCTATACGACCCAGCAAACCACCACATCATCTCGAACGCGTCTTGCACCACCAACTGCCTTGCTCCATTCGCAAAGGTGTTCAACGACAACTTCGGTATCGAGAACGGTCTAATGACCACCGTTCACGCTTACACCGCTGACCAGAACCTTCAGGATGGCCCACACGGCGACCTACGTCGCGCTCGTGCAGCCGGCATCAACATCGTTCCATCGTCAACCGGTGCTGCTAAGGCAATCGGCCTAGTTCTTCCAGAACTAAAGGGCAAGCTAGACGGTTACGCACTTCGCGTTCCAGTCCCAACCGGTTCGATCACCGACCTGACCCTAGTTTCAAAGACCGACGTCACCGTCGAGCAGATCCAGGCTGCCTACAAGGCTGCTGCGGCATCAGGCCCGATGAAGGGCATCTTGAAGTACACCGAAGACGAGATCGTTTCAAGCGACATCGTTACCGACCCACACTCATCAATCGTTGACGCTGGCCTAATCAAGGTCATCGGCCGTACCGTAAAGATCAGCTCTTGGTACGACAACGAGTGGGGTTACTCAAACCGCCTAGTTGAACTAACCGAACTAGTAGCGAGCAAGCTCTAAAAACATGCGTAAACTCTCAGATCTGCCAAACCTTGACGGCAAGCGGGTAGTTATCCGCTGCGACCTAAATGTCCCGCTTGACGGAACCCGCATCACCGATGACGGTCGCATCGTTGCCTCTGTTCCAACCATCAAGTATTTGGTAGATCAGGGCGCCAAGGTAGTTGTTATTTCACACCTTGGTCGCCCAGAGGGTGCGCCTGAAGCAAAGTACTCGCTTGAGCCAGCTGCAAAGCGTCTCGGCGAGCTTCTCGGTCAGCCTGTGTTCTTCGCTTCCGACACCGTCGGCAGCGAGGCACGGGGTGCCGTGAAGGCACTAGACAACGGGGGAGTCGTAGTTCTTGAGAACCTGCGCTTCAACCCGGGCGAGACCAGCAAGGATGCGTCTGAGCGCGAGGCCTTCGCCGCAAAGCTAGCCGAGTTCGGCGACTTCTTCATTAGCGATGGCTTCGGTGTTGTGCACCGCAAGCAGGCATCCGTGTATGAACTTGCCAAGGCGCTACCGAGCGCGGTTGGCCTTCTTATCGAGAAGGAACTTGATGTTCTGACTCGCCTAACCAGCACCCCAGAGCGCCCATACGCGGTAGTTCTTGGTGGTTCAAAGGTCAGCGACAAGTTGGGCGTTATCGACCACCTGTTGCCAACCGTAAACAAGCTTCTAGTCGGTGGCGGAATGGTGTTCACCTTCCTAGCCGCTCAGGGTCACAAGGTAGGCGCAAGCCTGCTTGAGGTAGACCAGATCGACACCTGCAAAGAGTACCTAAAGCGTGCTGCCGAGCTTGGCATCGAAGTTATTCTTCCGACCGACATCGTGGTTGCCTCTAAGTTTGGTGCCGATGCAGAGGTTGCTGTGACTGCAGCCGACGCCATCGAGTCAAGCCCATTCGGCGACAAGGGCCTTGGCCTAGACATCGGCCCAGAGTCGGCAGCCCGATTCGCAGCCGAAATCGCTTCTTCGAAGACCGTGTTCTGGAACGGCCCAATGGGAGTGTTCGAGATCGACAAGTTTGCTAACGGAACCCGTGCGGTGGCGAAGGCATTGACCGAGGTTCAGGGTCTAAGCGTCGTGGGTGGTGGCGATTCTGCCGCTGCTGTACGCATCCTTGGCTTCAACGACGACCAGTTCGGTCACATCTCAACCGGTGGTGGCGCTAGCCTCGAGTTCCTCGAGGGCAAGAAGCTTCCGGGCATCGAAGTTCTAAACGACTAATAAATCGAAAGCCGATTACCGGCATTCAAACAATCACTTGGAGGGCCAAATGGCTAACCGCGTTCCGCTAATCGCAGGCAACTGGAAGATGAACCTCGACCACCAGCAGGCAATCGCCTTGGTGCAGAAGCTTTCATGGACCCTGAACGATGCAGACCACGACTATAAGACCACTGAGGTCGTTGTGTTTCCTCCATTCACCGACATCCGTTCGGTGCAGACCCTGATCGACGCAGACAAGCTAGAGCTTGGCCTCGGCGCTCAGGACCTTTCGAAATTTGACTCAGGTGCTTACACCGGTGAAATCTCGGGTGCATTCCTAAGCAAGCTTGACGTCAAGTATGTTTTGGTTGGTCACTCAGAGCGTCGCCAGTATCACTCAGAGGGTGACGATGTCATCCAGGCCAAGACCGCTGCGGCTTTCCGTCACGGTCTAGTTCCAGTGATCTGCGTTGGTGAAACTCTTGAAGAACTCGAGACCGAAGGCCAGAGTGCCGTTCCGGTTCGCCAGACTTTGGCTGCTTTGGCCGGTCACGACAAGCTTGGCGAATTCGTCATCGCTTACGAGCCAGTCTGGGCAATTGGCACCGGTAAGGTAGCTACCGCTGAGGAAGCTGCTGCAGTTTGTGGCAAGATTCGCGAGGCACTAGCTGCTCAGTTCGGCGAAGAGCTAGCCCAGGCAACCCGCATCCTTTACGGCGGTTCGGTCAAGGCCAACAACGTTGCCGGCTTCTTGCGCAGCACCGAGGTTGACGGAGTATTGGTCGGTGGCGCTAGCCTCGACGCAGAAGAGTTCAGCGGTATTGCTCGTTTCTTGAAGCACATCGCCCTATAATTTCCTAAGACCGCTTCAACTAAAGGATTACGCCCTAATGGCCGCACTTCAGATCGCACTTCAGGTGCTTCTAGCAATCACCTCACTGCTTCTTACCCTGCTTATTCTTTTGCACAAGGGTCGCGGTGGCGGTCTTTCTGACATGTTCGGCGGCGGCGTTACCTCTGCACTCGGCACCTCAGGTGTTGCAGAGCGCAACCTAAACCGCATCACCATCATCCTGGGCGTGGTCTGGATCGTAGTAATCATTACTCTCGGTCTATTCACCCGCTTCCACCTAGTGGCTTAATAGGTAAAAATGTCCAACGGTGGTTCAGCAATCCGCGGTTCTCGTGTCGGCGCAGGCCCAATGGGTGAAGCCGATCGCGGGTTTCAAGCAGCGCGCGTAGAGCGCAACTACTACTGCTCAAACGGCCACGCCACCAATCGCGCATTTGCGGCCAACGTTGACGAAGTCGAAATTCCCGAGCAACTCGACTGCCCAAACTGCGGTCTTCCGGCTGGTCAAGATAAAGACAACCCACCGGTAATCGCAAAGCACGAGCCTTATAAGACTCACCTTGCCTACGTCAAGGAACGTCGCACCGAAGATGAAGCCAAAGAGCTACTCGAAGAGGCAGTTGCCGCGGTTCGCGAACGTCGCGTTCGTTTGGCAGAGGCTGCCGCAGCCGGCGAATAAAGAAACTTAAATCAAAATGCCCCTCACTAGGAGGGGCATTTTTGTTTGAGTCACTATTTGATTAGCAACCCCAGGTGGTCTGACCGGCGGTCTGATCGACGAACCAGACGGTGCGCTTTACACCGTGAACTCGACCGACTGGCAACGAGGTTGGGTCGTCGCCAAAGGCAACGTTTACTGCATCGGCCTTGTCTGCACCGGCTATGGTGAACCAAATCTCATCGGCTGCGTTCATCGCCTCATAGGTGAAGGTTAGGCGCTGGGGTGGCGGCTTTGGAGAGTCGTGCTCGGCAACAATCTGCAAACCGGCTTCCGGAGTCGCCTTGCCCGGGAACAGGCTGTTGATGTGACCGTCAGGCCCCATTCCAAGAAATACGAGATCAAAATGCGGCTTCACGGTCGCTACATACTCGGCAAACTGTGCAGCTGCTTCATCCAGGGTCAAACCGTTGTCGGCACTCGGAAACGGGTGCAGTTTTGAAGAGTCAATCGAGATCTTCGAAAACAGTGCATTGTGCGCCTGAAGTGCATTTCGGTCGCCGTCAGCTGCCGGCACGAATCGCTCATCGCCCCACCAGAAGTTGATGCGGTTGAAATCGAACGACGCCGCACGCGGGTTAGCGGCAATTTCGGCAAGAGTTGCGATGCCGACGGTTCCGCCGGTAATGGCTACGTGAGCCTCAGACTTTTCAGCAAGAACCTCGTCCATCTTTTCGAAGAAAGCCTCGGCCACATTGCGGGCAACCGATGCGCCATCCTTGAAGCGATTAACCAGGGTGGTCATTACTTGCCGAAGCCCTTGGTGATTACCTTGCCGAACAGATCATCTGGGTCGAGGCGACGAAGGTCTTCGCTCAGGCAGTCGCGCAGGCTACGGCGCGGAAGGCTGATTTCTCGGGTCGGCTGAGTCGGCTGAATCAAAGTTGCCACGTCAGGTACGTTGCGGACGATTTCGATGTCGCCAGATGCGCGGTGCAACTTGACGCCCTTGATTCCGGCAACCGCGTGGCCACGCTCGCTACGAATTACGTTTACCTTGACACCCAACTGAAGCTCAAGCCAGGCAGCCAAGAGGTCGGTGCTAGGCGAGTCGCTGGCGCCGGTGACGTCTACTGCGGTCACTGCGTCATAAGGTGGCTGGTCGAGAATGGCAGCCAACTGGGCACGCCACAGAGTTAGACGAGTCCATGCAAAGTCGCTGTCGCCCGGCGTGTAAGTCTGAGCTAGGTGCTTTAGGAACTCGTTTGGGTTCTTCTGGCTGGCGGCATCCGTGATGCGGCGGGTGGCGATTCGTCCGATAGACGAGGTAGCCGCCTTCTCAGGGGCCTGATCAGGCCACCAGGCAACCACAGGGGCATCCGGTAGCAAAAGTCCAGTGACGAGGCTCTCGCCATCCTTGGCAGCCTCCCCATAGGCGCGAAGCACGATAACTTCTGAAGCTCCGGCATCGCCACCGACACGAATCTCGGCATCTAGGCGAGCTTCCTGGGTGCTGGCGTTGCTCTCGCTAGCCAAAACGATAACGCGGCATGGGTGCTCGCGTGAAGCGTCATTGGCCGCCTTGATGGCACGCTCGAGACCGTCTAGGTCGGTTTCGATGATCAGTGTCAACACGCGACCGAGAGCGACTGCGCCGCCCTCTTCACGGATGGTGACCAAGGCCTTAGAGACCTTGCTGATTGTGGTGTTTGGTAGTGACTTGATCACGGAATTCTCCAAGCTCGGCCGTCGCGTGACAGCATGTCGTCGGCAGATGATGGACCCCAGGTGCCAGGGCGGTACTGCTCTGGCTGGCCAGGCTGCTTAGCCCAGAACTCTTCGATCGGGTCAAGAATCATCCAAGAAAGTTCAACTTCCTTGTGACGTGGGAATAGGGGAGCGTCGCCGAGTAGTACGTCGAGGATTAGTCGCTCGTAAGCCTCAGGGCTTGCCTCGGTAAACGCGTGACCATAACCGAAGTCCATGGTTACGTCGCGAACCTGCATACCAACACCAGGAACCTTCGAGCCGAAGCGGATGGTTACACCCTCGTCTGGTTGAACGCGAATAACCAACGCGTTAGCGCCGAGTGCCGAGGTCTGGCTCTCTTCGAACAACTGCTGAGGTGCTCGCTTGAATACCACTGCAATTTCGGTGACTCGGCGACCAAGGCGCTTTCCGGCGCGAAGGTAGAACGGCACTCCGGCCCAGCGGCGAGTGTTGATGTCTAGACGCATTGCGGCGTAGGTCTCTGAGATTGACTCAGGGTTCATGCCGTCTTCTTCTAGGAAGCCGAGAACGTGCTCGCCACCCTGCCAACCGCCGGCATACTGACCGCGAGCGGTGTGCTTGCCAAGATCTTCAGGAAGACGAACAGCTGACAAAACCTTTTCCTTTTCGGCGCGAAGGTCATCCGCGTCGAATGAAACTGGCTCTTCCATCGCGGTCAGCGCTAGCAGCTGCAGCAAGTGGTTCTGAATCACGTCGCGAGCGGCACCGATGCCGTCGTAGTAACCGGCACGGCCGCCAACACCGATGTCCTCGGCCATGGTGATCTGCACGTGGTCGATGTAGTTGGCGTTCCAGAGCGGCTCGAACATCTGGTTCGCAAAGCGAAGGGCCAGGATGTTCTGCACGGTCTCTTTACCCAGGTAGTGGTCGATGCGGAAGACCGACTCAGGCGGGAAGACCGACTCGACAACGTCGTTTAGTTCACGAGAAGACTGAAGGTCGTGACCGAAAGGCTTTTCGATAACCACGCGACGGAACTCGTCTGGCTTTGGCGATGCCAAACCACTGCGCGAAAGCTGCTGACATACCTGAGCGAAGGCCTTAGGTGGAATCGAAAGGTAGAACGCGTGGTTTCCGTTGGTGCCACGCTCCTTGTCGAGCTTCTCGATGGTCTCCTTCAGGCGGTCGAAGGCGGCGTCGTCATCGAACTCACCCGAGACGAAGCGGATACCGGTGGCAAGCTGCTCCCAGACCTCTTCAGACCAAGGGGTGCGGGCGTACTGCTTTACCGCTTCTTTGACCTGTGCGCCGAAGTCTTGATCGGCCCAGTCGCGACGAGCAAAACCAACCAAAGCGAAGCCTGGCGGCAATAGGCCACGGTTAGCCAGGTCATAGACCGCAGGCATTAGTTTCTTGCGCGACAGGTCACCGGTCACACCGAAGATTACGAGGCTACTTGGGCCCGCAATTCGGTTCAGACGGCGATCCGCCGGGTCGCGAAGCGGGTTGTTACCCGCAGAAATCTGACTCATCGAGATTATTATCCTTAAGCGATTGCGTTCTTGATTGCTGCTAGACCGGCCTTAGCTTCACCCAAGGTAAGGGTCAACACCGGGCGGTCTAGGGCACCGAGCACCTTGGCGTCACCGGCAGCCTGCGAGGCGATTAGCTCGCCAAAGCTGAAGTCACGACCAGGAACCTGAATGTCCTGCGTAGCCTTTGCAACAATCTGAAGGTAGACACCCTGACGCGGGCCACCCTTGTGGTACTGACCGGTTGAGTGCAAGAAGCGTGGAGCCCAACCGAAGGTCACCGGGCGACGGGTTGCCTTAGCGAAAAGATCGCGCAGTTCGGCAGCCTCTGGCACCGAAGTGCGGTCGAGGTAAGCCTGAACCGAAAGGTAGCCGTCGTCGTCTGAAACCTGAGCCAATAGCACCTTGATGGCTTCGGTGATGGTGCTTGCCGAACCTAGCTCTAGTGAGGTGGCACGAACTTCGATGCTTGAGTTCTCAAACAGGGCAGGGATGACTGCATCGCGCTGCTCAAGCATGCCGCGGGCAGCAATCTTGGCTGACTCTACGTCTGGCTGGTCAAACGGGTTGATGCCAATCAGACGGCTAGCGATAACGGTCGCGTACTCCCAAAGCAGGAACTGAGCGCCTAGTGGGCCAGAAACGGCCACTTCGTCGCCGCCCACGGTGGTTGCATCGGCAACCACGCGTACGGCCAGCAAGTCAGCCAGGCCAGAGTGAAGCTCTTGGCTCTGTGGGTCTAGAACTACTGGCAGGATACCCTTGCCGATCTTGCCGGTTGATTCTGCAATCAACTGCTCCGCCCAGTCGCCGAAACCAACGATCGGAGTGCCGTCGGTGACGATTCCAATCTTGTCTCGGTAACCGTACTCGCCGTAGGTCTTGGCCAAGGCCGCGCCTAGCACCAAAGCTGGGTTCTCTGCTGAGTCGCTAGCCAAAAGCGGTGCAACTTCGCGAGCCTCCGCTAGTAGAGAGGCGATATCAACACCGGCTAGACCAGATGGAACGATTCCGAAGGCGGTAAGAGCGCTGTAGCGGCCGCCGACATTCGGGTCTGCGTTGAAAATGCGGTAACCGTCAGCTTTAGCCGCGGCTTCCATCGGTGAACCCGGGTCGGTAACAATCACGACGCGGTCGGCCTTGTCGATGCCGGCATCCGTGAAGGCCTTTTCAAAGACGCGCTTCTGTGAGTCGGTCTCAACGGTTGAGCCAGACTTCGACGAGACGATGATTGCGGTCTTCTGTAGGTCGCCAGCAAGAGCGGCACCAACCTGGTCGGCGTCGGTCGAGTCAAGAACGACCAGTTCGACACCAGCGGTGCGAGTGATTACCTCTGGAGCCAAAGATGAACCACCCATGCCGCAAAGCACGAAACGGGTAACACCCTTGGCGGCAAACTCATCACGAAGCGCGATGATCGAGTCAACCAGGGGAGCAGAGTCGTTTGCAGAGTTGACCCAACCCAAACGGATTGAAGACTCTGACTCGGCATCCTTGCCCCAAAGCGTGAAGTCTTTGGCGGCAATGCGGCTGGCAACCTTGTCGGCTACTAGCACAGGAACGAATTCGGCGACCGCACCACTGGCGGTGCCCGAAGTAACTACCTTTAGGGTCATGGTTACTTGGCAGCCTTTAGAGCGGTGTCAACGGTTGCGACTAGCTCGTTCCACGAGATGATGAACTTCTCAACACCCTCTTTTTCGAGAACTTCGGTTGCGTCATCAAGCGATACGCCTGCGGCAGCAACGTTCGCAAGAACCTCGCGGGCCGACTCATAGTTGTTGGTGATCGAAGCTGCAGGGACGATTCCGTGGTCGTAAACGGCTTCCATGGTCTTCTCAGGCATGGTGTTTACCAGCTGAGGAGCAACCAACTCGGTCACGTAAAGGGTGTCTAGAAGGTTAGGGTCCTTTACACCGGTTGAAGCCATCAGTGGGCGCTGAACGTTTGCACCGGCAGCAGCTAGGTTTGCCCAAACAGGAGTAGAGAACTCTGCTTCGAATAGCTCGTAAGCAAGACGAGCGTTGGCGAGTGCAGCCTGGCTCTTTAGCTCTGGGTGACCAGCTGCAACTAAGCGGTTGTCAACCTCGGTGTCAACGCGTGACACGAAGAATGAAGCAACCGAGTGAATCTTCGAGATGTCGTGACCGTTTGCCTTGGCCTGCTCGATACCTGCGATGTAGGCAGCGATAACTGCACGGTAGCGCTCGATTGAGAAGATTAGGGTCACGTTGACGCTGATACCGGCAGCGATAACAGCGGTGATCGCTGCAAGACCAGGCTTGGTTGCCGGAATCTTGATCATTACGTTCTCGCGGTTAACCTTTGCGAAAAGCTCCCTGGCCTGCTTGATGGTACCTTCTGCGTCGTTGGCAAGACCTGGCTCAACCTCGATCGAAACGCGACCATCGAAGCCGTTGGTGCGCTCGTACACACCGGCGAAGATGTCGCAGGCGTCGGCAACATCCTTGGTGGTGATTTCGAAGATAGCCTGCTCGGCGGTTGCGCCTGCAGCGGCCAGCTCGGCAACCTGAGCCTGGTAACCCTCACCCTTGGCAAGTGCGCCGGCGAAGATGGTCGGGTTGGTGGTTACACCTGAAACCGAACGGTTGTGAATTAGGTCGCGTAGGCCACCTGAAACGATGCGTGAGCGAGATAGGTCGTCTAGCCAGATGCTGACGCCGTTTGCTGCTAGCTGAGCTAGTGGGCTGTTTGACATTGTGTTCTCCGTGTTCTTAAAAGTTTGTAAATCGAATGGGGTTTAGAGGGCTGCGATCGACTCGCGAGCGGCTGCAACAACAGCCTCTGCGGTCATACCGAATTCGCGGTAGAGGATTGCAGGCGATGCCGAGGCACCGAAGTGTTCGATCGATACGCTCTTGCCGAATGGGCCCACGTACTTGCTCCAACCTAGGTTTAGACCGGCCTCAACCGAGACCTTTGCCTTCACGCTTGAAGGAAGAACCTGCTCGCGGTAGGCGGCTGGCTGCTCGTCGAACCACTCGAGGCAAGGAGCAGAGACCACGCGAGTTGCAACACCCGCGGCCTCGAGCTCTAGTCGAGCCTTGATTGCGATCTCAACTTCAGAACCGGTAGCGATGAGGATGACCTCAGGCTTGCCGTTGGCAGCTTCAAGCAGGGTGTAAGCGCCCTTTGAGGTGTTTTCGGCTCCTGCGTAAACAACGCCGGTCTCGTCTGCAGCACCGCGGGTGTAAACCGGCAGGTTCTGACGGCTTAGCGCTAGACCCGCTGGACCCTGGCGACGCTCGAGCACGGTCTTCCAGGCGTAAGCGGTTTCATTACCGTCGGCTGGGCGAACCATGTCTAGGTTTGGAATCGCACGCAAGGTGGCTAGCTGCTCGATTGGCTGGTGGGTAGGGCCATCTTCACCGAGAGCGATCGAGTCGTGGGTCCAGACGAAGATAGATGGAATACCCATCAATGCCGCGAGGCGAACAGCTGGACGCATGTAGTCGCTGAAGATCAAGAAGGTTCCACCGAACGCACGAGTGTTACCGTGCAGAACGATACCGTTCAAGATTGAGCCCATTGCGTGCTCGCGAATACCGAAGTGCATGATACGACCGTATGGGTCTGCGCTCCACTCGTGGGTTGACCACTCGGTCGGAACGAACGACTTGCCGCCCTCGATGGTGGTCATGTTTGAGTCGGCTAGGTCGGCCGAACCACCCCATAGCTCAGGCATTACCTTGGCAATCGCATTGATTACCTTGCCAGATGCGACACGGGTCGAGATTGAGCTGCCACCTTCGAAGACTGGCAACGCAGCTTCAAGCTCGGATGGGGTCTCGCCCGACACGATGCGCTCGAGAAGAGTCTTCTTGTCGGCGTTCTCTGAGGCCCAGGCGTCGAATGATGCTTCCCAGGCGGCGCGCTCACGGTTGAAACGGGATGCGTCGCGGGTGTGTTCTAGAACGGCTGGGTCAACCTCGAAGGTCTTTTCTGGGTCGAAGCCAAGCACGGTCTTTAGACCGGCGAGTTCTTCGGCGCCTAGGGCAGAACCGTGGATCTTGCCCGAGTTCTGCTTCTTTGGTGAAGGCCAACCGATGATGGTGCGAAGGGTAATCAAAGATGGCTTGTCGGTCTCGGCCTTGGCCTTCTCGATTGCGTTGTAAAGCTCTTCGACGTCTTCTACGTAGTTGCCAGTCTTCTTCCAGTCGACGGTCTGGGTGTGCCAGCCGTATGACTCGTAGCGAGCGGTAACGCTCTCGGTGAAAGCGATGTTGGTGTCGTCTTCGATCGAAATCTGGTTCGAGTCGTAGATCACGACTAGGTTGCCCAGCTTCTGGTGACCGGCAAGCGAAGCAGCCTCGGCGGTTACACCTTCCTGCATGTCACCGTCACCGGCAATTACGTAGACAAAGTGATCGAATGGGCTGGTGCCTGCCGGTGCGGCTGGGTCGAATAGTCCGCGCTCATAGCGAGCTGCATAGGCAAAACCGGTTGCTGACGCGAGGCCCTGACCGAGAGGGCCGGTGGTGATTTCAACACCCTTGGTGTGACCAAACTCTGGGTGGGCAGGAGTCTTCGAACCCCAGGTGCGCAGTGCCTTGATGTCGTCGAGCTCGAGGCCGTAGCCGTGCAAGAACAACTGGTTGTAGATGGTCAAGGATGAGTGGCCGACCGAAAGAATGAAACGGTCGCGGCCTAGCCAGCGATCGTCCTTCGGGTCGTGGCGCATGACCTTGTTGAAGAGTAGGTAGGCGACTGGCGCAAGGCTGATTGCGGTTCCTGGGTGGCCATTGCCAACCTTTTCAACTGCATCTGCTGCAAGAACTCGGGCGGTGTCAACTGCGCGTGAATCAAGTTCGGTCCATTGGAATGCTGACAAGACAGCTCCTTCGAATTAGTTAGCCGTTCAGGCTATGTCTATTAGATTTGGCGCCGTCGCCATTTTGAATTGGTGGAAGTCGCGATTACCCGCGGTGTTCCAACCTTCAAAAGTCTATACCCGATAGGGGTTTTGAGGCACTGAAACGCGCCGCGAGTAACTAGTAAAGCCCACCTTTACTTTTCTTTATTCCCGACCCAAGTTTCGGCGTCAGGAATAGTCGAGCCAATGCTTGATTTAGACTTAGATGAAATGAACAAGATCAAGGCATACATCGCTCTCACGAAACCACGCGTGATTGAGCTGCTTTTGATTACCACGGTTCCGACCATGATTCTGGCCCAACAGGGCATTCCGAACCTGTGGCTCGTGCTGGCAACCCTCGTGGGTGGCGCACTTAGCGCAGGTTCAGCCAACGCCTTCAACTGCTACATCGATGCCGATATCGACAAGATCATGGGTCGCACCAAGGGACGCCCGCTAGTTACCGGCGATCTTTCTAAGCGCGAGGCGCTGGTATTTTCTTGGGTTATCGGCGTCTCTTCGATTCTCTGGCTAGGCATTTTCACCAACTGGCTAGCCGCCTCACTTTCTCTTGCCGCCATCTTGTTCTACGTATTCGTTTACACCCTGTTGCTCAAGCGCCGCACCCCTCAGAACATCGTCTGGGGTGGAGCTGCCGGCGCAATGCCGGTTGCAATCGGCTGGGCCGCGGTAACCGGTCGAGTCGATCCAGCAGCCTGGATTCTGTTCCTGGTCATATTCCTTTGGACACCGCCGCACTACTGGCCGCTTTCGATGCGCTACAAAGAGGATTACGCGAGTGCCGGCGTGCCGATGCTTCCAGTGGTTCGCAATGCAAACACCGTCGCTATTCAGATCATTCTTTACGCTTGGGCTCTAGTGGCTTCGACCCTGTTGCTCATCCCGGTTGCCCACATGGGCTGGACCTACACGGTTGTTTCGGTGCTTTCGGGTGGCTGGTTCGTGGTTGAGGCTTATCGCCTTTATCGTCAGGGCGTCGCGGGCGAAGTCAAGAACCCGATGCGTTTGTTCCACATGGCCAATTCATACTTGACCCTGCTCTTCGTGGTCATCGCGATCGACCCACTACTGCCGTTCTAAGCGGCGAAATTCCAGGGTTATTTGCCCGGGTATTCTTCTTTCAAAATCTTGATTTCGGCCAATCTGGCTAGCGATTCGTCTCGCTCGACCGAGTGGTCAACGATCGGCGCAGGGTAGCCGTGAGCGAGCCCATCCAGACGATTCCAAGGCTCATGGATGGTGGCATCCCAAATGTGCGCCAACTCTGGAACATACTTGCGTACATAGTCGCCACGCGGATCAAACTTGAGTCCCTGCAGAATCGGGTTGAAAACACGATAGTAAGGCGAGGCGTCGGTTCCACAACCCGCAGTCCACTGCCAGCCGTGGGCATTAGATGCCGGGTCAAAGTCGGTTAGGCACTCCTCAAACCAGGCCGCTCCGCGCTGCCATTCGAGGTGCAGATCCTTGACCAAAAACGAAGCTACGATCATGCGCACTCGGTTGTGCATCCAACCGGTGGTCAGCAGCTGGCGCATGCCCGCGTCGACCATCGGATAACCGGTCTTTCCCTGCTTCCAAGCCTCGAAACGAGCCTCGGCCTGTTCGCCTTCGTCATAGCGCATCTCGGCGAAACGCGGCTCGTAATACTCGGTCGTGGTGTGTGGATTGCGCCACAACACATCGGCGTAAAACTCTCGCCAGGCGATTTCTTTGCGATAGACGTTGTGGCCGGGGGAGTCAGCCAACTCTGCCAAGAGGGTGCGTGGGTGAATTTCACCGAAAGCCAAGGCATGGCTCAGGTGCGAGGTTCCACTGACGTCCGCGCGATTGCGCATTTCGTCGTAGTTGAACAACGCCCGCTTCTTGAACCGCTCCCAGGTGCGCAAGGCATAGGCCTCGCCGGCTTTGATCTCAAAAGGGGAGTCCTTGCTCGGCACCGGGCGACCCTGGCACGGTTCGGCAATAAACCAGCGGTGGCCGACTTCGGCGAGCGCCTGAGGCTTATCCCAACCGATCTCAAACCAACGCTTGAAGTACGGGGTGTAGACCTTGTACGGCGACCCATCCGGCTTTGCGACGGCCCCCGGATCTACCGCATAGTAGCTGCCGGTCAGTTCAAGGAAGACGCCTGCCGCGGCGAGCGCCAGGCCGACCGCGTTTTGCTCTGAGACACCGGCCGGGTCGAACGCGCGCGTGGCGTGGACGATCTTGGCCTCTACCTTCTTCGCTACAGCAACGATCGCTTCCGCAACCGAGATTCCTGATTCCTTTGAAGCGTGACGAATGGTCAGCATTCTGCCCATGGATTCGCCTAGGGCGTCCAGGGATGCCACCAACGAGTGTTGACGGATACCGCTAAGCGCATAAAAGGCATCCAGGTCGACGGCGTAGACAGCGGCTACCTTCGAGTCTCCATCGGCCACGCTGCCGTGAATCGCTGCGTTTAGCGCGGGGTTATCGTTTAGGCGCAGATCACGGCGAAACCAGAAGACTCTAGACATCGGCGCTAACCGAAGGCTTTCCGCGTACCACTAGCCACTGGAAGGTGAGCAATGAGCAAAGCGATGCGGCACCGAGCATGTGTAGACCAACCAGCAGTGGCGGTACACCCATCCTTGCCTGTACGACACCAATGACGGCTTGGTATACCGAGACAACTAGCAGCCCGGTTAGCACCTTTGACTGGAAGCTGCCGGCAAACTTGCCATCACGGCGAATCAATAGGCCCAGTTGCATGATGACCAAGGTAATCATCAGGTAGGCAGGGTAGCTGTGGAAGTGCTGCCAAATCTCTAGGTCTAGGCCATTGCGAACGCTCTGTGCGTCACCCGAGTGCGGGCCTGCACCGGTAACCAAGACTCCGACCAGCACGGCAATGACTCCCGAGGCGGCAATGCCATTGGCAAAACGGTAGATGGTCGGCGACACAGCTATGTGTTCGGTCTTGAATGCCCTGAAGACCAATACCGATGCCACAGCAATCATGTAGCCGCTGAGCACGAAGTGAGCACCGACAAACCAAGGGTTTAGGTGCGTGCGAACCGTGAATCCACCCAAGACGGCCTGTGCCGGAATTCCGAGACCAAGGATGAGTGCCGGGGCTAACAAGCCCTTACGCAACTTCTTACCTAGGCGAACCACGGCCACGAAGGTCAGTACCGCTACCAGAGCCAGCACGAAGGTGAGCAGGCGATTAGCGAACTCGATTACTCCGTGGATTCCCATCTCAGGGGTGTTTACCAGGGATCCCTCGGTGCACTTGGGCCAAGTAGGGCAACCGAGTCCGGAGCCGGTCAGGCGAACGACGCCACCGGTGACCACGATTAGTACCTGACTGACAAGGGAAGCCCAGACGTATAGGGGGATTCGAGCCGCTGAGAACAGTGGACCTAGAAATCTAGAAAGCAGGCTTCTAATCAATCGAATCTTTACCTTTCATGGCGTTTGGGTCTTACATTCCAACCAAGCACGAAGTAAACTTATGCCTAGTTTCAACGGATTTCTCGGCAATGTAGCCGGATCAAGACACTTCTAGTCTGACACAGCAATTCTTCACCAAAAGTGGCTCAAGCCTGAGGGAATGAACCGCGCAGTGACCAAGTTGAAACCAATGACTTAACGGGTAGAGATAACCACTCGAATCCGAAAAATATAGAGGAGGCCGGCTTGTCCGACATCATCATCGATCGCCCAGAACTAGACAGCCTCGGCGTCTACGAATTTGGTTGGTCAGACTCAGACGCAGCGGGAACCAACGCTCGTCGCGGAATCAATGAAGAAGTCGTTGCCGACATCTCTGGCAAGAAGAGCGAACCAGCTTGGATGCTAGAGCGTCGCCAGCGTGGCTTCGAATACTTCCTGAAGAAGCCAATGCCAACCTGGGGTTCAGACCTTTCTGGCATCGACTTTGACAACATCAAGTACTTCGTTCGTTCGACCGAGAAGCAGGCAACCAGCTGGGAAGACCTGCCAGACGACATCAAGAACACCTACGAGCGCCTAGGTATCCCTGAGGCAGAGCGCAGCCGCCTTGTGGCCGGTGTTGCCGCCCAGTATGAGTCTGAAGTGGTGTACCACCAGATTCGCGAAGACCTAGAGGCGCAGGGCGTCATCTTCCTAGACACCGACACCGCTCTCAAAGAGCACCCTGAGATCTTCCAGGAGTACTTCGGTACTGTCATCCCTGCCGGAGACAACAAGTTCGCAGCGTTGAACACCGCAGTCTGGTCAGGTGGTTCATTCGTTTACGTTCCAAAGGGCGTTCACGTCGAGATCCCACTTCAGGCCTACTTCCGCATCAACACCGAGAACATGGGTCAGTTCGAGCGCACCCTGATCATCGCCGATGAGGATTCATACGTGCACTACATCGAGGGTTGCACCGCTCCGATCTACAACTCAGACTCACTGCACTCTGCAGTGGTCGAGATCATTGTGAAGAAGGGTGCTCGCGTTCGATACACGACCATCCAGAACTGGTCAAACAACGTCTACAACCTGGTTACCAAGCGTGCAATTTGCCACGAGGGTGCAACCATGGAGTGGATCGATGGAAACATCGGTTCAAAGGTGACCATGAAGTACCCGGCGGTCATCCTTGCCGGTGAGCACGCTCGCGGCGAGACCCTTTCGGTTGCCTTCGCAGGCGAGGGTCAGCACCAGGATGCCGGCGCCAAGATGATTCACCTTGCGCCTTACACCAGCTCTTCAATCGTTTCTAAGTCAATCGCTCGTGGCGGCGGCCGCACCTCATACCGCGGTGAAATCCGCGTTATGCCTGGCGCCCACCACTCGGCGAACACAGTGCGCTGTGACGCTCTGCTGGTTGACACCATCTCACGATCAGACACCTACCCTTACGTGGATGTTCGCGAAGATGACGTTTCGATGGGCCACGAGGCAACCGTTTCGCGCGTCAGCGAAGAGCAGTTGTTCTACCTACAGTCTCGCGGCTTGCCAGAAGACGAGGCCATGGCGATGATCGTGCGCGGTTTCATCGAGCCGATCGCCAAGGAACTACCAATGGAATACGCTCTCGAGCTCAACAAGCTCATTGAAATGCAGATGGAAGGGGCTGTCGGCTAGTGACAACCTCAAACTCAACCGTTCCGGCACAGCACGGAATGGCAGAACACAGTCATGGCGCAGGAGTGCCACTTCAGATTCGAAGCGCTCGTCTACGCTCGGCTAACGTTGCCGACTTTGGCCCGGTTAGCCGCGTCGAAGAGCAGTACCGCTACATCACCAGCGAACGTCTAGCCGGTCTAGACGCCGACAGCTTGGATGAGTACATCGGCGACATCTCGATCAAGCACCCTGAGGGCGTAACCACCGCCTGGGTTGGTGCAGAACACCATGCATTCGGTGGCGCTGGTCTCCCTGAAGACCGTCCAAGCGCTGCAGCCTGGGGTTCGGCCGAGCAGGCCTACCTGGTAACCATTCCTGGCGATGCAAAGCCAGACTGCGAGATCCAGATCGGCATCAACTCTGAGGCAACCGCACCTAGCGCGCTGCACGTCATCATCGACGCCAAGCCGTTCTCACGCGGAACCGTCATCCTTGACCACAAGGGTTCAGCAGTACTCGGCGAGAACGTCGAAATAATCGTGGGCGACGAGGCCGAGATCACCGTTATCTCGATTCAAGACTGGGATACCGAATCCGTTCACAACTCGGCACAGTTCGCCAAGCTCGGTCGTAACTCTAAGCTTCGCCACATGGTGGTTAGCCTGGGCGGCAAGACTCTGCGCGTTTCGACCTCGGCCGAGTTCACTCAGCCTGGCGGAGACGTTGAACTTCTAGGCATGTACTTTGCCGACGCCGGCCAGTACATCGAGAACCGTCTGTACGTTGACCACGCGGTGCCGAACTGCAAGTCGCGCGTTACCTACAAGGGCGCGCTACAGGGTGACAAGGCTCACACCGTTTGGGTTGGTGACGTTTTGATTCGCATGGCGGCTGAAGGCACCGACACATACGAGCTCAACCGAAACCTACTCTTGACCGACGGTGCACGCGCCGACTCGGTTCCGAACCTAGAGATCGAAACCGGAAAGATCGAGGGAGCCGGCCACGCCAGCGCCAGCGGTCGTTTCGATGACGAACAGCTCTTCTACTTACAGGCTCGCGGAATCAACGAGCGCGAGGCACGTCGCCTCGTAGTTCGCGGATTCTTGAACGAAATCATTCAGAAGATCGGAAATGAAGAGATCGAAAGCCGCCTTTCGGCTTCGATTGAGGCAGAACTTGAAAGGAGCGGCTCCTAATGGCAGTTCGCATTTGCGCAGTAGAAGACATCAAAAAGGGCAAGGCCATCCGCGTCAAGATCGGCGAAGAAGCTATCGCCATCGTTCGCACCAAGGCAGACCAGGTTTATGCACTGAACGACAAGTGTTCACACGGTGAAATCTCACTGAGCGAGGGTTTTGTCGACAACGAGACCATCGAGTGCTGGGCACACGGTGCCAAATTCTCTCTCGAGACCGGTGAGGCGCTAACCCTTCCTGCCTACGAGCCAGTGGCCAAGTACGAGGTAATCATCGACAACGGTGACATCTTCCTCGAAATCGACGCCGACTAATCCAAGACTTTCAATAAAGAAAACGAGCAAATAATGGCAATTCTTCAGATCAAGAACCTGCACGTAACCGTAGAGACCGAGCAGGGCACCAAAGAGATCCTCAAGGGTGTTGACCTAACCATCCGCAGCGGTGAGTCACACGCAATCATGGGCCCTAACGGTTCAGGCAAGTCGACCCTTGCCTACACAATCGCGGGTCACCCAAAGTACACCGTGACCGAGGGTGAGATTCTGCTCGACGGCGAAGACGTTCTAGAGATGTCGGTCGACGAGCGTGCACGCGCCGGCCTCTTCTTGGCGATGCAGTACCCGGTTGAGATTCCAGGCGTATCGGTTTCAAACTTCCTACGCACCGCCAAGACCGCAATCGCGGGCGAGGCACCGGCACTGCGCACCTGGATCAAGGATGTTCGCGGAGCGATGGATGCACTGAAGATGGACAACACCTTCACCGAGCGCAACGTCAACGAGGGTTTCTCTGGTGGCGAGAAGAAGCGTCACGAAATTCTTCAGCTAGAGCTGCTCAAGCCAAAGTTCGCCGTTCTTGACGAGACCGACTCTGGTCTAGACGTCGACGCGCTAAAGATCGTTTCTGAGGGCGTAAACCGCGCCAAGGAGGCCAACGACTTTGGTTTGCTACTAATCACTCACTACACCCGCATCCTCAAGTACATCAAGCCAGACTTCGTACACGTATTCGTTGCCGGCAAGATTGCTGAGCAGGGTGGACCAGAGCTAGCCGATCGCCTAGAGGCCGAGGGCTACGACCGCTACGTAAAGGCTTAATTCTTGTCTGAACTAGAACTAGAGCCAGCCAAGTATGACGAGGTCATCGAGGCGCTCAAGGATGTAATCGACCCGGAGATCGGCGTAAACATCGTCGACCTCGGGTTGATCTACGGCCTAAACAAGGCCGAGGATGACAGCTTGCTGATCAACATGACCTTGACCTCAGCCGGTTGCCCACTTACCGACGTGCTCGAAGAGCAGACCGCAGAGGCCTTGGATGGCGTCGTGGACGCATTCAGGATCAACTGGGTCTGGATGCCACCATGGGGTCCGGAAAAGATCACCGAAGATGGCAAAGAGCAAATGCGCGCCATCGGGTTCTCGATCTAAAGTTTTCAAACAGCAAACCCGGTCTGCCTCGAGCAAATTGCCGCTTCGAGGGTAGACTGGGTTTTTTGCTGCCAGCGGCGGCCCAAATCAATCAACTACGGAGACATTCATGATTAGCGTGCGCGATCTCGAGATCCGCATTGGTGCACGCGTGCTGATGTCTGAAGTGAACTTCCGCGTAGACAAGGGCGACAAGGTCGGTCTGGTTGGTCGTAACGGTGCCGGTAAAACCACGCTCACCAAGATTCTTGCCGGTGATGGTCAGCCATCCCAGGGTTTCGTTGACCGCGGGGGAGAGATTGGTTACCTACCGCAGGACCCACGAAGCGGTGACCCAGAAGAGCTAGCTCGCACCAGAATTCTGAACGCTCGTGGTCTCGGTGACATTGCCGCCGAAATGGCCAAGTGCACCGAAGACATGGGCAGCATCGACGAGGCCGTCTATGACAACGCCATGCGTCGCTATTCAGAGCTTGAAGAGCGCTTTCAGGCCGCCGGTGGCTATGCCGCCGAAGCCGAGGCAGCGACCATCGCGAGCAACCTAAATCTCAAGGACCACATCCTTGACCAGCCGTTGAAAACCCTTTCGGGTGGTCAGCGTCGCCGCATCGAGTTGGCGCGCATTCTGTTCTCAGACGCAGAGACCATGATTCTCGACGAACCAACCAACCACTTGGATGCCGATTCGGTGGTTTGGTTGCGCGAATTCCTCAAGGGTTACCAGGGCGGTCTCATCGTGATCAGTCACGACGTCGAACTGGTTGAAGAGACCGTGAACCGAGTGTTCTACCTCGATGCGATGCGTTGTGTCATCGATATCTACAACATGGGCTGGCGTCAGTATCAGAAGGCACGCGAAACCGACGAAGAGCGCCGCAAGCGAGACCGTGCCATTGCCGAGAAGAAGGCCAGCACCCTGCAGATTCAGGCCGCCAAGTTTGGCGCCAAGGCCTCTAAGGCGGTCGCGGCTAAGCAGATGGTTCGCCGCGCCGAGAGCCTGCTGAGCCAACTCGATGACGTTCGCGAAGTCGATCGAGTCGCCAAGATCAAGTTCCCAGACCCAGCTCCATGCGGTCGTACTCCGCTAATGGCCGAAAACCTCAGCAAGAGTTATGGATCGCTAGAGATTTTCACCGCGGTTGACCTTGCAATCGATAAGGGTTCGAAGGTGGTCATCATCGGCATGAACGGTGCCGGTAAAACCACTATGTTGCGCATGCTTGCGGGTCTAGACACCCCCGACACCGGCAAGATCGTGCCTGGTCATGGTCTAAAGATCGGATACTTCGCTCAGGAGCACGAGACCCTGGACGTCTCGAAGTCGGTGCTCGAAAACATGCAACGTGCCGCGCCTCAGCTGGCCGATACGGATGCCCGCAAGGTCTTGGGTTCGTTCCTTTTCACCGGTGACGACGTAAACAAGCCGGCTGGCGTGCTCAGCGGTGGCGAGAAGACTCGTTTGGCTCTGGCTTCACTCGTGGTTTCTTCAGCAAACGTATTGCTCTTGGATGAGCCGACCAACAACCTTGACCCGGCCAGCCGCGAAGAGATTCTGCGCGCGCTAAGCACCTTTACGGGAGCGGTAGTTTTGGTTTCGCACGACGTCGGTGCGGTTCTCGCACTGAACCCAGAGCGAGTCTTGATTTTGCCTGATGGCGATGAAGACCATTGGAACGACGGCTACGCCGACCTGATTTCACTCAGCTAGTCGCTCGGGGCTAAGAGAGCAGAATCATGTCTTCGGCGAAGTTATCGTCGTCGCCGACCTTCTTGCGAACCTTCGGCTTGTAGTTCGGATCGGTTGCGGCACGCTTGAATTCGATCTCCTTAAGCACGGCCCAAACCAGTGCGCTAAAGGCCATCAACGCGAACACAATCCACTGCAGCGCATAACTGAGGTGATTACCTTCGTCTAGCTGAGGCTTGCTCAACAACTTCGGGAATCCATCCTTGGTGAAGTTGCTTTCGCCCAAACGAACGTAAAACTCGCTAACGGCACGGTCTTTGACTCCGGCCTTTCTCATGAAACTGGCCAGGTTGATGGTGGCAATCTGCCCGGCCGGTGCATCGCGGTCGAGGGTTGGCTCGGATGGACGAATGCGCCCCCAGATGGTTTGCTCCTCGGAACTTGGCTTCGGATAAACCTTAGGGGGATTCAAGCGGTCATCGGCTGGCAACCAACCAGCTTCGATTGCGATAATCAGGCCATCCTTGCGCTGAAATGGAATCAGCTCTAGAAATCCAGGGTCACCGTTGAGCGGGCGATTGCGCACCAAGAGGGTGTTGTCTGGCAAGAAGTGACCGGTCATTTTCACCGGAAGCCATTCATCGTTGGCACGAAATTTTGTCGAGGCCAATTCGACCGGCTCGCGATCGTAGTTGGCGGCGATTTGAGTAACCTTTTGAAGAGCCTCGGTGCGGCGATTGAACTGCCAGTTTGAAAGAAAACCGCAGGCGATCGCGAAAACTACGGCCAACAGAAACCAGGCAACCCAGCGGCGCCAAGATTCTCGAAGGTAGTTCATGCTTGCTTTCTAAAAGGGGGCGGCCGCGATAAAGAAACCGCGGGTCTCTAAATAGTCAACCAGAAAGCTCAGGTGTTCGTCGCAGGCCAACCATGTTTTCACCCGATCTTCGCTGTGAATCTTGGGGTTTCGCCAGTTCAACTTGTGCGTTGCCAGCTGGGTGCACCCAGCCCTCGAGCACTTATCGACTGATAAATCTTGACCGAGCAAACTTAGTTTTCCTCGGCAGGTTTGGTGGTGCTCGTGAAAGCGTCCGCGCTGATCTTCAGAGTTGGAGCCACAACCGCAGTAGCCTTCTGCTTTACCTGCCCCTCACCCTTGGCGTTAGCCAATACCACCGCAAAATAAGGCAAGAAGATCGCACCGGCAAAAAAGATCCACATTGCCCAGCCCTGAACAAAAACGGCAAGGATGATGCAGGCTACACGAACCACCTGAGAAATCAGGTATTTCTTCATACGATCGCGGCGTTCTTCATCGGGGGATTGCCCCACCGAAGTAACGCTCTGCGGCTTGCTCATTTGGAGCCTTTCATGAAGTCATTGCGCGCGGACAAGGCCTGAAAACGGCCCAAAACGGTACACTTGCTATTGTCCCAAGCGCTACACGTCAAATTGTATTCCCTAGAGAGATAACCCTGATGAGCACACCTAGAACTGTTTTGGTCACCGGCGGAAACCGCGGTATCGGTCGTTCAATCGCCGAAGAATTCGTGCGTCAGGGTCACCGCGTTGCCGTTACCGTGCGCAGTGGCGAGGGTCCAGAGGGAACCCTAAGCGTGAAAGCCGACGTAACCGACGCGGCATCTCTTGACGCGGCCTTTGCCGAGGTCGAAGAGAAGCTCGGCGCCGTCGAGATTCTGGTAGCCAACGCCGGCATCACTCGCGATACCTTGCTGATGCGCATGACCGACGAAGAATTTGAAGAAGTCATCAACACCAACCTGAACGGTGTTTTCCGCGTGCTTCGCCGCGCAACCAAGGGCATGATCAAGGCCCGTTTCGGCAGAGTCATTCTGATCGGTTCGGTTGTCGGTCTACTCGGCTCTGCCGGTCAGGTCAACTACTCGGCTGCTAAGTCTGCATTGGTTGGAATGGCCCGTTCGGTTACTCGCGAGCTTGGCGCCCGTGGCATCACCGCCAACGTAGTTGCTCCTGGATTCATCGACACCGACATGACCGCTGCGCTTCCAGAAGCTCAGCAGGACGAGTACAAGAAGAAGATTCCAGCCGGCCGTTTTGCCCAGCCTGAAGAGGTTGCCAAGGTTGTTGCCTGGTTGGCCAGCAACGAAGCCAGCTACATCTCAGGTGCGGTCATCCCAGTTGACGGCGGCCTAGGAATGGGCCACTAAAGCCCGAGCTTTTCGGTCAACTTTGAAAGGTCATGCCCTTCAAGGATGAAGTCCGCGTGCTCGCGCACGATTGGCTTGCAGTTGAAGCCGACGCCGAGACCGGCAACCGCCATCATTGATAGGTCATTTGCACCGTCTCCGACAGCAACCGTGTTTTCGATCGGTGTTGACGTGGCAGCCGCCCATTCGAGCAGTGCATCTGCCTTTGCCTGACGGTCAACGATCGCACCAAGCACCTTGCCGGTTAGAAAACCATCGACCACTTCGAGCTGATTTGCACGTGCGAAATCTAGCTCGAGAATTTGGGCTAAGGGAGTGAGTAGCTGATTGAACCCGCCGGAGACGGCACCGACTTTACCGCCGGCCGCGTGTACGGCATCAATGAGTTGCTTAGCGCCGGTGGTGATGGTGATGCGTTTCTGAACGTCGGCGAAGACCGAATCCGGCAAGCCAGCAAGAGTTTTTACGCGTTCGATGAGGCTCTCGGCGAAATCTAGTTCACCCGCCATTGCGCGTTCGGTAACCGCAGCTACCTCGGCGCGCTTGCCGGCGACGTCTGCCAATAATTCAATGACTTCATCTTCGATGAGAGTCGAGTCAACATCAAAGACAACTAAAAACTGGGTCACGGAGTAACCAGAACGCCCTTTCCAACCACGGTGATACCCGAGTCGGTGACGAAGAATCCACGGTCAAGATCTCGTTGCTTGTCGACACCGATCGACGCGCCGTCGGCTACTACGACGCTCTTGTCGAGGATAGCCTTTCGAACGGTGCAATCGCGGCCAATTTGAACGC
This sequence comes from Actinomycetota bacterium, assembly GCA_041183865.1. GTDB lineage: Bacteria > Actinomycetota > Actinomycetes > Actinomycetales > Microbacteriaceae > Rhodoluna. Next base: position 28,618 of record JBEGKW010000002.1, on the reverse strand, counting down.
TGTCTAGCAAAATCGAGTCGGTGACCAGAGCTCGCGAGTGAACTCGAACATTAGGTGAAAGCACACTTCGCTCTACGATTCCGCCAGAAACCACGGTTCCGAGCGAAACGATCGAGTCGGTCGTGCGCCCCTGGTTGCCTTCACCGTCGTGAACAAACTTGGCCGGTGGCAAGTTGATCTGCTGGGTGTGAACTGGCCATTCGTGGTTGTAAAGGTTGAAGACCGGCATGACCGAAATAAGGTCCATGTGAGCTTCGTAGTAAGAATCCATGGTTCCCACATCGCGCCAGTATGAGTGGTCGCGCTCGGTGGAACCCGGAATCTCGTTATAGGTGAAGTCGTAAACACCGGCATCATCACGACTGACCATGTAAGGCACGATGTCGCCACCCATGTCGTGCGATGAAGTTTCTAAGGTGCCATCGTGTTCGATCGCATCGATTAGAGCCTGGGCGCTGAATACGTAGTTACCCATCGAGGCCAAGACCTCGCCAGGGGAGTCAGGCAAACCCTTTGGGTCGGCTGGCTTCTCTTTGAATTGAGCAATCTTCGTGTGGTCCTGGTCATCCACTTCGATGACACCGAACTGGTTCGCCAAGCTCAGTGGCTGGCGGATGGCGGCGACGGTTACTCCGCGACCCGATTTGACGTGTGCTTCGATCATCTGGTCGAAGTCCATGCGGTAGACGTGGTCGGCACCAACAACTACGACGATGTCTGGACGCTCGTCGCTCAACAGGTTCATGCTCTGCAGAATCGCGTCAGCCGAACCCGAGAACCAACGCTTACCCAAACGCTGCTGAGCGGGCACAGAAGCCACGTAAGCGCCCAAAAGCGGTGACATGCGCCAGGTCTGCGAAATGTGACGGTCGAGGCTGTGTGATTTGTACTGGGTTAAAACGACGATGCGACGAAGGCCCGAGTTAATCAGGTTCGACAGAGCGAAGTCGATAAGGCGGTAACTTCCTCCAAATGGAACCGCAGGCTTTGCGCGATCCGCAGTCAGAGGCATTAGACGCTTGCCCTCACCACCGGCGAGAACCATTCCAAAAACACGTAGAGCACTCATATTTCAAATGTTATTGGGCAAATGTGACAGCGGAGTAACATAACGACATGAGAATCGACCTGATCAGCAAGGAATATCCGCCTGCCATTTACGGCGGCGCGGGCGTACATGTCGCGGAACTAGTGAGAGTTTTGCGCAGACACATCGACGTTCAGGTTCGTTGCTTCGGTGAAGAACGTAATGAAAAAGATACATTCGCTTATCGTCACACCAGCGAATTTGATGCCGCCAACGGCGCTTTGCAGACCATGGCAGTTGATTTGAGTATGGTTTCAGACATTGCGGGCGCAGACCTCGTGCATTCACACACCTGGTACGCCAACTTCGCAGGCCAGGTAGCAGGTACCCTTCACGGAATTCCGCACCTAATCACAGCTCACAGCCTTGAACCGCTTCGTCCTTGGAAAGAACAGCAGCTCGGCGGGGGATACCGCCTCTCATCCTGGGTAGAGCGCACCGCCTATGAAGGCGCCACCGGAATCATCGCCGTCTCTGATGGCATGCGCAAAGACATCCTGCGCGCCTACCCTCAGCTAGACCCAAACAAGGTTTCGGTCGTACACAACGGCATCGACTTGGATGCGTTCCAGGCCGCCGACAATCCCGACCTAGTCCGTGCCAATGGAATTGACCCAGACAAGCGCAGTGTGGTCTTCGTCGGTCGAATCACCATGCAGAAGGGCTTGCCGTACCTGATCAAGGCGGCTCGCGAACTGCCTAGCGACGTTCAGCTCGTGCTTTGTGCGGGAGCGCCAGACACCCCTCAGATTCTTCAAGAGGTTACCGATCTCGTTACCGAGCTTCGCAAGCACCGCGACAACGTCATTTGGGTAGAAAAGCACGTAAACCGTGCCGAACTAATCGCCATTTTGTCCGCTGCCACTGTTTTTGCTTGCCCTTCGATTTATGAACCACTGGGAATCGTGAACCTTGAGGCGATGGCCTGCGGCACACCAGTGGTGGCAACCGCTACCGGAGGCATCCCTGAGGTTGTTGCCCATGGCGAAACCGGCCTATTGGTGCCGATCGAACAGGTGCAGGATGGCAGCGGAAAGCCTCTCGATGAAGCCAAGTTCGTGGCAGACTTCGCGGCGGCTCTGAATCAGATGCTCGAACACCCGCAGTTGAAGGAGTTCGGTGCCGCCGGTCGCAAGCGCGTCGAAGATCACTTCAGCTGGGACAGCATTGCCGAACAAACTATTCGCGTCTATCAGAGTGCAATCGCCGGAAACCTTTAGGCTAAAAGCATGTCCCGCGTTATTGATCTAAACAATGTCACCGTGGTGCGCGATCAGCGCCCAATTCTCAACAATGTCGACTGGCAGGTTGAGTCAGATCAGCGTTGGGTAATCGTTGGCCCAAACGGTGCCGGTAAGACCACTTTGCTTCGCGTTGCCGGGGCTCAGATTCACCCATCGAGCGGCCAGGCCACCATCCTGAACCAGCGTCTGGGCGAAATTAATGTCTTCGAACTTCGCACTCGAATCGGTTTTGCTTCGAGCGCTTTGGCTTCACACATCCCAAACTCTGAAACCGTGCTAAACGCCGTCATGACAGCCAGCTATGCCGTCACCGGTCGCTGGAACGAGAAGTATGACGACATCGATGAGCGTCGTGCGCGTCGCGTGCTCAATGAGTGGGCGCTTGAGAGCTACGCCGACCGTGCCTTTGGAACCCTGAGCGATGGCGAACGCAAGCGAACTCAGATTGCGCGTGCAGTTATGCCAGATCCAGAACTTTTGCTCTTGGATGAGCCTGTGGCCAGCCTAGACCTGGCCGCTCGCGAGCAGACCATCAGCATCATCGGTCAGTACGCCTCAGCACCTACCGCGCCAGCTATGGTCATGGTCACCCACCACCTCGAAGAAATTCCGGCCGGTTTCACCCACGCCCTGATTCTTCGCGAGGGCCAGGTTTATGCCGCCGGCGAGATCGGTCACACGCTGACTTCAGACAAGATTTCTGAGGCCTTCGGCTTCGGAGTCGAGGTTGATTACACAGATGGTCGCTACCGCGCCCGCGCACGTCGCTAAAACTTTCGTTTTAGTGCTTTCGCGAGCACAATCGTTCTGTTATGCTTGACCCTTGGTGCTATTTAGCCACCACCCCAAAGTTTTTATAGAAATCCGTTAGAACAACTAGGAAGTTACCCATGAAGGCAGACATTCACCCAAAGTATGAGACCGTTGTTTTCCGCGACTTGGCCTCGGGTGTAGCGTTCCTTACTCGCTCAACCGTGTCAAGCAGCAAGACCATTGAGTGGGAAGACGGCAACAGCTACCCAGTTTTCGACGTTGAAATCTCTTCAGCATCGCACCCGTTCTACACCGGTAAGCAGCGCATCATGGACACCGCCGGTCGTGTCGAGCGCTTCAACGCACGTTACAAGGGTTTCGGCGCGTAACAACAAGCTTCGGTATCTAATACATACCGCGGGACCAGGGATGTCCACACATCCTCAGGTTGAGATAGAAAAACCTCGCTTCGGCGAGGTTTTTCTTTTAAGCAAATCGGGGGAGAAGCCCTAGATTTTTAGCGGCCAACCGCGTTTGCTGGTGAAGTCTGGGTTATTGCGGCGCATGAACTTCTCAAAGTCTTCGTCTAGCCAGGCACTCCAGCCGACCTGAAGATCGTGAAGTTCGGCAGCGGTTGACGGCAGTTCGGCTGACCAGCGACGAGCAATGGCCTGAGCCACACGTCCGGCGGCAACGGCGTCAGCGGTGGCGTTATGCGCGTCATCCAAGACCACCTGATAAAACTCGGCAGCGTTCTCGAGACGGCGCTTGCCCTTGCGGAACTTGTCTTTGAACTTGTCGATCACCAAAGGGTCAATGATCGGCCCAGGATTCTGAATCGGCTCAAGCCCGTGACGTAGCGCTTCAAAGTGCAAAATCGTGAAGTCGTATGGGGCGTTGTAGGCAACCACTGGAATGCCACGATCGAAGAAGCCACGTAGCGTGTCGAGCAATTCCGCAACAACTTCGGCCGCCGGACGGCCATCCCGGCGGGCAATCTCGGTGGTTACACCGTGCACATCGCTGGCTTGGGTAGGGATCTCAATCACCGGGTCGGCAAGCCATTCGCTGTTCTTGCCGATAATCTGACCGGTGGCATCAAGCTCAACAGCACAGGCCGTGACGATGCGAGCATCGGTGAGGTCTAGGCCGGTGGTTTCGAGGTCGAAAACGCCGATGTTTTGGGCCCAGGCAGGCAGGTCAGGCGTGAAGTCGAAGCTCAGTTGCTGTTCGGTCATAACTACAGGTTATTGATAACTACTGACAAAGACCCGCGCCACGAGCAACCTCGAGTGCAGCCTTTGAGAGATTCATGCTGAAAATGTGCAAGCCAGGGGCACCGGCATCTACCAAGTCGCGAGCCAGCTTGATTGAATAATCCATTCCGATCACTCGGGCCTCGGCTTCAGAACCAGCATTCTCAAGCTTTTTCATGAGGTCAACCGGAATCGCGGCACCGCTCATCTCGGCCATGCGCACAACCTTGGCGGCATTACCCACCGGCATTAGACCGGGGATGATCGGCATCGTGGCGCCGGCCTTCTTGGCGCTCTCAACCAGGTCGGTGTAAGCCTCAACCGAAAAGAAAAGCTGAGTCATCGCGTAGGTAGCCCCGGCGGCTTGCTTCATTTCGAGCACCATTGAGTCGTGTTCCATGTGCGGAGACTCTGGGTGAACTTCTGGGAACGCAGCAACGCCAACCTCAAGATTCGAGGTTTGATGCACAAGGTGCACAAGCTCTAGAGCGCTCTTGAGTTCACCGGTCAATAGGGCGTCGGGATTGTCTTTGGGCGCGTCTCCCCGCAGCGCCAAAATCGAATGCACTCCGGCATCCTCGAGGCGACTAATGGTTTCTGCGGTGCTGGCTCGTGACCCGCCAACACAGGTCAAGTGACCGATGGTCATGACCTCTTTAGCCATGCGTTCGACTACTGCCAGCGAGGTTTCGCGGTTAGAACCACCCGCCCCATAGGTCACCGATACGAAGTCAGGGGAGACCTCCATCAGCGCATCAAAAGAGCGCCAAAGCTGGTCGGCTGCCTCTTCTTGATTGCGCGGCGGGAAGAATTCGAAAGATAGCGAAGGTTCCTTCTTGCCGGCGCGAACGCCCAGAGCCTCGTTGACGGTCTCAAATGGGCCGGCCGAGGTCTTGCGTAGCAATGGGAAATCTGGCATTACATAAGTATATTCCAAGCCCCACGCGGTTTTCGCCTCGGGTAGACTTGAAGCCTATGTTTACCCCTCGCTCGCAGCAGCTTCTTGACGCCATTAAATCTCGTGTGGTCGTGGCCGACGGCGCCATGGGAACCATGATTCAAGAAGCCAGCCCATCTATGGATGACTTCCAGAACTACGAGGGCTGTAACGAGATCCTGAATGTCACTCGTCCAGACATCATCAGCAGCATCCATGCCCAGTATTTGAAGGCCGGCGCCGAGGCAATCGAGACCAACACCTTTGGTGCTAACTTCGCAAACCTCGCCGAATACGGCATCGAAGACCGAATTGAAGAACTGGCTCTTGCCGGTGCACAGGTTGCTCGACAGGTCGCCGACGATTTCAGCACGGATGAAAAGCCACGCTACGTTCTCGGTTCGGTTGGCCCGGGCACCAAGCTGCCAAGCCTCGGTCACGAAAAGTTCTCAGTTCTGCGAGACGCCTACCAGAAGCAGTGCGTTGGCCTGCTAAACGGTGGCGTAGACGCCATCCTGATCGAAACCGCGCAAGACCTGCTCCAGGCCAAGAGCGCCGTAATTGGCGCTAAGCGTGCGATGAAGTCGCTAAACATCTTTGTGCCAATCATCGTCTCGGTGACCATCGAAACCACCGGAACCATGCTTTTGGGTTCTGAAATCGGTGCCGCCTTGACCGCGCTTAGTGCACTAGGAATCGACTCAATCGGCCTCAACTGTGCCACCGGCCCAACCGAAATGAGCGAACACCTTCGCTACCTTTCGAAGTACTCTGACCTACCGGTTACCGTCATGCCGAATGCCGGTCTGCCGATTCTTGGTGCTCACGGAGCACACTATCCGCTTACCCCGAGCGAGCTCGCGGTTGCGCAGCTTCAGTTCGTCAATGACTACGGAGCCGGTTTGGTCGGTGGCTGCTGTGGCACGACTCCGGCACACATCCAAGCAGTTGCCGAGGCAGTTGCCGGAAAGACTCCGGCACGCCCTGCACTCATCGTTGAGCCTGGCCTAGCCAGCCTCTACCAGCACCAGCCATTCGATCAGACCATGACCTACCTGTCGATCGGCGAGCGCACTAACGCAAATGGCTCTAAGGCCTTCCGCGAGGCCATGCTGGCCGAGAACTGGGAAGAGTGCCTCGAGATCGCGCGTTCGCAGACTCGTGAAGGCGCCCACCTGCTCGACGTCTGTGTCGACTACGTTGGTCGCGATGGAGTTCGTGACGCCCGTGAACTGGTTAGCCGCCTCGCCACCGCAACTACGCTTCCGTTAGTTCTCGACTCGACCGAGCCAGCGGTGCTTGAAGCGGGCCTCGAGTGCATGGGTGGTCGCGCGATGATCAACTCGGTGAACTACGAAGACGGCGACGGCCCAACCTCGCGCTTCGCCCGAATCATGCCGCTCGTGGTCGAACACGGAGCCGCCGTTGTTGCCCTAACGATCGACGAAGAAGGCCAGGCTCGAACCGCAGACACCAAGTTTGCAATCGCCGACCGCCTAATTAAAGACCTAACCCACAACTGGGGTATGAACCTGGTCGACATTACCGTCGACACTTTGACCTTCCCGATTGCCACCGGCCAGGATGAAACCCGTCGCGATGGCATCGAAACCATCGAAGCGATTCGCCGGCTCAATGAGGCCTACCCAGGCGTGCAGAGCACCCTTGGCATCTCAAACATCTCGTTCGGTCTAAGCCCGGCAGCCCGCCACGTTTTGAACTCGGTCTTCCTGCACGAATGCGTTCAGGCCGGCCTCACCAGCGCCATCGTTCATGCCGCCCGCATCATGCCGCTGAACCAGATTCCTCAAGAGCAGCTCGACGCCGCTATGGGCCTGATTTACGACAAGCGCGAGTATGACGCGGATGGCAACGTGAGCTATGACCCGCTGACCCACTTCTTGGACGTATTCTCGGGCGTTGACTCAAAGGCTGCACGTCAGTCACGTGCCGATGAACTAGCCGAAATGCCGCTAAACGAGCGTCTACAGCGTCGCATCATCGACGGTGAAAAGAAGGGCCTAGAGCCAGACCTTGACGAGGCCTTGGCCGGCGGCATGAAGGCCCTCGAGATCATCAACGATCATCTGCTTGAAGGCATGAAGGTGGTTGGCGAACTATTCGGTAAGGGCGAGATGCAGCTGCCATTCGTGCTGCAGTCGGCCGAGGTCATGAAGACCGCGGTTGCTCACCTAGAGCCTTTCATCGAGAAGACCGAAGACCAGGGCAAGGGCCGCATTCTGCTCGCCACCGTTCGCGGTGACGTGCACGACATCGGCAAGAACCTCGTCGACATCATTCTGAGCAACAACGGCTTCGAGACCGTCAATATCGGCATCAAGCAGCCGATTAACGCCATCCTTGAAGCTGCCGAAGAGCACAACGTCGACGTCATCGGCTTGAGCGGTTTGCTGGTTAAGTCGACCCAAATCATGAAAGAAAACCTCGAGGAGATGAACCTGCGCGGCGTAGCCCAGCGCTGGCCAGTCATCCTCGGCGGTGCTGCTTTGACCCGCAGTTTCGTTGAGCAAGATCTAGCCGAGATTTACGAGGGCGAGGTTCGCTACGCACGCGATGCCTTCGAGGGCCTTCGCCTCATGGATGCGCTGGTCAAGATCAAGCGCGGTGACACCTCGGTAACCCTTCCGCCGCTCAAGAAGCGTGTGGTGAAGCCGGTTAGCAAGCTCGTGCACACTGTTCCTGACATGATGCCTTCGCGTTCTGACGTCTCGAGCGAAAACAGCATTCCAACCCCACCATTCTGGGGTTCGCGAATCATCAAGGGCATTCCGCTGCGCGATTATGCATCGTTCCTGGATGAGCGCGCGACCTTCATGGGCCAGTGGGGCCTCAAGCCGTCACGTGCCGACGATGGCGCGAGCTATGAAGAACTAGTCGAGACCGAGGGTCGACCTCGCCTACGTGCCTGGATGGATCGCATTCAGACCGAGGGTTTGCTCGAAGCCGCAGTGGTTTACGGATACTTCCCAGCCGTTTCTGACGGCGACGATCTAGTCATTTTGCATCACGGACCAGAGGGCGCGACCGACGGCGGTTCAGGGGGAGTGCCGGGCACCGAGCGCATGCGCTTCACCTTCCCTCGCCAGGCTCGCGATCGTCACCTTTGCTTGAGTGACTTTGTTGCCTCGAAGGAAAGCGGCAAGATCGACGTCGTTCCGTTCCAGTTGGTGACCATGGGAAACCGCGTCTCAGAGGTTGCAAACGAGATCTACGCAAAGAACGAATACCGCGACTACCTAGAACTGCACGGTCTATCGGTTCAGCTAACCGAAGCGTTGGCGGAGTTCTGGCACGCTCGAGTTCGCGAAGAGCTCGGCTTCGGCGCCGAAGACCCTAACGAGGTAGAAGGCTTATTCAAGCTTGACTACCGTGGCGCCCGCTATTCATTCGGTTACCCGGCCTGCCCAGAGCTCGAAGACCGCGTCAAGCTGGTTGAACTACTAAAGCCCGAAGCAATCGGAGTGACCCTGTCTGAAGAGCTTCAGCTGCACCCAGAGCAATCTACCGACGCGATGGTCCTTCACCACCCAGAAGCCAAGTACTTCTCGGTCTAAACATGACTCTCTACTCGGATGAACTGGCCAAGACCGCCTTGGCGCGGTCTGAGGCTCGCGAGGCAATCGTGGCCGAGGTTGCTACGCGATACTGGTTCTATCCGGCGAGCGCGGCCGAAGCCCAGACGCTGATTTTCATCCATGGCTACCGAGGTAATCACCACGGGCTCGAGGCCATCGCCGGCGCCTTGCCCGATTTCAACATCGTGATTCCAGACCTACCGGGGTTCGGCGCTTCGGCACCGTTCGCTGGAGAACACTCGGTTGAGGCTTATGTCGGTTGGCTCAACGCACTTGTCGCCCATGTTGTCGCCGAACAACAGCTCGTAGAAAAGCCCGTAGTGGTTGGTCACAGCTTCGGCAGCATTATCTCGGCGGCCTTTGCTGTCCAAAGTGAAGCCATCTCACACCTAGTGCTTATCAACCCAGTATCTGCTCCGGCCCTTGAAGGATCCAAGGCGGCCCTAACCCAATTGGTAAAGCTGATGTTCTGGCTCAGTGGCGCATTACCGCTCAAAGCCGGTCTGGCCATGCTTAAGAGCTGGCCAATGGTTCGCGGTATGAGCATTGTGATGACAAAGAGTCATCAGCGTGCGTTACGCCGCTGGGTGCACGCACAACACGACGCTAACTTCAACGACTTTGCAAACCGCCGCGTTGCGATCGAAGGGTACAACGCTTCTATCTCTCACAATGTCGGCGAGTACGCACCAAACTTCAGGGTTCCGACGACTCTCATCATCGGCGCCAAGGATGACATCACCTCGGTCAAGCAACAAGAGGCGATGGCGGCCAGCATCCCGGTGGACTGGACTCTGACGAATCTTCAAGGAGTCGGACACCTGACGCACTACGAAAAGCCTGCCCAAGTGGCGATGGCGATTCGTCTTGACCTAGGCGTCGAGGTGGAAGATTGAAAACCGACCACATTTACTTTGACGCACGATTCATCCGTTATGACCATCACGACGGCATCAGCCGCTTCTCGGCCGGCCTATTCGCAGCGCTCAACCGCCGAACCAAGGTAACCGCAATCATTAGCGATCGCCGTCAGCTCCTCAAACTGCCGCGCGGTTGCGACTACGTGATGGCGAACGACCCGACTTCGCTCAAGGAACTCTTCGTGGCCCGCGGCCTGAATCGCGCTGGCGCGAAGGTGGTCTTCTCGCCGATGCAGACCATGGGATCTTGGTTCCGTCGCTACAAGCTGATCTTGACCCTGCACGATTTGATCTATTACCGCCACCCGGCACCGCCGCCGGAATTCAACTGGTGGATTCGAACCGGCTGGCGCCTATTTCACAAGGTTTACTGGCCGCAGCGAGTATTTCTCAATCGCGCCGATGCCGTGGCCACCGTTTCGAACACCTCAAAGCGCCTGATGCTCGAGCATCGCCTCACCAAACGCCCAATTTCGGTCATCTACAACGCTGCGGGAACCTTCACCGAAGACCAAGCCAACAAGGCACCGAACGTCCGCCCACGAGGCGCACAGCGCCTGGTTTACATGGGTTCGTTCATGGATTACAAAAACGTCGAGGTGCTTCTCGACGGAATGAAATTCTTACCGGAATATGAACTTCACTTGCTCAGCCGAATCAAACCAGAACGCCGTGCCGAACTTGAGGCTCGAGTTCAAAACGGTTTCGGCAAGGTCGTGTTTCACAACGGCGTTTCAGAAGACGAATACCACCGCGAGCTTGACCAAGCAGTTGCCCTGGTCACCGGCTCTCGCGATGAGGGCTTCGGTATCCCACTTATCGAATCGATGTCACGCGGCGTTCCGGTAGTGGTTTCAGACATCGAGATCTTCAAGGAAATTGGTGGAGATGTCGCCCTGTTCTTTGACCAGGAATCACCAGAAGACTTCGCTCAGCAGGTTCGCAAACTCGAATCGAATCCTCAGTGGACTCAGCGCAGCATCGATTCGCGAGCGCACGCCGAGCAATTCAACTGGGAGCGTTCTGCTGGAGATTTGATCGAGATGATCTCGCGCCTCTAGGCGAGCGTTTTTGGCTCGTAGCGCAACACTCGCCAGCCGGCCTCATCCGTGTGTTCAAAGACGCTCAAGCAAGCATTGCCTAAGCGTTCGCCATCGCGCGGAAACTCGCCCTCACTCACTAGGCGCAACAGGGTACGAATCAGTGCTCCGTGCGAGACAGTGAGCACCCGTTTGCCCTCATACTGATCGCGAAGTCTTTGCAACAGGACCCAAGCACGAGCCTCTAAAGCATCGAGAGACTCACCGCCAGGAACGTGGTTGGCATCGCTGTACTGCGCCTTCCACTCTTCGTGCGACAAGCCCTCGGCCACGCCAAAGGAACGCTCAAGCAATAGCTCTTCGATTTCGATGCCTTCAATGCCAATCGCCTCGCCAACCATTAAGGCAGTGTCACGAGCGCGAGACAGGGGAGAGCTAAGGATCAGCTCCCACGATTCTCCAGCAGCAGCCAACTCTGCGATTGCCGCTCCGGCTGCCTTTGCCTGGGCGACACCGGTCTCATTCAAGGGAATGTCAGTCACGCCTTGTAGGCGAAAATCGATATTCCAGTTTGTTTGACCGTGACGCAGCAGACCGATAACGGTTTTAGTCAATGAAAAGCCTTTCGAGTACCAAAGAGGTATTTGCCTCGATTTTTGCGGTGGCGAGTTCGTCGGCCTTAGTTTCGCCGATGTTTACGATGATGATTGGTTTTCCGGCTCTGGCTGCGCGACGTGCAAATCTCAGGCCCGAATTCACGGTCAGGGATGTGCCGGCCACAACGAGCGCCTCTGCCTCATCGAGGCGAGACATTGCGTATTCGACGCGAGACTGGGGCACCGATTCGCCAAAGAAAACCACGTCCGGCTTGAGCACGCCCGAGCAAATCGGGCAGGCCGGAATTCTGAAATCCGCTGCGGCCTCAATTTCGGCATCGCCATCCGGGGTGAATTCGTGGTTGGCATCTTTTTCGATGTGCGGGTTTAGTTCCTGAAGTAACTCATCCATGTGGACGCGGGTCATAGGAGCACCGCACTTCATGCAACGCACCGTGTCTAGTCGGCCATGAAGATCGATCACATTTTTTGACCCAGCGGCTTGGTGAAGCGCGTCAACGTTCTGGGTGATTACTTGCTGAACTTGACCGAGGCGTTCGGCCGAGGCGAGGGCGAAGTGACCGGCGTTCGGCTTGGCGTCGGCGATCCGACTCCAGCCAACGTAGCTACGAGCCCAGTAACGCACCTGGGCGGCCTGCGACCCCATGAAGGTATCGAAAGTCATTGGGTGACGAGCCACTCGACCTTGACCTCGATAGTCGGGAATGCCCGAATCGGTGCTAATTCCGGCGCCAGTGAGCGCAACAATCGACTTGCCAACCAGTTTTTCTCGGGCATAGTCGATGCTGTAAAGCGCTGCGGCGCCAAGCGGCTCGATGTTTTCCATTGCTACAAGTCTAACTTTGCGCGGGTTGACCAGCCGAGCCGTGGCAAGATAAGTGATTGAGCGTAAGGAGGCCCGATGATCAAGTACCTCGGGTCTAAGCGCACCCTGATACCGGCCCTGACTCAGTTAGGCAAAGCATCCGGAGCTAAAACCGCTCTCGACCTCTTCACCGGCACCACCCGAGTAGCCCAAGCGTTCAAGAAACTTGGCATGACGGTCACCGCCTCGGATGTTGCGTCTTACGCCGAATGTTTCGGCAAGACCTGGATTGAACTCGATTCAACCCAGGTAAACCAGGCCGAGCTGGACGCAGCCATTGCGAAACTGAATGCTTTGCCGGGGGAGGCCGGTTATTTCACCGAGAAGTTCTGCGTAGAGGCGCGTTACTTTCAGCCGAAGAACGGGGAAAAAGTGGATGCCATGCGCAAGCACATCGAGCTCGAGTACAAGGACAGCTGGCTTTATTACCCTCTGCTGACGAGCCTCATCCTGGCTGCCGACCGAGTAGACAGCACCACCGGAATCCAAATGGCATTTCTGAAGGGCTGGGCGAGCCGTTCGGCTAACAACCTCGAACTAAGGGACCCAGAACTATTGCCAGGGGAAGGATTTTCGGTCAGGGGAGACGCACTCGAAATTGCCAAGGACTTGCCGGCAGTAGATCTCGCCTACCTAGACCCGCCCTATAACCAGCATCGCTACTTCAGCAACTATCACATCTGGGAATCACTGGTTCGCTGGGATAAGCCAGAGACCTACGGAATCGCCAATAAGCGTCTCGATGCGCGCGATGCAGAGATGAAGAGCCCATTCAACTCGAAGAAAACCATGGCCAAGGCGCTAACCAAATTGGTGGGGGATTTGAACTGCGACACCATGATGCTGAGCTACAACAACGAGTCATGGTTGTCTCGCGCTGATCTTTTGGATTTGGCCGCGACCCGAGGCCACGTCGAGATTCTTGACTTCGATTTCAAACGCTATGTGGGCTCGCAAATCGGCGTGTTCAATAAGGCCGGCGAAAAGGTTGGCATCCCAGGCGCAAAGCGAAACATCGAGCACGTCGTGATTGCGGGCGAAAAGGCAACCGTCAAAAGAATGGTCAACAGCATTAAGTGAAAAACCCCAGCCGTGGAGGGCTGGGGTCTAGTGTCCGAAAGGGGACTTGAACCCCTACCCTCATAAGAGGACTAGCACCTCAAGCTAGCGCGTCTGCCATTCCGCCACCCGGACGAGTGGATTCCAAGTCTCAAAGAGCCTTGGGCAACGAGGTTCAACATTACCAGAGAACTGACTGCCCGCCTAACTAGTCAAATGCTTCGCAGAATCAAAAATTCGGGGTAGTTTTGCTACATGGCACAAGATCCGCGCTTCGCGCTACAACAGTTCATCGCTTCATTGGAGCGTCACTTCGAGGCAGTATCGGCCCGACGAGGCGAAGACGATCCCGCCGTAGAGCAGGCCTACTATCAGCTTGAAGATGCCTTCCTGAACTACGAAGAAGCTCTTGGCGATCAGTTCGAAGAGTACCTGCCAATCTCGTTAGCTGAAGAAGACAACTAATGAACCTGTTTGACGCCGTAATTCTTGGCATCGTTCAGGGCCTTACCGAATTCCTTCCAATTTCCTCGAGCGCTCACGTTCAAATCGTTCAGCAATTGCTAGGCCTTTCGGCAATGCCAAAGCCGCAGTTGACTGCATTCATCGCGACCATCCAGCTCGGCACCGAGGCTGCTGTGTTGATTTACTTCTGGAAAGACATCACCAGAATCGCCAAGGCATTTTTCGGAAGCATCTTCAAAGGCAAGAAAACTTCAGATTCAAAACTCGGCTGGCTCATCATCATCGGCAGCATTCCGGTAGTCGTAATCGGTTTGGTGTTCAAGGATTTGATCGAGAACCAGCTGCGAAACCTATGGGTCATCGCCTTGAACCTGATTATTTTCGGTGTCATCCTGGCCATTACCGACCGAATCGGAAAGCGCAACCGCGGTATCGAATCGCTGACTACCAAGCACGGTCTGCTCTTTGGGCTTGGTCAGGCACTAGCCGTGGTTCCCGGAGTATCGCGATCCGGAGGAACCATTTCGGTAGGCCTAGCCCTCGGCTACAGCCGCCAGGCAGCCGCTCGCTACAGCTTCTTGCTGGCCATCCCGGCCGTTCTAGCCAGCGGATTGTATGAGTTTGCCAAGAGCTACAAAGACCTACCAGGCGATCTTCTGGTTGCAACCGGAGTATCTACGGTCGTTGCTTTCGGAGTTGGATTCTCGGTAATCGTCGTCTTGCTTCGCTACCTCAGCCGCGGTTCATTCATGCCTTTTGTGGCTTGGAGAATCATCGTCGGCTTGGCGGTTCTCGGTGGCCTAGTTAGCGGTCAACTAATCGCATAGCGAAGGGATTAGACCTCGGTCTCATCCTCTGCGTCTGGGTCAACCTTGGTCTCGGCCCGCAAAAACTTTTCAAACTCTTTGGCGATAGATTCGCCGGTAGCCGCTGAGGATTCGACCTCGTCACGGGTTTTCTCAAGTTGGCTAATGTAGCTAGACATTTCGTCGTCGCCCTCGGCGATTTCATCGATTCCGCGTTCCCAGGCAAATGCTTCTTCGCCGAGTTTGCCGTGTTCAAACTGAACTCCGACCAGCTTCTCAACCTCGATCAAGAGCGACAGTGTCGCCTTTGGCGATGGAGTGTTGTGCACATAGTGCGGCACTGATGCCCAAAGAGCAACCGCAGGAATACCAGCTTTTTCTAACTCGATACCGAGCACGCTGAGAATGCCAACCGGGCCTTCATACTGGCTCTTTTCAATTTCAAGTTCGCTTCGCGCGTGCTCATTTTGGCTGGTGGCCGTAACACCGATTGGTCGCGTGTGGGGCACATCGGCCAGCATTGCTCCTAAGAACAAGACCGCCTGGATGTCGCGATCTTCGACCATCTCCATGACCTCGGCTGCAAAAGATTTCCAGCGACGAGCAGGTTCGGTGCCCACCAAAACACTCAGCTTCGCGATGCCTGGGTTTTCGGCGATCGCCTCTGCCGAGGGAATGCACATCTCGGTACCGGGCCAATCCAAAACGCGACCACCTTCGCCGTCATAAGAGACGGTTGGTCGGGTGAATTGAAAGTCGTAATAGTCTTCGGGGTCTACCGAGGCCACCACGTCGGCTTTGATCTGCTCACAGATGAATTTCACGACTCCGCTGGCAGATTCTGCAGCGTCGTTCCAACCCTCAAAAGCAACAATCAGGGTGCGACCTGAAAATATCTGCGCGCTCACTGTTGCCTTTCATGAATTGATTACCCGTCTATAAAACTCTAAGGCAAAGTGCGCGGGTAAAATCGATTCATAATGTTTGGAAAAAAGCTCCCCGCTGCAGTCTTGTGGGACATGGATGGGACGCTGGTCGACTCCGAAGAATACTGGCTGGCAAGTGAACAAAGCTTGGCCCAAGAATTCAATGGAAACTGGGACGCTCAGGATGGGCTGGGGCTCATCGGCATGAGCCTCTATGACTCAACCAAGGTCATGAAGGCCAAGATGGGCCTAGAGCTCGAACCCGAAGAGATCATCGAACGACTTACCGACGATGTGGTTGCCCAGCTTGAGATTTCAATACCTTGGCGCCCGGGTGCCCAAGAACTACTTCGCGAACTTAAAAAACGTGGGGTTAAGACCGCCCTCGTCACGATGTCGATGAAACGCATGGCCGAGTCGGTTGTAAATCAGATTCCATTCAAGGCATTTGACGTCATCGTCGCGGGAGACATGGTTTCGAAGGGCAAACCAGACCCTGAACCTTATCTTTTGGCGGCACAGCTGCTTGGTGTTTCTCCCGCAGACTGCGTGGCCTTCGAAGACTCACACACCGGGCTTACGTCTGCCGAGGCGGCCGGAACCAAGGCCATCGGCATCACAAACATCGTTCCACTACCCGAACTACCCGGCCGACTCATTTGGCCGACCCTCGAAGGCGTGCGCCTTAGAGACCTTCGAAAGCTTTTCTAAAGAGAGACGCAATGACAAAGAAAACCACTGGCCAGCAGATCAAGTTGCCAACCGGCCCATTTCGCGCCGGCGACCGCGTGCAGCTAACCGGACCTAAGGGACGCCTAAACACGATTACCCTCGAGCCTGGTCAGCGTTATGGAACCCACCGTGGCGACCTGATGCATGACGACATCATCGGTAAGCCGGAGGGTTCTGTCATCCTCAACCAGTTCGGCGTCGAATACCTAGCCTTCCGGCCGCTACTCAGCGACTTCGTCCTTTCAATGCCACGCGGCGCAGCAATCATCTACCCAAAGGATTCGGCTCAGATCGTCACCATGGGTGATATCTTCCCCGGCGCACGCGTTGTAGAGGCCGGCGTCGGCTCTGGAGGCCTGAGCATGTACCTCCTTCGCGCCATCGGCCCAGAGGGCAAGCTTGACTCATTCGAGCGTCGCCAGGAATTTGCAGATATCGCCCGTGCCAACGTGGCCACTAACCTCGGTGTGGTTCCAGACACTTGGGACATTCACATTGGTGACCTTCAAGACCAGCTTCCTATCCAAAAAGAAGCAGCATCGGTAGACCGAATCGTTCTAGACATGCTCGCCCCTTGGGAGTGCATCGAAGAGTGCGCGACCGCACTCGTGCCTGGTGGTTTGATTGTCGGCTACGTTGCCACGGTCACTCAGTTGTCACGTTTCACCGAAGGTTTGCGCGACAGCGGCCACTTCGCGGAGCCTGAGGCCTGGGAGTCGATGGTTCGAGGTTGGCACCTACAGGGTCTCGCGGTTCGCCCCGAGCACCGCATGATTGGCCACACCGGTTTCTTGGTTACCGCTCGCCGCTTGGCCCCAGGCACAATCGTTCCGAACTTTAAAACCCGCCAAAAGCCTGACTTCGCTGATGAAGACATCGCCGTTTGGAACCCTGAACACATGGGGGAGCGCAAGGTCAGTGACAAGAAACTGCGTAAGACCATTCGCAGTGCAGAAGCGGCCGCAGCAGCACGCAGCGAACAAGAGTAAATCGCTAGATAAACTAAGTAATAACGAAGACTTTGAGAGATTGAGACCCGTGCGTAAACTTCTTGCCCTAGCGGCCACCGTAGCGACCCTTGCAGCACTAACCGGCTGTGCGGCCCAGAACCCAGCAGACGCTGTGGCTCAGGGAGCGGTCTCAGTTTGCAAGGCCGGCACCGAGCACTCAAATGTTGACCAGATCAAGGTCACTGGCGATTTCCACAAGGTTCCAGAGGTTGATTTCTCAACCGGCATCACCTCAAAAGCCGTAGAAACCAAGGTCATTAGCGAGGGCAACGGCCCACAGATCTTCGGAAACCAGCAGGTCAAGCTCGAAATTGCTGCCTTCAATGGAGGCAACAAGAAGAGCCTGCTGTCAACCAAATTTGACGGAACCGACACTCAGTCGATGTTCCTCGCACCGGGCCAGGTGCCCGACTTCTGCGGTGCCCTCGGTGGCGTTCGCGAAGGTTCACGAGTTTCGGTTCTTTA
The DNA here is from genome assembly GCA_041183865.1 of Actinomycetota bacterium. Lineage (GTDB taxonomy): Bacteria > Actinomycetota > Actinomycetes > Actinomycetales > Microbacteriaceae > Rhodoluna. The sequence goes on along the minus strand of JBEGKW010000002.1, from coordinate 10,840 downwards.
CCCAGCAAAGTTCGCACACAACTCACAGGGCATTGCTGACCTGGGCGTCAAGGCAACCGATTCACTGATTTTCGTCTTCGACGTAGTGAAGGTCTACCTGCCAATGGCTCTGGGAGATTCGAAGGCTCTGCCTCTTGGCTTCCCTGCAGTGAATGTTGTGCGTGCGGAAAACGGCGTGCCAGGCATCACCATTCCGAAGTCGGCGGCCCCGACTGCGCTTTCTATCGCTACCTTGATTGAAGGCCGCGGGCAGACCGTAGCCATGGGCGACAACGTCACCATGCACTACTCGGGTTTCCTCTGGAGCGACCACACCAAGTTTGATTCATCATGGGACAAGGGCCAACCGGTTCAGTTCGAGCTCAAAAGGAAGGCGGCTTGATTGACGGCTTCTTGAAGGCCGTTGTTGGCCAGAAGGTCGGCTCTCAGGTTGTTGCCGTTATCCCACCCGCACTCGGTTATGGAGAGCAGGGAACCACCGGCATCCCAGGAAACTCGACACTCGTCTTTGTGATCGACATCCTGGGCGTTAACTAAGTTTTCGACAAGCCAATCGGGGGAGCCATGGCTAAGGATGAAGCGTGGAAGCCCGCCAAGACTGACAAGTCTGAGCGTCTCTTTCAGCTAACCTGCGTGCTGCTCTACTCAGAGCGCGGGCTAACTAAACGCGAGCTTTTTCACGCAGTTGACGCATACCGTTCTGATCTGCAGAACAGCAACGAAGACGACTTTGCGCTAAATAAAAAGTTCGAGCGCGACAAGAGCGAACTTCGCGAAATGGGCATTCAAGTCACCAACCCAGATCAGAAGTCTGACCCTGATGACATGCGCTATCAAATCGCCTCAGACACATTTACCTGGCCCGAGGGCGTCGAGTTCGACGCCCAACAGTTGCAGCTGCTAAATCTCGCCGCTCAGGTGTGGGCTCAGGCCTCGCTATCTGCGGAGGCCAATCGCGGCCTGGTGAGACTTAAGGGGCTGGGTATCGAGCCTGCCGCCAACGACTTAGTAGGTTTCGCACCTCGCCTTCGCACGCACGAACCATCATTCTTGCCACTGAGCCAAGCAATCGAAGAACGCATCGAGGTTTCGTTTGACTATCGAAAGCCAGACGGCAGCGTCTCCAAGCGCCACGTCCAACCGTGGCTACTGCGCAACATTGACGGTCAGTGGCTGCTGATGTGCTGGGACAAAGACCAGAAAGCCGCTCGAAACTTTTTGCTAAAACGCATCGTTTCAAAGGTTGTCTTCCGAAGCGAGCAGGTCAATGAAAAAGATGTTGCCTTGATCACCTTCGAAGCTCCGTCTGCCGATCTCGTTGCGGCCGCAATCAAGGATCTACAGGAGCACACCGCGAATCAGGTGGCAACTCTTCGAGTAAACAAGGACACCCAAGCCTGGTTTCATTTCCACCTAGATGACCAGAGCGGTGAAACGGCCGACGTTTCGATTTCATACATGGACTTGCACCTGTTGGCCGAAGAGCTGAGCGAGTACGCGCTCGACCTGAAGGTGATCGCTCCGCAAGAGCTCGCCAAGGTCATCCGTGCCCGATTTGAGGCGGTGGCAAACGCACATGCCTAGACTCAGGGGATTCAACGGTGAAGACCGATACAACTTCTTGCTCGCACTAGTTGGCTACCTTGGCCACCGAACCGAGGTTTCGCTAGACGAAGTTGCCGAGCACTTCAACCTCGAGGGTGATTACATCGTCAAGGCACTGCGCAGCTTGAACGACGCGACCGCCCAGGTCAGCGGGTTCGAAGAATGGCCATTCTACGTAGACATCGACCTGCTCGACGAGGGCATTGTTTCGCTCACCACAGCCGAAGTCATCGATGATGTTCCGCGTCTTTCAACGCGCCAGGCAGCAGCTATCTCGGCTGGGCTAAGTTATCTCGCCAGCATTCCGGAATTCGCGGGAAATCCCGAAATTAAGGTGTTGATTGACAAGATTGCGGCCGGTTCGAGTCGCGGTGTCGCCGAGGTAATTTCTATTGCGCCTGGCTCGGTTGAGGCCGGTGCCGAACAGTTGCGACAGGCAATTCTTCAGGGTCACGCGATTTCTTGCGAGTACATAAACCGCAAGGGTGAGAAGACCATCCGTGAAATCGACCCGCTACGTATCGACCTGACCGGGGGAGTCTGGTATCTGCGCGGTTATTGCCCAATCAACCTGGGCGTTCGCAACTTCCTCATCGAGCACATGCGTGCCATCAACATTCTGGACCGTGAGATTTCAGATGCGGCCAAGCAGGTAAGTGAAATCGAAGATGCTACCTACGTGGCTGAGGTCACCGACACCACGGTCACGGTTGAGGTAACTCCAGAGGCTTACCGACTGATCACAGATTTTCAAACGGTCAGTGAACCCAAGGATGTCGGATCGGGCACGATTCGTTCGGAGATTAAGGTTGGCCACTTGCCGAATATCGGCCGATTGATTGCCAAGTATGGCGGTGCCGCCAAGGTTATCGCCCCGGCCGAGGCACGCGAATACGTTCGTAAGTATGCACTTTCGGCACTTGGTGAAACCAGCCGGGGTGAAGCTAGGGAGATCGAGTAATGGGTTTCTGGGCGTGGTTTTGGATCTGGTCGGGTTTGGCTTTGGCCTCGTTGGCGGTATTCGGCTTGCTCGGAAAGTCACTGCTAAATAAAACCGGTGATGTCCTTCATCAAGTCGAGCGAATCATGGCCCCGGCTCAGAAACTTGCGGAGACACTCGCCGTGAAGCCTGACCTGGCCGACAAGGAGTCTGACCTGCTAACTCCGGCATCAGATTTAGAGGCCGAACGATCGGCGCTTTTGAAGAAAAAGTCTAAGAAACAGGCCGCTCGACAGCGTAGTCTTAGAGAAGCACTCAAGCACATCGATGTAAACGAAAGCAGGTTCACCAATGATTAGAGGTCTCGAAGGCTGGCACTTCATCATCATCCTGGTCATCGTACTTTTGCTTTGGGGTGCACCAAAGCTTCCTGGTCTAGCCAAGAGCCTCGGGCAGTCGATGCGCATCTTCCGCAAGGAGATGAAGGGTTTGAGCGAAGACAAGGCCGCCGACAAGGCTGCCAAGCCTGCCGCCACCGAGGACGACTCGACCTCAGCTAAGTAACTGGCAACTAATGGCCAGAAAAAAGAACCCCGAAAAGCGCATGGGCTTGGGTGGGCACCTCAAAGAACTCAGAAACCGACTGTTTTGGTCGTCTATTTTTATCGTGATCGGCGCTGTCGTCGGCTGGATGATTTTTGAACCGGTTTTCGACCTACTTCAGGCACCTATCGTGCGTTACGCAGCCGAACACAACTCGAATACGACAATCAACTTTGGCTCGGTAACCGGCGCGTTCGACCTTCGCATGCAGACCTCAATTTTTCTGGGCGTTCTATTGGCGAGCCCTTTCTGGCTCTATAACCTTTGGGCCTTCATCACACCGGGCCTGAAGAAGAACGAACGCAAGTACACCATTACCTTCTTGGCAACGGCGTTTCCGCTTTTTCTAGCCGGTTGCTGGTTGGCCTGGACTTCGCTGCCTTACTTCATCTCAAGCCTGATTAGCTTTACGCCGAACGGCGCAGCGAACGTGATTAATGCCAACGAGTACGTTTTGTTCACCATCCGTGTTCTGTTGGTCTTTGGTGGCGCATTCGTGCTGCCGGTGGTGCTGGTTTTGCTCAACTTCATCGGCGTTCTTAGCGCCAAGAGCATCTTGAAATCTTGGCGATTGGCAGTGTTCATAATCGCCATCGTGGCTGCCCTGGCTACGCCGGTTTCAGACCCGATGTCGATGCTATTGGTCATGATTCCCATGGGTCTGCTCTATTTCTTGGCGGCTGGAATCGCCACCTTGCACGATAAGCGTGCAGCAAAACGAGCCAAAGCCCTTGGTCTCGAATTCGATGAGCTCGATAATCTCGCCGATGAAAGTGACTCATGAGCGAGACCGAACTAAGCCCGGCAGAGCGTTACGCCAAGGCAAAAAAGAATAAGTCTTACCCCTCGGTAGATAGCTTTGTGAAGCTACTGAAGTTTCCGATGGATGACTTTCAAGAGCAGGCTTGTAGAGCACTAGCCGAGGGCAAGGGCGTGCTGGTGGCGGCCCCTACCGGAGCCGGTAAGACCATCGTTGGCGAGTTCGCAATTCACCTGGCCATCGAAAAAGATCTGAAGGTTTTTTACACCACCCCAATCAAGGCCCTGAGCAATCAGAAATACGCCGAAATGGTCAAGCGCTACGGTGCCGAGCGAGTCGGTTTGCTAACCGGAGACACCAACCAGAACTCGGATGCGCAGATCGTGGTGATGACCACTGAGGTCTTGCGAAACATGATTTATGCCAACTCTGAGGCGCTCATGAACCTCGGTTACGTGGTCATGGATGAAGTGCACTACCTGGCCGATCGCTTTCGCGGTGCGGTTTGGGAAGAGGTTATCCTTCACCTGCCAAAAGACGTGAAAATCGTTTCACTCAGCGCAACCGTCTCGAACGCCGAAGAGTTCGGCGCTTGGCTCGATGAGGTGCGCGGTGACACCCAAATCATCGTTTCCGAGGTACGACCGGTTCCACTGAACCAGCACGTCTTCTTCGGCAGCGAAATGCTAGATCTATTTGACGAAAGCTCTAAAACCCCGCGCGTAAACCCAGACTTGGCGCAGAAGCATGCGCAGAAGATGCGTGCACCGATCAACCGCCCTCAGAAGGGTCGCAAGACCAACTTCTATGATGACCGCCGCGGTGGCTCACAGGCTCGCATCGAACGCATCAGCAAACCAGACATGGTCGACATCCTCGATGAACAAGACCTCTTGCCGGCCATCTTTTTCGTGTTCTCACGCGCCGGCTGCGAGGCCTCGGTCAAGGCCTGCCTGAGCAGCGGAATCCGCCTGACCACCACCGAAGAGAAACAAGAAATTCGTCGCATCGTTGAAGAGAAGACCTACAACATCAACGATGAAGACCTGAATACCCTCGGTTACTTCGAGTGGCTGAACGCCCTCGAGAGGGGAGTGGCGGCCCACCACGCGGGTATGCTACCTGCCTTCAAGGAAGTCGTCGAAGAGCTCTTCTTGCGCAAGCTGGTGCGCGTGGTCTTTGCCACCGAAACCCTGGCCCTCGGCATCAACATGCCGGCTCGCACCGTGGTGCTCGAGCGTCTAGACAAGTACAACGGCGAGGGTCGAGTTCAGATCACCCCAGGCGAATACACGCAGCTAACCGGTCGTGCGGGTCGACGAGGAATCGACACCGAGGGCCACTCGGTGATTCAGTGGTCGGCCAACATGGATCCGGCCAGCGTTGCCGGTTTGGCCAGCAAGCGAACCTATCCGCTGATCAGCCCGTTCCGCCCGACTTACAACATGGCCGTGAACCTGATTGAAGCTTTCGGTCGCGAACGCGCTCGTGAGGTTCTTGAGACCTCATTTGCACAGTTCCAGGCCGACCGTTCGGTCGTTGGTTTGGCCAAGGGCATCCGCGAGAAGCAGGTGTCACTGGACGGTTACGCCAAGGCGATGGAATGCCACAAGGGCGAGTTCAGCGTCTATGCCGGTATTCGCCGCGAGATCAGCGATCTGGAGCGTTCACTAGCGAGCGGTCGAGTTCGCGCCGAGCGCGGCAAGGATATTCGCCAGAGCAAGGGGCGACACCTTCAGGAGCAGCGTCTCAACCAACTCAAGCGAGACCTGCGCAGTCATCCTTGCCACTCTTGCAACGAACGTGAGGCGCACGCCCGCTGGGGCGAACGCTGGTTCCAGTTACACCGCGAACTCGAGGCCATCCTTGATCAAATCGAAGGCCGCACCAACCAGGTTGCTCGCACCTTCGACCGCATCTGCGACATGCTCGAGGTCATGCAGTACATCCAGCCGCTGGCTGACCTGACCGGAGAATACGAAGTCTTGGATGCCGGCCGAACCCTTGCCCGAATCTATGGCGAGCGTGACCTGCTGATTGCCGAAGCCCTTCGCGAGAACCTCTGGAAAGACCTGGATGCGCCTAGCCTCGCCGCCATGGCAGCAGTGTTGGTTTATGAAAGCCGCAGGGATGACGAAGACTTCGAACCGCGCATTCCTAAGGGAAACTTTGGCGAGATTCTGGCGGCAACCGTAGACCTCTGGCATGACCTTGAAGGCCTGCGCCACGAACACAAGCTCGGCCAGACACTGCCACTCGACTTCTCGTTAGCCCAGCCAATTTACCGTTGGGCATCTGGGGCAAAACTCGACACCGTGCTCGAGAGTGCCGATCTGTTGGCCGGTGACTTCATCCGCTGGACGAAGCAGATCATCGACGTTTTGGATCAGATCGCCCAGACCGCGGGCCCGGAGCTTGCTAGCACGGCTAAAGAGGCTGTCGACAAGGTCAAGCGCGGCATCGTTGCCTATTCTTACTATGGCTAAATCAACCATCTATCGATTGCTGCTGGCGGTGGCCGGCGGTTTCTTGTCGAGCCTTGCCTATCCGCGCGAGGGCATCTGGCCGATGATATTCATCGCGGTGGCGGCGTTGCTGCTCTCGGTTCGCGGGCTAGGGTTTCGCAAGGCCTTTGGCATCGGCTACCTCGGCGGTTTTCTGTTCTATGTGAGCCAGATCGAGTGGATGAGTCTTTATCTCGGGCCGGTGCCGCTACTGGCGTTGTCGGCTCTCGAAGCGTTCTTCTTTGGGCTAGGCATGGCCGCGATTTCCCTCGTGTGGCAGAAACTCGAAGCCAACCCAAAGTTGAGACTCAAAAACCTGAGCATCGCCCTTGCCATAGCAATCATCTGGACCGCTCGCGAATGGGTTTCGACCAACCTGCCATACGGCGGCTTCCCTTGGTCGCGCCTCGCGATGTCACAGTCTGAATCACCGCTGGCGAACTGGGTCTACTTCGGCGGGCAGCCGCTTCTAACACTGGTCGTTGCATTCGTCAGCACGCTGGTCACACTTTGGCTATTGAAAGCACGCATCGAGGGATGGCGCAACCGAGGCACCGTGTTCACTGGGGCGATCGTCGCTGGGGCGTTTTTGCTTCCTACACTCACCCCGATTCCGACTGATGCAACCAACGGATCAATGGTTATTGCAGCGGTTCAGGGCAATGCCAACGCCGGTCTATTCGCAAACGTCGAACGCGGTTCGATTCTTCGCAACCACTTAGCGGCTACCCAGTTGATTCAGTCGGAAGCTCACGGCCAAAAGGTAGACCTTGTGGTTTGGCCCGAGAACGCTTCTGACATCAACCCGCTGGCCGACGCCGGAGCCGGCGATACGATTCGCCGCCTGGTAGATCAGAAGCTGCAGGTACCGCTGATTTTCGGCACCATCACCGAACGTGGCGATCAGCTCTTCAACTCATCCTTGCTTTGGAAGCCGGGTACCGGAGTTACCGACTGGTACGACAAGAAGCGCCCGGTGCCATTTGCCGAGTATGTGCCTGACCGCGATTTCTGGTACTCAATCGCCCCCGACCTAATCGGCATGATTTCACACGGCTACACGTTTGGAACGCGGGATGGAATCTTCGACCTTGGAGAGCGCCACCTAGGTGTTTTGATCTGCTTCGAGATTGCCATCGACGAGATATCGCGCGACCTGGTGCACTCGGGGGCTCAGGTGATTCTCTCGCAAACCAATAACGCCGACTTCGGGCGAAGTGACGAAACCTTCCAGCAGGTCGCAATCGCCAAGCTTCGGGCAATCGAAACCGGTAGGGCAGTGGTCAACGATTCAACGGTCGGTGTCTCGGCGGTGTTCGGCCCGGATGGAAAGACCCTCGCTCAACTGCCAACCTTCGAACCAGGTGTCATGGTCACTCGAGTTCCGCTTAGAACCGGGCTGACTCCTGCAATGGCAATCGGTGCCGGCCTCGATCTTTTCATCAATCTCGCAGCGTTGGGGCTAATTGCTTTCGCCGTTGGCAAGCCGCGTCGGATAAAGAAAAAACCCTCGGTCGAAACCGAGGGCTTAATCCAAAACTGATTTACAGGTCAGCCTGTCCACCTGCACGACGTGCACGGATGTACTCTAGGCGCTCCTGAAGAATCTCTTCTAGCTCTTCGCGTGAGCGACGCTCTAGCAGCATCTCCCAGTGTGAGCGAGGGGTCTTGTCTTCGACTAGGTCAAGCGCGATTAGCTTGCCGTCTTCTAGCAGAACACCCTGCTGCGGGCAGCTCTTGCACTGCCAGGTCTGAGGAATTTCGGCATCTGCCGAGAAAATCATTTCTGAAACGTGGTTGTTGGCGCACTGGTAGCTGTGGGTTACGCGTGCTGAATAGTTGACTCCGCGTTCGCTCTCGAGGCTCTGTGTGCCGAGACGCATACCGCGCATAGTTTGCTGTGCCATGTTTCCTCCTGATTATTCGCCCTTTTGGGACTCCGGAGTTGTATAACAACTCCATAACGCATAATCATCCCGCATTTAGCGAGCGAAGGGCAAACTCAACTCGGCTTTCCAAGGGTATTCGCAGCAAGATCGGTGCGGTCGGTCACGATGCCGTGTGCCCCCAGAGCTATCAGGCGCTGCATCTCGGCGGGTTCATTGATGGTCCAAAAGTGAATCTCCAGCCCTAATCGACTCACAAAGGCGATAAACGCGGGGGAGTCAAACCGAATCGCGCCCTGATTGGTAGGCACCTGGAGCGCCTGGATTGGCTTAGCCAGCGTGCGGGCGACTGGGGCGAGGCGAAGTTTGCTTGCCAACCAGATGCCTAGAACCCTCGAACCTCCGGCCGAACTGGCAACCGCGGCGGTCAGCTTTTGAACCGCGATCGACCGACGGGCGTCCGAGAAACTGGCAATCAGCACCCGATCCTGGGCGTTCAGTTCTTGGATTACCTCGACGGCACGATCAATCGCGGCCGAAACCTTCAAGTCAAGGTTGAACCTTGCCTCGGGAAGCAATGTGAGCGCCTCGCGAAGTGTCGGTATCTGCACGCCGCCGCCCAGATCGATTTCTAGCAACTGAGCGCTTTCAATTTCGGCGATCCTCAGGGGGAGACCGGCCACTCTGACCAGGTCGTCATCGTGAAACAGCACGGCGACGCCATCCTTGGTCACCTGAATATCGCTCTCTATGTGGGTGGCACCGAGCGCAAGCGCCGCTTGAAAGGCTGGGATGGTGTTTTCGATCAAACCGGGCTTCGCGGCAAAACCTCGGTGGGCAAGAATGCGTGGCAGGGCAGGGGAGAGGTACTCATAACTCGCCTGTGGTTTCTGCATAACAGTAAAACTATCGCGTTCGCCTAGGCTGGGTTCATGAATCTGGGCTTTGATTGGCAATCCGTTAAGAGATTGTTCCGACTTAATCTGGGCCTGTTTATTTATGGCCTGGCCGTATCAATGGTGGTAAACGCCCATGTCGGCATTCCACCCTGGGATGTCTTTGCCCAGGGAATCTCGATTCAGCTCCACACCAGCTACGGCGTTGCGAGCATCATCGTTAGCTCGATTGTGCTGATGTTCTGGATTCCTCTGAAGATCAAGCCGGGCGTTGGCAGCATCATGAACGCCATCCTGATCGGTTTGTGGTGTGATTTCTGGACCCAATTTCTGCCGAAGTTCGATCAGTACTGGGAAAACTTGGCAATGCTACTGCTCGGCACTTGCACGGTAGCGTTCGCAACCGGGTTATACATCACCTCAAACCTAGGCTCGGGGCCACGAGATGGGCTGATTCTTGGCCTCACGAAGAAACTCGGCTGGAAGGTCTGGCAGGTTCGTACGCTAATCGAGCTAGTGGTTTTGACCATCGGCTGGTCGATGGGCGGTCAGGTGCGAGAGGGAACAATTATTTTCGCCCTCACCATTGGTTACCTGATGCAGGGATCACTGAAACTGTTCAAGTACCAGCCAAATCGCCAGAAATAACGCTACGCACAAGTTATGTCAAGTAATCGTCTTAGGACCAACTAATGCAGCCCGGACAGCATCGTGAGACCGCCCGGATTCTGCTTACCAAGCCCAACGGTGAAGTATTTTTGCTGCTGACGCACTTTGATCCCGAGGTTGGCTTGCCGCCAAGGTGGATAACTCCGGGAGGCGGCATCGACGAGGGTGAAACACCGATTGAGGCCGCGATTCGAGAGCTTCGTGAAGAGACCGGAATTCTCGTGTCACAGAAAGCCCTTGGAGAAAAGCTGGGGCAGATCACTGGGCGTTGGGATTGGGGCGATGGCGTAAATCACCACACGTACACCGATCATTTCTACAAACTCGGGGTCGAAGATTTCATCCTGGATGATTCTGGCTGGACCGAAGATGAACGCCGTGACGTGCTCGAGTATCGCTGGTGGAGCACCGACGAACTATTTGCTACTGGTGAGCAGATTGCACCGCACGGGCTGGCTGACCTGATTCGCAACCACTCTCAGCCTTGAGGTTCTAACGCCGATAATGAACATTATGTCAAGTATTGTTTATCAGTTACTCCCGGGTAAAACGAAACCGCACCCCCTCGGAATGCGGCTCGCTATGTTTGGATGTTGGCTGATTACTTCTGCGTTGCAGCGATCCATTCGGTGAGTTTCGCCCTGGCAGCACCAGATTCCAGAGCTCGAGTCACACGCAGGATGGCGTCCTCGAATCGAATGTCTAAATCGACCTCGGCTCGCGATGCATCCTTGGCCAGTTCATACGACACCACTCCTCCGGCGGCGTTCAAAATCACAATGTCACGGATGGCTGCAAAGTTTCCTGAGGTTTCTCCGGCAAAGAGTTTGTTGGTGACCTCGGCGTTTTCTTGGGCATCGCCACCAATGAGCTGTTCAAGGTTGGCTAGTTTCAAGCCGAATTTCTCTGGGGCGAGGGTGTATTCGCGCACCTCTCCCCCAGAAACCTGCCAAATCTGGCTGTTTCCGGTGGTGGTC
>JBEGKW010000001.1:0-47539 GCA_041183865.1 Actinomycetota bacterium | reverse complement strand
CCCAATCTACGAGGGTGAGGATGGCGTGATCGCTTGGATGCTCGACGGCCCGACCGCGAACTACCAGGTTCCATTGCCAGAGGCGGGGGAGGCCAAGCGTGGCATCCTAGACACCTACACCAAGGAACACTCTGCAGAGTATCAGGCTCAGGCTTGGATCGACCTTGGCCGCAAATTGAACCGCGAACACCCTGAAATCACCGATCCTGCCAACGTTGAGTCGGTTGTCATTCACACCTCGCACCACACCCACTATGTGATTGGTTGCGAATGACCCACAGAAGTACGACCCAACCGCGAGTCGTGAAACTCTCGACCACTCGATTCCATACATCTTCACGGTCGCTCTTCAGGATGGCAGCTGGCACCACGTGGACAGCTACTCTCCAGAGCGCGCTGCCCGCCCAGACACCGTTGAGCTGTGGCACAAGACCACCACTCTCGAAGACAAAGAGTGGACTCGTCGCTACCACTCGAACGATCCTGCCGAAAAGGCATTCGGTGGTCGCGTCGAGGTGACCCTCAAGGATGGCACCAAGATCATCGATGAGATCGCAGTAGCAGACGCCCACCCGCTTGGCGCAAGGCCATTTGCTCGCGAACAGTACATTCAGAAGTTCCGTGCGCTTGCCGCCGAGGTGCTCGATGAGGCCGAGATCACAAGATTCCTTGAACTCGTACAGCGCCTACCAGAGCTAACCGCAGCCGAGATCGGTGGTTTGACCATCGTTGCCAAGCCTGGCGTCATGGCTTCAGTCAAGAACCCATCGGGTCTCTTCTAATGCTTTACGCCAAGACCACTCCGGCCGACAAGCGTCGCATCTTCCGCGAACGCTTGTCTTCGGGCGAGTTGCTGCAGTTTCCGGGTGTCTTCAACCCGCTTTCAGCCAAGCTCATCCAGGCCAAGGGTTTCGACGGCATCTATATCTCTGGTGCGGTGCTGGCCGCCGACCTGGGCCTACCAGACATCGGCCTAACCACGCTTACCGAGGTGGCAGGGCGATCGCAGCAAATCGCCAGGATGACCGACCTGCCGGCTCTGGTTGATGCCGACACCGGTTTTGGCGAGCCACTAAACCTAGCCAGAACCGTGCAAACCCTCGAGGATGCCGGAGTTGCCGGTATTCACATTGAGGATCAGGTAAACCCAAAGCGTTGCGGTCACCTAGACGGCAAGGCGGTTGTTGACCAAGACACCGCGGTCAAGCGAATCGCTTCGGCCGTCGACGCTCGTCGCGACTCGAACCTGTTGATCATGGCCCGCACTGACATCCGAGGAGTTGAATCGCTACCGGCTGCGATAGACCGCGCTAAGCGCCTCGTTGACGCCGGAGCTGACGCCATCTTCCCTGAGGCCATGAAGGACCTCAGCGAGTTTGAGGCGATGCGTGCCGCAATCGATGTTCCGATCTTGGCCAACATGACCGAATTCGGTAAGAGCGAGCTGTTTACCAAGCAACAGCTGAGTGACATCGGCATCAACATCGTGATTTACCCAGTATCGCTATTGCGTCTAGCCATGGGTTCGGCAATGCGCGGGCTGGATGCGCTAAAGAGCGATGGTTCGCTGCAAAACGTGGTTGGTGAAATGCAAACCCGCGCCGAACTCTATGAGCTGCTCGACTATGAGGCCTACAACCAGTTTGATTCAGGCATCTTCAACTTCAACCTAGACAACCACGTCGACCACTAACGGCCGCACTTTCAACTAAGCAAAATCGCAAAGGAGCGAAATGAGCGAGAACAAGCAAGAGATCTACAAGGGTCTAGCCGGTGTACCGGTTGACTACACGGCAATCTCAAAGGTAAACCCAGAGAGCAACTCGTTGTTGTATCGCGGATACCCAGTTCAAGAACTAGCCGCCAAGAAGAGCTTCGAAGAAGTGGCCTGGTTGCTTTGGAACGGTGAACTGCCAACCCCTGCCGAACTAGCCGGCTTTGAGAAGCAGGAGCGCTCTATGCGCGCACTCGACCCAGCCGTAAAGCGCGTAATCGATGAGTTGCCGCTAACCTCACACCCGATGGATGTCTGCCGCACCGCGACCAGCGTGATTGGAGCGATGGACCCATCGGCAGACGATGCCAGCCCAGCCGCCAACCTGGCGAAGTCGATTCGACTCTTCGCTAAGCTGCCAGCCGTGGTCGCCTACGACCAGCGCCGCCGACACGGTCAGGCGCTCATCGAGCCGAGAGAAGACCTCGACTACTCCGAGAACTTCCTCTGGATGACCTTCGGTGAAATTCCTGAGTCGCAGGTAGTCGATGCCTTCCGCATCTCACTAATCCTTTACGCGGAGCACTCATTCAACGCATCGACCTTCACCGCTCGCGTAATCACCTCTACGCTTTCTGACCTCTACTCGGCAGTAACCGGAGCAATCGGCGCCTTGAAGGGCCCATTGCACGGCGGTGCCAACGAGGCCGTTCTGCACATCTTCAACGAGATTGGCTTCGGACCGGATGCAGCAAACCGAGCTGAGGCTTGGCTTGAAAAGGCGCTCGCCGAAAAGCGCAAGATCATGGGCTTCGGTCACCGCGTTTACAAGAGCGGTGACTCGCGCGTACCAACCATGCGCGCGGCAATGGTCAAGTTGATTGATTACTATCAGCGCCCTGACGTGCTCGAGCTTTACGAAGGCCTAGAGGCGGCTATGACCGAGCGCAAGGGTATTCTGCCAAACCTCGATTACCCATCGGGACCGGCTTATCACCTCATGGGCTTCGACACCTTGACCTTCACTCCGATCTTTGTGGCCGCCAGAATTACCGGATGGACGGCTCACATCATGGAGCAGGCTGCAGCAAACGCGCTGATTCGTCCGCTGTCGGTATACAACGGAGTCGATGAGCGTCACCTCTAGACCTTCGGCATCCCCGCTTGTTGGGGGATATTCACGTAAAATCGGCACCATGGCTAGCCAATTGAACCTGAGCATCAGGCAACAGTTTCTGACTGTGCCAAATCTGCTCAGCATGTTGCGCTTAGCCTTGGTGCCGGTTTTCTTGCTTTTGTTGATCAATGAGAAGTTCGTGCTAGCAATCTGCACCCTTGCGCTGGCTAGCCTCACCGACTTTCTTGATGGTTATTTCGCTCGCAAGTGGAATCAAATCACTCGTCTAGGCCAATTGCTCGACCCAGCTGCCGATCGACTTTACATTTTCTCGACGCTGGTTGGTTTGGCTTATGTTGGCTTGATTCCGGCGTGGATCGTCATCGTGATTTTCGCCCGCGATGCAATGCTCGCTGTGGCCTACGTCATCCTTGCGAACTTCGGCTACGGGCCACTGCCAGTGCACTATCTGGGGAAAACCGCGACCTTCGCTTTGCTCTATTCGTTCCCGTTGCTGTTGATGGCTAAAATCTGGATCGGCGCTGCGCCCCTGTTATTGCCAGTGGCTTGGGCCTTCGCCCTTTGGGGAGTGGGTCTCTACTGGTGGGCAGGTTTCGTTTATTTACGCCAGGTTCGAGAAGTGGTTAAAAACAGTCGTCAGGATTCACTAGGCTAGAACTCTATTTAGGAGTGGTTGAATCATGGATTTTGCAGAGTCAGGCCTCGGGGGAACGCCAGACGAGGTTCAGTCGACCCTGCGATTCAGTGAAGACCTACTAGCCGAGCTAGGTTCAGACCTCAGCCGCGAAGAGCAGCAGGCCATCGATGCGCTTCCTTCGGGCAATGCCCTCCTAATCGTAAAGCGCGGCCCTAATGCCGGCGCACGCTTTCTTCTAGACCAGGATGTGACCACCGTCGGTCGTCACCCAAATGCAGATATCTTCTTGGATGACGTAACCGTCTCGCGTCGTCACGCCGAGTTCTTGCGAGATGGCGCTGTCTTCACCGTTCGTGACCTTGCATCACTAAACGGAACCTACTTCGACGGTGAGCGCATCGATGAAGTTCAGGTAACCGATGGTGCTGAGGTTCAAATCGGTAAGTTCCGACTAACTTTCTTCGCTTCACGCGCCGACCTCCCTCAGGGGGCGTAATGGCAGCGGCAACTGCAGCGAACCTCTTCGAGGCGCGTCAAACCAAACTTTTCAACATCGGCCACGTTCTTGCCGAGTTGAACAAAGACTTTCAGGATCTCAGCCCGTCAAAGCTACGCTTTCTTGAGGAGCAGGGTCTAGTTTCGCCTCAGCGCACCGCTTCTGGCTACCGCAAGTTCACTCAACTAGACATCGAGCGCATTCGTATTGTTCTAGAGCTTCAGCGCGATCAGTACCTGCCGCTGAAGGTCATCCGTGCCTATTTAGCCGACTTGGATGATGGCAAGCAGCCGAGCTTGCCATCTGGCGCATCGGTAAACCCGCAGCACCTTCGCCAGGCCCGCAGCAAGTCATTCACCAAGATCGAACTCATTTCAGAGACCGCCATTACGGATGCCTTGATCGCCGAGGCTCAGGACGTGAACCTTATCGGTGTCGAGCCATTCGATTCGAAGGATGTCGAGATTGCCCGCGCAATCGTGCACCTTCAGCGCTTCGGTATTGCACCTCGTCACCTTCGAGGCCTAAAGGCTTCGGCCGATCGCGAGATCGGCATCATCGAGGGCGTCGTTGCCCCGGTACTTAGCAAAAATGACACCGCGAACCGCTCACGAGCAGCCCACTACGCTGCCGAAATTGAGAACCAGTTCGCCACCATCCGCGCCGAACTGATTGGCTCAGTTATCGGCAAAATTGACGCCTAAAAACCCCGTCATTTGGCGCGACACGCCGTAACGGAAAATTAACCTAGATAAGTGCTGCCCAACGGTCACAATTAAACCTGTACTTGAACGTTGGACTTAGCTGAAAGGAGCCGACATGGATACCCCACGTGACGGCGACGAAGCCAGCTACTCTCGCGGCATGTTGTTCACCGATGGCTTGCCATCGAATGACCCAAACGTTGGTTACCGCGGAACCTCTGCGGCAACCGCCTGTGGCATCACCTATCGTCAGCTTGACTACTGGGACCGCACCGGTCTCGTTCAGCCAAGCGTGCGAGGAGCCCACGGTTCTGGCTCACAACGCCTATATGCCTTCCGCGACATCCTTGTTCTAAAGCTCGTAAAGCGCCTACTTGACACCGGTGTGTCACTTCAGCAGATTCGTATCGCTGTCGACCAGCTTCGCGCTGCCGGCATTAACGACTTGGCTTCGATCACCTTGATGTCAGACGGCGCACGCGTTTACCTCTGCACCACCCAGGATGAGGTCATGGACCTTCTCGGTCGCGGCCAGGGCGTCTTCGGTATCGCAATCGGTCGTGTGCTTCGTGAAGTCGAGGCAAGCCTCGTCAACATGAAGGAAAGCCACGTTGACGACATGGATGAGCTTGCTGCTCGTCGCCTAAACCGCAAAGCGGTCTAGTTCGAGATCAGGCGCTTGAGCCTGCAACACTTCGTCACCCCGCGTTACATCTATGTTTCGGCGCGCCCCACGGGCCATTAAGTCGATAGAATTACCTAATGTTCAAGAAGATTCTGGTTGCTAACCGTGGCGAAATCGCAGTTCGTGCTTTTCGTGCCGCATACGAACTTGGTGCAAAGACCGTTGCCGTTTTTCCTTATGAAGACCGCAACTCTACTCACCGACTAAAGGCCGACGAGGCTTACCAGATTGGCGAGATCGGTCACCCGGTTCGCGCTTACCTTGATGTTTCAGAAATCATTCGCGTTGCCCTCGAGAGTGGCGCAGACGCAATCTACCCGGGCTACGGCTTCTTGTCTGAGAACCCAGAGCTTGCCGAAGCCGCCAAAGCCAATGGCATCACCTTCATCGGCCCGAGCTCGGATGTTCTAGAGATGGCCGGCAATAAGGTCACCGCTAAAGAGTCGGCCATTCGCGCCGGAGTTCCTGTCTTGGCATCGTCTCCACAGTCTGCAGACGTCGATGAGCTCATCGGCCACGCTGAGAAGATCGGTTTCCCAATTTTCGTCAAGGCTGTAGCCGGTGGTGGCGGTCGCGGCATGCGTCGCGTTGCCGAGGCCAAAGACCTTCGCGCAGCGTTGGTCGAAGCTTCTCGCGAGGCAGACAGCGCCTTTGGCGACCCGCGCGTTTTCCTTGAGCAAGCCGTGCTTCGCCCTCGCCACATCGAGGTTCAGATCTTGGCCGATACCCACGGCAACGTGGTTCACCTTTTCGAACGCGACTGTTCAATTCAGCGCCGCAACCAGAAGGTCGTCGAGATTGCTCCGGCACCAAAGATCACCGATGAACTTCGTCAAACCCTTTACCGTGACGCCGTAGCTTTCGCTTCGCAGATCGGTTACCAGAACGCCGGAACCGTTGAGTTCTTGATCGACACCGTAGGCCCTAACGCGGGCAAGCACGTCTTCATTGAAATGAACCCTCGTATCCAGGTTGAGCACACCGTCACCGAAGAAATCTCGGATGTAGACCTCGTGCAGAGCCAGATGCGCATCGCAGCAGGGGAGAGCCTCGCTGACCTTGGTCTGACCCAAGACAAGATTCAGATGCACGGCTTCGCAATTCAGTGCCGCATCACCACCGAAGACCCAGCAGCCAACTTCCGCCCTGACACCGGAAAAATCACCACCTACCGATCACCGGGCGGTGCGGGTATCCGCCTCGACGGTGGAACCGTGTCTACCGGTGCCGAGGTAAGCCCATACTTCGACTCGATGCTCGTGAAGCTGATCGCCACCGGTCGTGACTTCAAGACCGCCGTTACCCGCGCAAAGCGTGGTTTGGCCGAGTTCCGCATCCGTGGTGTCTCTACCAACATCGCATTCTTGCAGGCTGTTCTTGCCGACGAGATTTTCGCCACCGGTGACCTAAGCACCTCGTTCATCGACGAGCACCCAGAGCTCTTCACCGCTAAGCCTTCGCAAGACCGTGGAACCAAGATTCTTGCTTGGTTGGCCGACGTGACCGTCAACCAGCCAAACGGCCCACGCGGTCACCAGCTGACCCCGGCTGCCAAGCTGCCGGTGGTAGACATCCACGCCGCGGCTCCTGCTGGTTCACGTCAGCGCTTGCTCGAACTCGGCCCAGCCGGCTTCGCCAAGGCGCTTCGTGCCCAGACCCAGGTCGCAATCACCGACACCACCTTCCGCGACGCGCACCAGTCACTGCTGGCAACTCGTGTTCGCGGTCGTGACCTGATCCAGGTTGCCCCTTACGTTTCGCGATTGACCCCTCAGTTGCTCTCGGTTGAGGCCTGGGGTGGCGCTACCTATGACGT
The DNA here is from genome assembly GCA_041183865.1 of Actinomycetota bacterium. Taxonomy (GTDB): domain Bacteria; phylum Actinomycetota; class Actinomycetes; order Actinomycetales; family Microbacteriaceae; genus Rhodoluna. Next base: position 40,349 of record JBEGKW010000001.1, on the reverse strand, counting down.
CGCCCTGCGATTCTTGGGTGAAGACCCATGGGAGCGCTTGGCTTCGCTGCGTCAGGCAATGCCGAACCTTTGCATCCAGATGCTGCTTCGTGGCCGCAACACCGTTGGCTACACTCCATACCCAACCGAGGTGACCGAGGCTTTCGTGGCCGAGGCGGCTGCGACCGGTGTTGACATCTTCCGTATCTTCGATGCACTCAACGATGTTGACCAGATGAAGCCGGCCATCGATGCGGTTCTCAAGACTGGCACCGCCGTCGCCGAGGTGGCACTTTGCTACACCGCTGACCTGCTTGACCCAGATGAGAAGCTATACACGCTCGACTACTACCTAAACCTTGCTCAGCAGATCGTTGACGCCGGCGCGCACATCATCGCGATCAAGGATATGGCCGGGCTACTGCGCCCAGCGGCAGCTGAGAAGCTCGTCAAGGCGCTACGTGAACGCTTTGACCTTCCGGTTCACCTACACACCCACGACACCGCTGGTGGTCAGCTGGCGACTCTCATGGCCGCCATTGGCGCCGGGGTAGACGCAGTGGACGTCGCAAGCGCACCGATGGCCGGAACCACCAGCCAGCCTTCGGCATCTGCACTTGTCGCTGCCCTAGCTCACACCGAACGCGACAGTGGCATTCCATTGTCTGCCGTCGCCGAGTTGGAGCCATACTGGGAGGCAGTTCGCAAGGTTTACCACCCATTCGAATCAGGTTTGCCAGGCCCAACCGGTCGCGTCTACCACCACGAGATTCCGGGCGGACAGCTTTCCAACCTTCGCCAGCAGGCGATCGCGCTTGGCTTGGGTGACCAGTTCGAGAAGGTCGAGAACATGTATGCCTCAGCCAACGAGATTTTGGGCCGCCCAACCAAGGTGACACCATCATCCAAGGTGGTTGGCGACCTAGCCTTGCATCTAGTGGCCGTGAATGCAGACCCTGCAGACTTCGCTCAGAACCCGCAGAACTACGATGTTCCTGACTCGGTGGTTGGCTTCATGGCCGGCGAGCTTGGCGACCTGCCTGGCGGATGGCCAGAGCCTTTCCGCACCAAGGTGCTGCAGGGTAAGAACCCTAAGTTCGGTGTAACCCCGGTCTCGGCAGAAGATCTAGCGTCTTTGTTGGGTGCAGATTCAAAGATTCGCCGCGCCACGCTGAACCGCCTGCTATTCCCAGGCCCGACCGCCGACTTCTTGAAGTCTCAGGAGACCTACGGAAACCTAGACCAGATCGACACCGTAGATTACCTATACGGTCTCGAGCAGGGTCGCGAGCACGTTGTCGAAATCGCCAAGGGTGTTCGCCTATACGTCGGCCTTGAAGCGATCGGTACTCCGGACGCCAAGGGTTTCCGCACCGTAATGGCTACCTTGAATGGTCAGCTTCGCCCGATCAACGTGCGCGATCGCAAGATTGCGGTTGACACCGTTCAGGCCGAAAAGGCTGATGCTTCGAACCTCGGTCACGTTGCCGCCCCGTTCTCGGGTGTGGTTACCTTGCAGACCGTTGAGGGTGCACACGTCGAGATTGGTCAGCCAATCGCCACCATTGAAGCGATGAAGATGGAAGCTACCATCACCTCGAACATCGCCGGTGTGGTGCGTCGTCTAGCCGTTTCAAAGACCCAGGCTGTTGACGCCGGTGACCTGATTGTGGTTGTCGTCGCAGAATAAGAACTAAACCGTTTACATGCCGTTCAGATAGACTTGAGCGGCATGTAAACGTTTGGGCGGTAAACCGCCAGCGCAAACAAAGCACTGAGATAAAGGAGATCGGTTTGGCTATTTGGGGTAAGAAACCAGAAGATGAGTCAACTGACTTTTTGGCACCGCGTCCGGCAACCGACATCACTGTCGAAAAGAGCCACTCATTGGCTGAAATTGCCGTCGACGCCGGCGCAGTAGACGTAACTCCAAGCACTTCTTCGATCGAAATCATTTCGGAAGAGCCACGTTTTCAGCCTCAGCCAGAAACCTCGCTAGAGCCAGTTCGCCGCAGCAACTACTCACGTCGTGACAGCCTTCGTGGCGAGAGCTTCGATCAGCCTGAACCGGCTGCAATGCTTACCGCAGACCGACTAATCGACGTTTCAGCTCGAAACCGCCCGGCGCCAGAATCTGGTTTCCGTCGTTTCCTATACTTCTTGTCACTAAAGACCATCAACCTGGGTGATTCGCTCAAGGTTCGTGAGCAAAAGGCAATCGATGCACGCATCGGCGCCGCTTTAGAGGGTGGCGCTAAGTTCCTTCCTGTGCTTACCCGAAAGGGCGGCGTGGGTAAGACCACCGTTAGCACCCTTTTGGGAATGGCTTTGGCTCTGTCTCGTGAAGACCGAATCATCGCCATCGACGCAAACCCAGACCGCGGAACCCTAGCCGAGCGAGTCAGCAAATCGACCCGCTTCACCGTTCGCGATGTCGTAAACCGCGCAGCAGCGATCGATGGATTCACCGATTTCTCGACCATGGTTTCACGCGACGTGACCCGACTAGACGTGCTTGCATCAGACAGCGACCCAATGCTTTCAGAGGCCTTCGATGAGGGTGACTACAACGTGGTTGCCGACATGGCCGCTCGTTACTACTCAATCGTTCTAACCGACTGCGGTACCGGTATCGTGCACTCCGTCATGCGCCCAACGCTTCAGCGTGCCAACGGTCTGGTCATCGTTTCTGGTGGTTCGGTTGACGAAGCCCGTTTGGCTTCTGAGACACTGACCTGGCTTGAAGCCAACGGTTATGGAGACCTAGTTCGCAACTCGATCGTTGCACTAAACACCGCAACCCAAGCGACCCAGCTGGTCAAACTTGACGAAATCGAGCAGCACTTCAAGACCCGCGTGCGTCACGTGGTTCGCATTCCTTACGACCCAGCTCTGGCTGCCGGTTCGGTAATCAAGTTCAAGGACCTACGCAAGGGCACTCGCGACGCGGCTCGCGAGCTTGCAGCGCTGGTAGTCGACGGTCTAAACAACCCGCTATAAGGCCATGGCTGTTCGTGAAATTCGCCTCTACGGCGACCCTGTTTTGCGCACTGTTTGTGACCCGATTGGTGAAGTCAACGACAAGGTCAAGGCTCTCATCCAAGACCTGATCGACACCACCAAACTGCCTGGCCGTGCCGGAGTGGCGGCTCCACAGATTGGCGTGAACCTTCGAGCTTTTAGCTACAACGTCGACGGCAAAGTTGGCTATGTTATCAATCCCGAAATCGTCGAACTCGGCGGTGAAAAGGTTTTGGTTGATGAAGGCTGCCTATCGGTGCCTGGACTATGGCACAAGACTCCTCGGTATGAAACCGCGAGAGTGGTCGGAACCGACCTCGAGGGAAACCAGATTGAGCTATCGGGCAGTGGATTGATGGCGCAGGCTCTGCAGCACGAGTGTGACCATCTAGATGGAATGGTTTATCTTGGTCGCCTCGAAAGCGACGAGCGTAAAGCTGCGATGAAGGCGCTTCGCGACACCGATTGGTTTATGGCCTAGTTTCGGCGCGTTTAGACGATTTCTGACGTGTCCGGCGCTGAACCGTAGATGTCGGCAATCGCCGGTGCGAAATCACGCAAAACCGCATCGCGCTTGATCTTTAGCGATGGTGTCAGGTGCCCAGATTCTTCGGTGAGTTCGCGATCAATAATGACGAACTTGCGAATCGACTCGGCTCGCGAAAAGTGACGGTTCACTCGATCGATGGCCTTCTGAATCTCAGCCAAAACAATCGGCGACTTTGCGGCCTGAGCCAAAGTCATGTTTTTATCGGCGCCGTTATTGGCCAGCCAGATCGGCAACATTTCTGGGTCTAGCGAGATCAGGGCTGCTACGAACGGGCGCTTATCGCCGATGACAACCGCCTGACCAACTAGAGGGTCGGCGCGCAGTGGGTCTTCTAGTGGCGCAGGAGCAACGTTTTTACCGCCAGCGGTAACCAAGAGTTCTTTCTTGCGTCCGGTGATGCTCAAGAAGCCGTCATCGTCGAGCTCGCCGATGTCTCCGGTCTTGAACCATTCGCCTTCCATAGCCTCGGCAGTGGCGGTTGGGTTGCGCCAGTAGCCGCGAAGAATGTTGTTGCCACGGAGCCAAATCTCGCCGTCGTCGGCAATCTTGATGCCGGTGCCCGGAAGCACGCGACCAACCTTGCCGATACGTAGGTCATTAGGGCGACCGATCATGGCCGGCGCGGTGGTTTCGGTAAGACCGTAACCCTCGAGCACTATGAGGCCAATTGCGCGATAGAAGTGACCTAGACGCGCACCTAGAGGAGCACCGCCCGAAACCGCGTACTTCACTTCGCCACCCATGGCGGCACGCAGTTTCTTATAAACCAGGATGTCGAAGAGGGCGTGGCGTAGCTTCTGAACCAAACTCGGGCCCGACGGGGTGTCTAGGGCCTTGGAGTAGGAGATGGCAGCATAGGCGGCGGTTCTGAAGATTTTGCCCTTGCCAGCCGATTCAGCCTTTTGCTCGGCCGAGTTATAGACCTTCTCGAACACTCGAGGCACCGCCAAAAGGAAGGTTGGGTGGAACGAGGCCATTGCTGGGCCGACATTCTTTGAGTCAGGTTGGTGACCAACCTTCACACCGCCATGGATGCACAAAACTTCGATGAATCGGGCAAACACATGGGCCAACGGCAGGAATAGCAAGGTGCTGGCACCTTCAGCAACCACCTGCGGAAGTTCTAGTGTGGCGTTCTTGCTCAGCTCAACGAAGCCGCGGTGGGTCAGCTCGCAACCCTTCGGCTTGCCGGTGGTTCCAGAGGTGTAGATGATCGTGGCAAGGTCGCGAAGCTTTGAGCTCTTGCGCTTGGCTTCGATGCTTTCGTTGGTGATGTCGCGGCCAACCTTGACGAGTTGGTCGATCGCATCAGACTCGATTTTCCAGACCTTGCGAACCAGGGGAGAGCCCGCCTTGATCTGTTCGAATCGTTCGAGATGCTCGTCGTTTTCAACGAACAGGGCAACGGCATCAGAGTCAGAAAGAATCCACTCCATTTGAGACGGTGCTGAGCTTTCATAAATCGGCACGGATACACCGCCCGCATACCAAATAGCAAAGTCGATCAGGGTCCACTCGAAGCGTGTGCGACTCATGATTGCAACCGCTTGACCAGGCTGAATTCCGGCGGCAACCAAGCCCTTAGCTAGGGCTACAACCTTGGAGTGAAATTCTTTTGCAGAGATTTCGACCCACTGCCCAGGTGATTGCTCCACCGAAAACAACGGTAACGAAGGAGTCTTGGCAACGCGGACCTCCAGGAGGTCGGTAATGTTTTCGGTCTCTGCGGACACAACCAACGGTTCGATGTCGTAAGACTTCATCGGTGCTCCTTCGCGCAATACGTTTCCACAACTCTAGCGGTCTTAGGGTCGCTAAACTTTGAGGAGCGAAAGCAAGTTTTTTATCGGATAAAGAGGTTGAGCATGCACACGATTGGTATCGACATCGGCGGAACGAAAATTGCCGGTGCATTGGTCGACGCTGAGGGGCGGATCGTTCTAGAAGAACGCGTGCCTTCGCCTGCTGGTGACCCAGATGCCATGGTTGACGCAGTGGTCGGTTTGATCGAGCGTCTCTCTGCAAACCACGAGGTCATCGGTGCCGGCGTTGCCGCTGCTGGTTTCATCGATGCCGACCAATCAACGATTATTTATGCTCCAAATATCAGCTGGCGAAACGAACCGTTTAAGGCCAAGCTTGAGGCCAAGCTGAGCATCCCGGTAATCATCGAGAACGATGCCAATGCCGCGGGCTGGGCAGAGTACAAATACGGTGCCGGCCGTGGTTACAAACACATGATCATGCTCACCATCGGAACCGGTGTCGGCGGCGCTGTGATTGCTGACTCACGCATGCTCCGCGGTGGCTTCGGAATCGCCGGAGAACTCGGTCACATTCGTGTGGTTCCAGACGGTCTGCTGTGTGGTTGTGGCCAGCACGGTTGCCTAGAGTCTTATGCTTCGGGTTCAGCGCTGCTTCGTGCGGCCAAGGAATTGGCTGCCTCAGGTGACCCGGAAGGTGCCCGTCTTCGCGAGATTGAGGCAGAGGCAGGAAAACTCACCGGGCTAGAGGTTTACCAGGCGATTCTCGAAGGTGACGCCGGTGCGTTACGCATCCTTGGCGACCTCGGTTCATGGCTCGGCCAGGCGATCGGTAGCCTCGTGGCAGTTCTCGACCCAGAAGTGGTGGTTATCGGCGGCGGGGTTAGCGCGGCTGGTGACCTACTCTTGAACCCGATCCGTGAGGCCTACCTGGCGCACCTGCCGGCTCGTGGTTACCGACCTGAACTCAAAATCACCGCGGCTGAGTTCGTAAATGATGCCGGTGTGGTTGGTGCAGCCGACCTAGTTCGAGTGGCTTTCCGCGACCGATAAACTAGTAGTTCGAGTCGAATAACCTGAGGGAGGCGAAGTGGCTTACTTTATCCTGAAGACTTTTGTGCTCGGACCTCTGCTTCGAGTTCTTTTCAGACCTTGGGTACGGGGCATGGAAAACATCCCTACCAGCGGTGCCGCCATCCTGGCTAGCAACCACCTATCTTTTTCTGACTCGATTTTCTTGCCATTGATGAGCCGTCGTCCGGTGGTCTTTTTGGCGAAAAGTGAGTACTTCACAGGCAAGGGCCTGAAGGGTGCTTTGACCCGCTGGTTCTTCAAAGCAACCGGTCAGTTGCCGATCGACCGCTCGGGCGGTAAGGCCTCTGAGGCTTCGCTAAACACCGGCCTTGGAGTTCTGGGCCAGGGGCAGGTTCTCGGAATCTACCCTGAAGGAACCCGAAGCCCGGATGGTCGCCTTTACCGCGGTCGTACCGGCATTGCACGAATGGTTCTCGAGGCCAAGGTGCCAGTCATCCCGGTAGCCATGATTGACACCGAAAAGGTTCAGCCAATCGGTCAGAAGATGCCAAAAATTCGTCGCATCGGAATCGTCGTCGGCGAACCTCTAGATTTCTCTCGCTTTGATGGCATGGAAGGCGACCGAATCGTCCTTCGCGCCGTAACCGACGAGATCATGTACGAGCTCAAGCAGTTGAGCGGCCAAGAATATGTCGATGCATACGCATCTTCAGTGAAAGAAAAGCGCGCTCGTCTAGCTCGCTAGGGGAGCCAGGTAGGAAATCAGTATGAATGAACCAGTAGTCAAAGCGGATCCGGCAGTCGTTGCGGGTCTTGACAACTATTTGACTCTGCCTATCAAGCAGCAGCCAACTTGGCCAGATGAGGCTGCGGTTGCCGCGGTTCGCGCCGAGCTAGCGGTTCAGCCGCCTCTCGTTTTCGCAGGTGAAGTTGACATCCTTCGCGCGCGTTTGGCCGATGCAGCCTCGGGTAAAGCTTTCTTGCTTCAGGGTGGAGACTGCGCCGAAACCTTTGCCGATGCGACCGCGGACCGCATTAGAAACCGCGTCAAGACTTTGCTGCAGATGGCTGTAGTACTCACCTACGGTGCGTCTATGCCGGTTATCAAGATGGGTCGCATGGCTGGTCAGTTTGCCAAGCCGCGTTCAAGCGACTTCGAAACTCGCGGCGATGTGACTTTGCCTGCTTACCGCGGTGACATCGTCAACGGTTATGACTTCACCGACGAGGCACGTATTCCAGACCCAAGCCGCATGCTCAAGGCCTATCACACCAGTGCGTCGACGCTGAACCTCATCCGTGCATTCACCCAGGGTGGTTTCGCCGACTTGCGTTCAGTGCACGAGTGGAACCGAGGCTTTGCCGACAACCCAGCAAATTCTCGTTACCTGTCGTTGGCTCAAGAAATTGATCGCGCCATCAAGTTCATGGCGGCTTGTGGAGCGGATTTCAACGAGTTGCGAACCACCGAGTTCTACGTTAGCCACGAAGGCCTGCTGATGGATTACGAGCGTCCGTTGACTCGCATTGACTCACGCACCGGCAATCCATACCTAACTTCCGGTCACTTCATCTGGATTGGTGAGCGAACCCGCCAGATGGACCACGCACACGTTGATTACCTTTCACGAGTGCGTAACCCAATCGGTGTGAAGCTCGGCCCGACCACTCAGGTTGAAGATGTTGTCGAACTCATCGAACGTCTAGACCCGAACCGCGAGCCTGGCCGCCTAACCTTCATCACCCGAATGGGCGCTGGAAAGATTCGCGAAGAGCTACCGAAACTGGTTGAGGCCGTTCGTGACTCAGAGGCCAACCCGTTGTGGATCACCGACCCGATGCACGGCAACGGCATCACCACCAAGAACGGTTACAAGTCACGCCGCTTCGATGACGTCATGGATGAGGTTCGCGGCTTCTTCGAGGTTCACAAGGCCGCGGGCACCTTCCCTGGTGGCGTTCACGTAGAGCTAACCGGCGACGACGTCGCCGAGTGCCTTGGTGGTTCTGACCTGATCGACGAAGCGGCGCTAGAAGAGCGCTACGAGTCACTTTGTGACCCTCGCCTAAACCACATGCAGTCGCTCGAGCTTGCCTTCTTGGTGGCCGAGCAGCTGTCAAAGCGCTAGAGATTAATCAACAAAAAGGCGGTCCTTCGGGGTCGCCTTTTTCGTTTGACTACTTAGTGGATATGGTTACCGAGTAGCCGGCTTTTAGCTTGGTTCCAACGGCCTCACTGGCTCGCTTTACCTTTGCGATTCCCCACTTGCTCTGCAGCTGATCGGTATTCACGATTACGTTCAAGCCAGCTGCCTCGAGCAATGCCTTGGCAGCTAGAACCGTCTCACCAACCACCTTCGGCATTATCACTACGTTCGGACCCTTTGAAACCAAGAGTTTTACCGACCCACCCGCACCAAGTGGCTTAGTCAGAGGCACTAGACCGATGGTCTTGCCTTGGGCAACTGTGTCACTGAATTCCTGTTCGATGCTGGTTATCTTCAGGCCAGTCGCTTCAATGGCAGTCACGGCTGACGCCTGATCGACTCCCGAAATCATTGGAATCGGCCCTAATGAAACGCTCAAATCGATCGAGGTACCTTCTGGAATCGGTGTCCCATCGGCACCTAGATAGTCGTAGACATGCCCGATCGGGTGAGTGTCGAACCAAGAGTTGACCGCGCCTAGCTTGAAGCCTGCACTTAGCAGTTTGGCGGTCGCTTCGGCGACGTTCAAACCACCGAGGCTTGGCGCGACGATCAGTTTTGGCCCAAGCGAAACAAACAGCTTGAGCTTGGAACCCTTCGCGACGTAGCTGCCTGAAGCTGGCTCGGTTCGAATCACCAGCCCCTTGCTTACCGTCGAACTGTTTTCATTCACCAGTTGAATGTCGGGGTTCAAGACCGCTAGTGCGGATTCGGCGGAAGTGACCGTTCGGCTGGTTAGATTCGGAACAACGCCAAGGGCGCCCGGTCCGCTGCCAAACCACCAGCCCGCTCCGCTGCCGAGCAACACCACAATCAAGGTCGTGACCAGTATTTTCAAGCCGATCCTGCGCTGCCCAAACCCTGCTAAGACATCGTCACCGTCGACGTTATTTCCGGCGCCTAGAGGAGAAATTACCTGGGTGGCAGCTGGGTCGAGTGTTGGAATTGGGCCGGTCATGGCGTTCAATTCGCGAGGCTCGATGACCTGCGTCGCGCCAGGGTCTATTGCGACGGTGCTGGCCGAGCCAATGGTCTCGGTTCTATTTAGATCGAAGTCCATAACCGCGGTTTTATCGGCCTTGCCGGCTTTGATATCGATAATAAGAGCATTGACTTTGCCAAGCAGTTCACCGGCGTTGTTCGGTCGATCATTCGGAAGTTTGGCGGTTGACCAAGCCACGAGTTTGTCGATCGCCGGCGCCGTGGCAGGGGCCAGCAAGGATGGCGCCGGGACGGTTGAATTTGCGTGTTGGTAGGCAATCTGGACGGCCTTTTCGCCCTCGAAAGGCTGTCGACCGGTCAGTAATTCATACAAGAGGATGCCGGCCGCATAGACGTCGCTTCGAGCATCGGCCTGACCTCGAGTGACTAGTTCGGGGGAGAGGTATGCAATCGTCCCAACCAGGTCGCCGGTGCTGGTATGGGCAGAAATCTCTCGGGCCAGACCGAAATCTCCAAGCTTCACTCGACCATCATCAGCCAGCAACACGTTGTCTGGTTTTAGGTCGCGGTGCAGAATGCCCGAGCTATGTGCTGCCGCTAGACCGGCAAGAATCTGGGCGAGCATCTCGAGCGCTCTAAGCGCCGGCAGTGGCCCGTATTCGCGCAGAGCATCGCGCAAGGTGATGCCCGGGACGTATTCCATTACCAAATACGTGATCTGCCCATCCGTGCCTTGATCGAACACGTTGACCAGGTTTGGGTGCGAAAGTTTGGCGGCAGTCTTAGCCTCGAGCACGAACTTGGCTTGAAACTCGGCGTCGTTAGAGAGATGCGGGTGAATCACCTTGAGCGCCACTTGGCGATCGAGTCTTTGGTCCATGGCCAGGTAGACGGTGGCCATGCCACCGCTCGCAAGCTGACGCTCGATTAGGTATCGATTGCCAATCAGTTGGCCCATGAGATTAGACATTTGCCGCCGACTGGTTCATAGCCAATATCGTGCCACACTCCCGCGTCGTTTAGGCTCAGGCCCAAAGGTGTGGCAATCTTGACGTGTGAGTGATGTATTAGCCTCTGTGGCCTCTTGGATTACCGTTCCCGATGCAGCCGACCTTATGGGCGTGCCTCTGGGGCGAGTTCGACGATTCATCGAAGAACACCACCTGGTCGCCGTCAAGCGCGATGGCGTTGTCAGCATTCCCGCTGAAACCATCGTCGATGGCGAACCGCTACCGAGTTTGCACGGCACAATCATTGTGCTCCTGGATTCGGGCTATTCGCTCGAAGCTGCTGTTGAGTGGCTCTACACGCATGACGACTCTTTGCCGGGCACTCCGATGGAGTTCTTGCTCAAGGGGCACAAATCAGCAGTGCGTCGCCTAGCAATGATGCAGGCTCTTTAAGCCTCTCGGTTAATTACCTTTAGGGCCAAAGCGCGAAGTTGCTCCTTGGCGCGAGGGTCGATGTCAAGCGCCTCGAGGGCATTCAGGCTTTCATCAGCGAGTTCTTCCATCATCCGCTCGGTCTTTGCCAACGCACCAGACTCGACAATTGTTTGCTGCATGAACTGAATCTGCTCTGCTTCAAGTTCGCGACTGGTGAGAAGTTCTTCAAAGATACGACCGATCGACGGTGCCAGGTTTTGAAGTGTCAGTGCCACCAAAACCGTTCGCTTTCCTTCGCGAAGGTCATCGCCGGCCGGCTTGCCTGTGACATCAGGGTCGCCAAAAACGCCAAGGATGTCGTCTCGCAGCTGAAAAGCCATGCCAAGTGGGATGCCGAATGCCGAAAGCCCACGCAATAATCCGGCTTCGGCACCTGCAAAGGCTGCGCCAATTAGTAGCGGTGCCTCGATGCTGTATTTGGCTGTTTTGTAAAGCATCACCCGGTTGGCGCGTCCGAAGGCTTCGTCTACCGATCGGGTTGAAGCAGAATTCTCTTCGAGAACATCGAGGTACTGGCCGGCCATAACTTCGACGCGCATCTTGCTGAACTCGTTGCGGCAGGCGGTTTCGATGGAGTTATTTGGTGCGGCTAGTAGAGCATTTCCGAAAATCTCGCTGCTCCAGCCGAGCATCAGGTCACCGACCAGGACCGAACCAGCTACGCCGAAACGTTCGGGGCTTCCAGCCCAACCCGAAGCTTGGTGAAGGGCTTCGAAGCGCTTGTGAACTGCCGGTGCGCCGCGACGGGTGTCTGATTGATCGAGGAGGTCATCGTGAACTAGAGCGGCTGCATGGAACACCTCGAGAGCTGCAGTCACGCCAACCATGGCAGCTGCTGAGGCCTGGCGTTCGGTTTCAGACTGTCGAACGGGTGCCGTCGCTAGCGCACCAACCCATGACCAGTAGCAAAAGAGGGCGCGAAACCGCTTGCCGCCTGCCAAGAGGCTCTGGGTGTAGTCAACCACCGGCACAAGGTCGGGGGAGATGCTGTTGAAATCGGCTCGTCTCGAGACGCAGAATTCATCCAAGTTTTCTTGGATTAGTTCTAGCAGGGTTCCTGATTCATTCACAGGAATAGCCTAACCGTCTGAGCCGTTTACATAAATGGCACAGAAGCGTAGTCTTTAAGTAGCAGAGGAGGACACCGTGGCACTTTCAGATCGTGAGCAAAGACTTCTCGATGAACTCGAGCGTGGCCTCTACGAGAGTGACCCCAACCTCGCTTCGAAGATCAACAGCGGCGGCACCCGCACGACAGCGCGAATCATCTCTGGGTTGGCAATCGGCTTGATTGGTCTGTCGCTAATCGTTTTTGCCGTCATCATCCAGGTGGCCTTTTTCGGAGCATTCGCCTTCTTGGTCATGCTCACCGGCCTCGTTGTAGCGAGCTCAAACACCAAGCAGCAGGCGTCACCCGCCGGTAAGGCAAATGGCAAAGCAAAAGCCCCTTCGCGCAACGTTTTCGAAGAGCGCTGGCAGCGACGCCAAGGCGAATAACTAGCCAACCTCCACAAAATACCCTCGAACCAGTGTTCGAGGGTATTTTTCTACCCATTTTTCACCCTTTTAGCTCCATTTCCCTCCACTCGTTATATCCCTGTTATTTATTGGTAATTACGACACGCCGAAGCGAAAAATATGGCAAAAAAATTAGGTTGGTGGAACAAAGTGGGGTAAAGTGGAGTAAAGCGGAAAATCAATGAAATGAAAGGGGGGAACCGATGCTTCTAGGCCAGCACTCACCAAAGTTGGACGAAAAGGGTCGCGTCATTCTCCCTGCCAAATTCCGCGAAGAGCTTCAGGGTGGTTTGGTTATCACTCGCGGTCAGGACCGCTGCCTTTTCGTTTTCAGCGCCGCAGAGTTTGCGCTTGTCAACGACAAGATTCGCCAGGCTCCAGTGACCAACGCCGAAGCTCGCAACTACCTACGAATTTTCTTGTCGGGCGCCTCGGATGAGCAGCCGGACAAGCAGGGCCGTGTAACCATCCCAGCAACCCTTCGCCAGTACGCCGGGCTTGACAAAGACCTAGTGGTCGTTGGCGTCGGTAACCGAGCTGAGATCTGGGATGCCAAGGCTTGGAACGAGTTCCTTGCCAGCCACGAAGCTTCCTTCTCGAATGTTTCGGAGGAGGTGATTCCGGGACTCTTCTAGCCTGTCGCTAGATCTCCACCCGTTCATAACCGCGAAAACCAAGCTCGTGGCGAATGGATGGGGTTCTAGAGACAGGAACTTCCGGATCGATATGTCAAAGAAGATTTCTGAACTACATGCTCCAGTAACGCTAGAGCGCTGCCTAGAGCTTTTGGCTCCGGCTCTTGAAGCAGAGGGTGCCGTTTTTGTTGATGGAACCCTTGGTCTAGGTGGCCACAGCGAGGCCTTCCTTGAGCGCTTTCCAAAGTTGACCTTGGTCGGCATCGACCGTGACACCAACGCCTTGGCTCTAGCCGGCGAACGCTTGGCGCGATTCGCCGACCGCACCCACTTGGTGCACGCTGTCTACGAAGAAATTGAAGATGTTCTAGACGAACTAGGCATCGACACGGTTCAGGGAATTCTCCTGGATCTAGGCGTTTCATCCATGCAGCTTGATGAGGCGGACCGTGGTTTTGCCTATTCTTACGAGGCTCCACTCGACATGCGCATGGACGCCACCCAGGGGCAGACCGCCGCCGATGTGGTCAAGAACTACTCAGAGCAGGACCTGGCGCGAATCTTCAAGGAATACGGTGAAGAGCGATACGCCAAGGGTGTAGCCAAGGCAATCGTTGAGGCACGCAAGACCATCACTTTTGAAACCAGCACTCAGTTGGCGGCCCTAATCGCCAAGGTCATCCCTTTCATCCCAGGCAAGAGCAACGGTCACCCGGCAAAGCGCGTGTTCCAAGCTCTTCGTATCGAAGTGAACGGCGAACTCGAGGTGCTTGAGCGCACCATGCCGGCATCGATCCGCTCGCTAGCTGTTGGTGGCCGAATCGTCGTACTTTCTTACCACTCGCTAGAAGACCGAATCGTGAAGCAGGCGTTGGTCGCTGCAGCTAACTCTTCGGCTCCGCTAGACCTTCCATTCGAACTTCCTGAGCACGCACCGGTCCTTCGCCTATTGGTCAAGGGTGCCGAAGCGGCAACCGCAGAAGAAATCGCAGTCAACCCACGAGCCGCATCGGTGCGACTTCGTGCGGCAGAAAAGATCCGGAGAGCAGCATGAGCACCGCAAGATTAACCCAGGCATCACGATCACCACGCCAGTTGCCGGCACGCTCTAGTCTTCGATCGATCAACCTTTCAGGTCTGACTAACTCGGCTTCTAGCCGTGTAGTTGTGCTCACCATCACCGTCGGCGCCGTGGCCATCGCAATCTTCCAGCTCTTGCTTCACATCGCCACTTCAAGCTCGGTCTATGAGCTCTCGCACCTTCAGACCGAAAAGCGTGAGTTGGCCACCACCACTCAAATCCTTGGCCAGCAGGTAGATTCGCTTGCTTCACAGCAGAATCTCGCTAACGCGGCACAGAAGTTGGGAATGATTTCGAACGCCAACCCAGTGTTCCTTCGCCTCGAAGACCAGAAGGTTTTCGGTAAGCCAAAGGCTGCACTAACTGCTGATGGCCGCGTGTCTCGCAATCTAGTGCCTAACTCGGCGATGGTTCGCAGCTCGGTGATTGTTACCGCAGAGGCTGCACCAGCTGCCGAAGCGACCGTCTCAGGCGTAGTTCCTCAGGCCGCAGGCTTCGTTCCTGTGAAATCGAATGTCGCTAACGGCTCTGCCACCACCGGTTCGGTAGTTTCTAATAGTGGCGGTATTCCAGCGTCACCAACTCACTAGTACAAGGCAGGTCGGCAGATGACATATCTGACGCCCGGCGACCCGAAGCGCAGAGTTCGAAAGATCCAAGCCTTCGTCGTTCTAGTGGCAATTATTTTCGGCGTTCGCCTAGTAGACCTTCAAATCGTTGAGGCCGATGCCATCAACGCGAAATCCTATGCAAACCGCGCCGTTTCAAGGGTTTTACCCTCGCTTCGAGGACAAATTGTTGATGACGCGGGCAACGTTCTAGCGCGCACCGACTTCAAATACGACATCAATGCGGCACCAGACATCGTGGCCTCGTTTACCCGCAAGGTAAATGGGCAGGAAACCCTGGTCACCAAAGAACAGGCCGCCGCCGAACTGGGCGCGCTAACCGGGCAGACTCAAGCAGATGTGCTGCTCAAGATTTCGGGAACTGGCAAATATTCTCAGGTTGCTAAGGCCGTTGACGCCTCGGTTTACCGTCAAATTAAAAAGTTAGACATCCCTTGGCTGTTCTATGACCCACGCCCAGCCCGAACCTATCCGAGCGGAGCGGTAGCGGGAGGTATCCTTGGCTTCCTTGACCCGGATGGCAAACCGCTAGAAGGTATCGAGCTCGCTCAGAACGCTTGCCTCGCTGGCAAGGATGGCGAAGAGACTTTTGAGAAGGGCGTTGACGGAATCAAGATTCCTTCAAGCGCAATCACTACCAAAGCGGCCGTTCCAGGTAAGAAGATTGTTCTAACCATCAACGCTGACCTCCAGTACTTCGCCCAGCAGGTGCTAACCGCGAATGTTGCCAAGCTTCAGGCCGACTGGGGCACAGCAGTGGTCATCGAGGTTAAGACCGGCAAGATTTTGGTCGCCGCTGATGCACCGAGCTATGACCCAAACCAACCGAGCAAATCTTCGGTAGAAAACCGTGGTTCTCGTGTCTTTAGAACCTCATTCGAGCCGGGCTCGACCATGAAAATGGTCACTGCTGCAACCTCTATCGATCAGGGCAAGGTAACGCCGGAATCGCACTTCATCGCACCTTATGCGCTCACCATTCCACACTCGAATGGCTATCGAGTTTCAGACAGTCACACGCACGGCGACGATAAGTTGACCGTTGCAGGTGTCTTGCGAGATTCGTCTAACACTGGTGCAATGCAGATCGGAAACTTAGTTCCTTGGGCAGTGCGCCGCTCATACATGGAGAAATTTGGAGTTGGCTCGATGCCGGGTTCAGGCTTCCCTGGCGAAAGTGCTGGCCTGCTAAACAGCAAGACCACCTGGGCAAACGACGTGATCAAGCGTTACGTTTCAACCTTCGGTCAGGGTGTGTCGGTAACTCCGCTTCAGTCAGCAATGATGTACCAGGCCGTTGCAAACAAGGGAATTCGCCTTCAGCCGAAACTTATCGAAGGTTGTGTCGATTCTTCGGGCAACCTGACGAAGGTCACTAAAGACAAGGCGCCGGTGCGAGTAGTCACCGAAGCCACCGCAAAGTCGACTCTTGACATCCTTGAAAAGGTGGTTGAAGAGGGTGGCATCGGTAAGCACGCGGCCGTCCCCGGCTACCGAGTAGGCGGCAAGACCGGTACCGCTCAGATCACCGACCCGGCCACCGGTCGATACGGTAACTTGCACGCGATTTCATTCATTGGAGTTGCTCCTATCGAGAATCCGCAGTACGTGGTGGCAGTGACTGCCTATAAGTCTCGAACTGTCAGCAACTCGTTGGGTGCCACCCCGATTTTCAAGGCAATCATGTCGCAGGTATTGCGCACCTATCGAGTGCCGCCATCAACAACAAAGTCGGCCAACATTAAGACAGAGTGGTAGCGAGGTAATGATGAAAGAATCAATCCCGCCGATCCTTCGGCCAGAGCACGTTGTTCCAGTCGATCTGACCGAATTTGCCGAGCAATTTCACCTAACCGGTATCGGTTCGCTGGACGGTGTTCGTCTAACCGGAATCAGCATGAATACCGGCGACCTGCGCCCTGGCGACCTGTTCGTGGCAATGCCCGGCAAGAAGACCCACGGAGCGAATTTCGTTTCAAAGGCAATTGAACTTGGCGCCGTTGCCATCGTCACCGATCGAGCCGGCGCAGACATCATCGGTCAGTGCGATCTGCCGATTCTGTTGCAAGAAAACCCACGCGCACACCTGGGCGACCTAGCCGCGTTTGTCTATGGAAACGTTCCAGGCAACATGCCGAAGTTATTTGCTACCACCGGTACTAACGGAAAGACCTCGACCAGTTACCTGCTGGAAGGTATTCTCCGTCAGCTCGGCGAGACCACTGGACTGACTTCTACCGCCGAACGTCACATCGCCGGCGAAGTGATCGTCAGTCGACTAACCACTCCCGAATCGCCTGAAATGCAAGCCCTGATCGCACGCATGCGTGAAAAAGGTGTCACCTCGGTAGCGGTTGAGGTATCGGCTCAGGCTCTGTCTCAGCTTCGCGTCGACGGTCTGCATTTTGACGTTGTTGGTTTTACCAACCTGAGCCACGATCACCTGGATGACTATGCAGACATGCAGGCTTACCTTGAAGCCAAGTTGCCTTTATTTACGAAGTCCCGCGCAGAGCGCGGTGTGGTTTGCCTAGATTCGAAATATGGCAAGGCCTTTGTGAAGCAGAGCGAAATTCCTGTGGTCACGATCACCAGTCAAATGGGCGTGGATGCCGATTGGCACGTGGGAATCACCGCCGAGACACCGGCCTACACTTCATTCGTTTTGGCCGGTCCTGAGGGTGTAAACATTCGTTCAAGGGTGCCGCTGTTGGGTGCCCACATGGCCGCCAATGCAGGCCTAGCTATCGTTATGTTGATCGAGGCCGGTTTCGATGCCGAGAGCATCCAAGCTGCCATCGCCAATGGCATCGACGCCTATTTGCCGGGTAGAACCGAACGCGTCACGGGAGAAACAGGCCCAGACGTCTACGTTGACTTCGGGCACAGCCCTGACGCCTTTTTGAACACGTTGGCCGCGGTTCGAAAGGTGACCGAGGGCAGGGTATTCATGGTCTTCGGTGCCGATGGTGACCGAGATGCGTCAAAGCGACCAGATATGGCTCGCATTGCCGCCGACGGTTGCGATGTCTTGGTGATTACCGATCACCACCCTAGGTTTGAAGACCCTGCCTCAATCAGAAAGACACTTTTCGATGCTGCTGTGGCGGTACGACCAAACCTTGAAATTTATGAGGTAAGCCCGCCAGAGGCGGCCATTCGCAAAGCGGTTGCACTAGCGCAACCAGGGGATGCCATTCTGTGGGCTGGGCCAGGACATCAGGATTATCGAGACATTCGAGGCGTGAGAACGCCTTATTCAGCTCGCGCCGAGGCCCGTGCTGCCCTAAAAGAAAACGGTTGGGCATGATTGAGCTTTCGCTTGCCGAGGTGGCCCAGGCCATCGACGGCACTTTGCTTAAGGGCGATGAATCGGTCTTGATTACCGGTTCGGTGGAAACCGATTCACGCTTGGTCAAGAGTGGGTCCTTGTTTTTCGCGCGTCCCGGTGAATTTACCGACGGGCATTTGTTTGTTGGCGCAGCGCTAGAAAATGGTGCCGCAGCCGCGATTGTTGACCACGAGGTCGAAGCAGACATCCCACAGGTGCTGGTTAGCGACGTCACCGCCGCGTTAGGCAAGCTTGCAAAATACGTTTTGGCTCGCATCCGTGAAAAAGGTGGCATCAAGGTTGTCGGTATCACCGGCTCGAACGGTAAGACCACTACCAAGAACATGCTGCGAGCGATTCTTTCGCAGGTCGGCTCAACTATTGCTCCAATCGAGTCTTATAACAACGAGGTAGGAGCACCGATCTCGATTCTGAAGGCCGACTTCGCCACGAAATTTCTAGTGGTTGAACTCGGAGCAGGCGGCCCGGGCAGTATCGCGTATTTGGCCGACATTGCCAAGCCGGACATCGGCGTAGTTCTCAAGGTCGGTTTGGCCCACGTCGGCGAATTTGGCGGCATCGAAGGCACCGCAATAATCAAGGGTGAGTTGGCTAGCGCTTTGACCGCCAAGGATGTTTTCATCGGCAACGCCGATGACGGCTACGTGCGCGATATGGCGACCTCAGCCAAGCAAGTGTGGTTTGGAACAGCTCCGGACGCCTCTTATCGCGCCACAGATTTGCACCTTTCGATCGAAGGAACCAACTTCCAGATGCACTGGCCAGAAGGCGCGAGCGCGCGAATTAACCTTCAGATTCTGGGGGAGCACCACGTCATGAACGCGCTGGCGGCTTGTGCCGTGGCCGATCAGTTAGACGTGCCTCGAGAAGTCACCGTGGCTGCCCTCGAGGCGCTTCCGCTGGCCGAACGTTGGCGAATGCAACTCACGAAACGACCTGACGACATCGCGATCATCAATGACGCCTATAACGCCAGCCCCGACTCAACCAAAGCGGCACTGCAAACGCTGGCTCAATTGGGCAAAAGTGGCCGTCGCACCATTGCGGTGCTCGGTGAAATGGCCGAACTCGGTCAGTTTTCAAGAGAGCAACACGATGCCATCGGTCGCATCG
Source organism: Actinomycetota bacterium (assembly GCA_041183865.1). Lineage (GTDB taxonomy): Bacteria > Actinomycetota > Actinomycetes > Actinomycetales > Microbacteriaceae > Rhodoluna. The sequence continues at coordinate 21,079 of JBEGKW010000001.1, read as the reverse complement.
TAGTAAGGCTCAACATCGACCAACTAGTTGTTGTGGGCGACGGTGCCAAGTTGATTCACATGGGTGCCGAGCAAGAAGGCTCTTGGGGCGGAGAATCGAAATATTTCGATTCGATTGACGAGGCTTTGGCCTATGTTCGTGGAATGCTTATTGCTGGCGACATCGTGCTGGTTAAGTCATCGAAGTCTGCCAATCTCAGGTATCTGGGTGACGATTTATTGGAGGTTCAACCGTGAGAGCGATTCTGCTCGCCGGCGCAGTAGCAATGGCGTTTACCCTTCTGGTCACCCCTGGTTTCATCTGGCTATTCCGCCGCCTTAAGTGGGGGCAATTCATCCGTGAAGATGGCCCGCAGAGTCACAAGACGAAGCACGGCACCCCAACCATGGGTGGTGTTGTCATCATCGTTGCAGTGGTGCTTGGTTACTTTGTCGGAAAACTTGCAAACTTCGAGGCTCCTACGGTTTCAGCTCTGCTGGTGCTATTCATGCTGGTCGGTTTGGGGTTGGTCGGTTTCATCGACGACTTCATCAAGACTCACAAGCAGCGTTCGCTAGGCCTTACCGGCTGGGCAAAAATCGCCCTCCAGGGAGTGGTCGCGACATCCTTCGCCATAATGGCGCTGCAGTTTCCGAACGAGAGAAACCTAACTCCGGCCTCGACCAAGATCTCATTCACTAGAGACCTACCTATCGATCTAATGACCTTCGGCTCGATTATCGGTGTCGTGCTGTTTATCGTCTGGATCTACTTGCTTGTCGCCGGTACTTCAAACGGTGTAAACATTGCCGACGGCCTGGATGGGCTTGCTACCGGCTCGAGCATCATGGCAATCGGCGCTTATGCCATCATCGGTTTCTGGGAGTTCAACCAGAGCTGTGCTTCGGTCGTAGAAAACGTTGCTTCTTGCTATGAGGTTCGCGATCCTCTAGACCTAGCAGTTGTCGCTTCGGCTCTCGTGGGTGCGCTGGCCGGGTTCCTTTGGTGGAACACTTCACCAGCACAAATCTTCATGGGTGACACCGGCTCACTGGGTCTCGGTGGAGCACTGGCTTCACTTGCGATTCTTTCGCGCACCGAACTGCTGTTGGTTCTCATCGGCGGCATTTTCGTCATCGTCACCGGCTCTGTAATCATTCAGCGAGTGTTCTTTAAGCTCACCAAGTGGAAGACCGGAACTGGTCGTCGCGTGTTCTTGATGAGCCCGTTGCATCACCACTTTGAACTCAAGGGTTGGGCCCAGATCACGGTTGTGGTCCGTTTTTGGATCATCGGCGGGCTTTGTGTATTGAGCGGCATTGGAATCTTCTACATCAACTGGATCTACGGCTAGTTTCAATGACCAATCTTGAACAACTGACCAGTTGGCATTCAGACTGGAAGCGCTTGAAGGCCCTCGTGTTTGGTTTGGGTGTTTCTGGTTTCTCAGCGGCAGACACCTTGGGCGAACTCGGTGCTCAGACGCTCGTGATCGCCGAGAAGGCGGAAGCCGACCTGCTCGACATCCTTGATGTAATCGGTGTGCCCTACGTAACCGGTGAAGCGGCCACAGGCGTGCCTGCCGCCGCGGTTGAATTTGAACCGGATGTCATCATTGTTTCGCCTGGCATTCGACCAGAGAACCCCTTGCTCGTGTGGGCGGGGGAGCGCGGTATAGCGATCTGGGTTGACATCGATTTGGCCTGGCGTTTGCGCGACAAGACCGATCGCCTGGCCCACTGGTTCACCGTCACCGGCACCAACGGCAAGACCACTACGGTTCAGCTGCTGACGGCCATGTTAAACCAGGGCGGTATCAAGGCCGAGGCCTGCGGCAACATCGGCAAGCCGATTCTGGATGCGATTCGAGATCCGGAGGGTTTTGATGCCCTCGTGGTCGAACTTTCGAGTTTTCAACTTCACTACCTCGGTGAGATTTTCCCGTTCTCGAGCGCGGTTCTCAATCTTGCCGACGATCACCTCGACTGGCACGGTGGCTTTGAAGCCTATAAGGCTGCCAAGGCAAAGGTTTATGAGAACACCGTGGCCGCCTGCGTCTATAACGTCATGGATAAGGCGACCGAGTCAATGGTCGAGGATGCAGATGTTGTTGAAGGCGCTCGCGCCATTGGATTTACCCTAGGTATTCCGACTCGCAGCCAGGTGGGATTTGTCGAGGACATCCTGGTCGATCGTGCATTCTTGGATGACCGTGCCAATAACGCCCTCGAAATTGCCACCCTCGAAGACCTAGCCCAGATTGGCGTCCTTACGCCTCACCTGATGGCAAACGCGGCTGCTGCAACTGCCTTGGCCCGTTCCGCCGGGGTTGAACCAGCCGACATCCGTGAAGCCATTCGTAACTTCAAACTCGACGCACACCGCATCGAGCTGGTCGCTGAGGCAAACGGTGTTCGTTGGATTGACGACTCCAAAGCAACCAACCCGCACGCTGCTGATGCCTCACTGGCATCCTTCGAAAGTGTGGTCTGGATCGTCGGCGGACTGCTCAAGGGTGTCGACATCAGTGAACTCGTCAAGAAATATGCCGCCAAGTTGTCCGCCGCCGTTGTAATCGGCAAAGACCGCGCCGCCGTCTTGGAGGCTTTGGCTCAGAACGCGGGGCGGGTTCCAGTGGTTGAGATTCAGGCCGAGTCGGGGCAGGCAGTCATGGATGAAGCCGTGGCCGCCGCGGCAAAATACGCCAAAGACCAGGATGTGGTGTTGCTAGCGCCTGCCGCTGCTTCGATGGATCAATTTAAGGATTACGCAGACCGCGGCAACAGTTTTGCCAAGGCAGCGCGCGCGTTGATAGGGGATTCGCGTGGCTAGAACTAAGAGCAACCGCGGCGTAGCGAAACAGCGCGCTAACCTCTCGGATTCGGGTGCCCAGCTTCAGGTGCTTTTTGGACGCATCTTCAAGGCGCAGTCAATCTACTTTTACCAACTGCTTGGCATCACAATCTTTTTGGTGGTTTTCGGTCTGGTGATGGTTCTCTCGGCTTCATCGATTGACTCGCTAAAGGCCAACAACAACTCTTTTGCTACCTTCGCGAAGCAAGCGGGTTTTGCCTTGATTGGGCTCTTAGTCATGTCATTAGCCTCAATCGTTTCCAGGGGCTGGTTAATGTCGAAGGCTCGCTTCTTCTACATGGGCTTCATGGTCTTGCAGCTCGCGGTGCTTTTCATTGGTATTGATATCAACGGAAACCGAAACTGGATCAAAATTCTCGGTATCCCGGTTCAGCCGTCTGAGTTCTTGAAAGTGGCGGTTGTGCTGCACGTCGCGGTGTATCTTGCCGCTCGAACCCGTGATTTTGATAACTCACAAACGTGGTTGAAGGCATTTTCTATCACCGGCGCTGCCATGGCTTTTGTGGTGTTCGGTAAAGACCTTGGCACGATGTTGATCATGTTGGTCATGTTTGTCGGTCTTCTATCGCTGGCTGGGCTGCCCATGAAACTTCTGCGACTAGTAGTCGTTGTTTCGATTGTCCTAGCACCGTTGGCGTTGACCGCGGGTTCAAGTTCTCGAGTTGGTCGCGTTACAGCCTGGTTAAACCCGAGCGCGCCAGACCCTAACGGCTATAACTGGCAGTCTGAGCACGGAACTTGGGCGATAGCAGCCGGCCGGATCTTCGGTGCCGGCCTTGGTGAGTCAAAAATGAAATGGTCATGGATTCCCGAGGTCGAAAACGACTTCATTTTCGCCGTCATTTCGGAGGAGCTTGGCCTAATCGGGGCTCTTGTGGTAATCGCGCTGTTCGTATTTTTAGCGATCACCTTTTTCAAGATTTGGCAGCGAACCGCTGATGACTTCAACCGTTTCGTAGTTTCGGGCATCATGATCTGGATCATCTTCCAAGCGCTGATCAATATTGCGGTTGTGTTGCGACTATTGCCGGTGCTGGGTGTGCCATTGCCGCTCATTTCGGCCGGTGGTTCGTCGTTGATCGCGACCCTTGGTGCAATCGGTGTCGTCTTAGGCATCGAGCGACAGAACCACCTGAACCCGCTTGCGGGACGTCAGGCTCGAGTGCCTCAGAGCCGCCCAGTTAGGCGAGTTCGATGACCCGCTATCTACTTGCCGGTGGAGGAACCGCCGGGCACGTCAACCCTTTGCTCTCCTTGGCCGATGCGATTGTCGGAGCCAACTCGGATGACCAGGTTTGGGCGCTTGGAACCAAAGAGGGGCTAGAAGCCTCGCTGGTGCCCCAGCGTGGATATGAATTGCTCACCGTTGAACGTTTGCCGTTTCCGCGCAAACCTTCGCGTTACGCCCTGACCTTCCCGTTCCGTTTCTTGAAGGCGATTGGCGATGCAAAACGCCACCTAAAGGAACACAAGATTGATGTGCTGGTGGGCTTTGGCGGCTACGCCTGTGCGCCGGCTTACCTAGCCGCGAAAAGCCTCGGCATCCCGAGTGTCGTGCACGAGGCAAACGCCTTACCGGGCTGGGCAAACAAACTCGGCGCTAAGTCGGCGAAGGCAGTTGGTGTCACATTCAAGTCGACGCCACTACCGAAAGCCGAATTCGTCGGTATGCCGCTGCGTCCTGAAATTGAAGTTTTGGCCAATGGCTTCGATAAAGAATCGGCTCGCCTGGCCTTTGGGCTCGACCCCGATACCGTGACTCTTTTGGTGACCGGTGGTTCGCTTGGTGCAAAGCGCATCAACGAAACGATCGACGCCTCTCGCAAGGTTCTCTCGGCGGCAGGGATTCAGGTGCTACACATCATGGGTGGGCGTTCAGACCTAGCCGAGGTTCGCGAAAAAGACTATGTGCGCATTGCCTACTGCGACCGCATGGATGAAGCCATCGCTGCAAGCAGCTTCGCGGTCTCGCGTGCGGGTTCTTCGACCGTTTCAGAGTTTGCGGCGGTTGGCCTTCCGGCAGCCTATGTCCCATATCCGGTTGGTAACGGCGAGCAGCGCCTAAACGTTGCCGAGCTGGTTGCAGCCGAGGGGGGCTTGTTGGTGCTCGATAAGGACTTCACTCCCGAATACGTTGCCAGCACACTGGTTCCCCTCATTTCGAACTCTCGAGCGCTGTCGGACATGGCTGCCAAAGCAAAGAAGGTCGGCGTATCCGACGGCACTGCAAGGCTTCTAGCGCTCGTTAAAGGCGTGTTGTAGAGCCATTTAGCCACCCTCGCGACCTAGTCTTTAGGGGATAGTTAGGAACACCATGATCAAGCCAGATTTCACTCAAGCCGTACCCGAAGACCTCGGAACCGTGCACTTCGTTGGCATCGGCGGATCTGGCATGAGCGGAATCGCTCGCATCTTGTTGGGCATGGGCCACAAAGTTACCGGCAGCGACCTGCGCGACACCGACGCGGTTGCAACGCTCCGTGACCTCGGCGCAGAAATCTTCATTGGGCACGACGCGAACCACCTCGGAAACCCTGACACGGTCGTGGTCACTTCTGCACTTTGGCCAACTAACCCCGAGTATTTGCTTGCTAAAGAGCGTGGCATCCCGGTGATTCACCGTTCACAGGCGCTTGCCTATCTGACTTCAAAAAAGCGTGTGATTGCCGTCGCCGGCGCTCATGGTAAGACCACCAGTACCGGCATGATTATTACCGGTTTGCTCGGCCTGGGTGAAGATCCATCTTTCGTCAACGGCGGCGTTATCGCTTCGCTAAACGCATCATCGGCTAGTGGCTCTGGCGACCTATTCGTGATCGAGGCAGACGAATCTGACGGCTCGTTCTTGCACTATGACACCGCAATCGCGTTGATTACCAACGTGGATGCCGACCACCTCGACCACTACGGAAGCGAAGAGGCATTTGAGGCCGAATTCGGCCGATTTGCGCAAGGTGCCAAAGAGTTCGTGGCTATTAGTTCAGATGATCCGGGTGCCGTGCGTGTCGGCAAACTGATTCGTGACAAGCGAATCATTAGCTTTGGTTCGGCGGCAGATGCAACGGTGCGTCTGATTGATGTCGACGCCAGTGGTGCTCGGGTTTCATTCGGCGTGACCTATGAGGGCAATACCCACCGGGCGACCTTGAACGTGCCGGGGGAGCACAACGCGATTAATGCGGCCGGCGCTTTTGCGGTTTTGGTAGGGCTTGGCTACGAGGCTGCTGCAGCATTGGCTGCGATTAGTGAATTTGGCGGCACCGAGCGTCGCTTCCAGCTGCACGGCGAGGCTCGTGGAGTCAAGGTCTATGACGACTTCGCACACCACCCGACCGAGGTTTCAGCGGCTATCAAGGCTGCTCGCGCAGTGGTTGGCGACAAGAAGCTGATCACAGTCTTCCAGCCGCACCTATACAGCCGCACGCGAATCATGGCGAAGGAATTTGCCGAAGCTCTTTCTGCGAGCGACCAGGTTGTCGTGTTGGATATCTATGCGGCACGAGAGGATCCGGAACCAGGTGTTACCGGCGCTCTGGTTAGCGACGCTTTCAAGAACCAGGCCCAGGTTCACTACGTTCCACTCTGGGATGATGTGCCAGCTGTTGCGGCTGGATTGGCGACTGAAGGCGATTTCATCATGACCATGGGTTGCGGTGACATCTATCGCATGGTGCCAGCCCTGCTCGAGGCGCTAGAGAAGTAATTTGAAACGTCCAGGCCCGGCGAAGAAAAGCGCAACGAAAGGGTTACCTAAGGCTCCGGCCTCGGTAACTCCGATTTCGGCTAAGCGCGACCAGAAAGCGGTCAAGCCGGCAAGAACTGCCAAAACAGTAAAGGCATCGAAGCCGGCACGGGCTTCGAAGCCAGCCAGAACCGCGAAGTCGGTCAAACAAGTCAAACCAGGCAAGGTCAGCCTGTTCACTCGTTTGTCACCCGAGGCCAAGCGATTTGTAGCTGCTTCTAGGCGCCGCAAAATCACCGCACTGATAGTTTCGAGCTCGTTTGGGTTGCTGATCGCGCTCATCCTGGCCACTATGTTCACGCCGCTGTTGGCGGTTGAAAAGCTTGAGGTAGTCGGTACGCACCGAATCAACCACAAGACCATCGTCAAGGCGTTGTCAGGTCAGATCGGCGTTCCACTCCCGATGGTTAACACGGGGGAAATCACTAAGACACTCGAGCCATTTGCACTGGTTGATTCATTTGCGGTGGTTAGTCTGCCGCCGCACACCCTCCGAATCGCCATCACGGAGCGTCAGCCGATCTGCATCGTTACCGTAGCGGGCGTCGATTACCTTTATGACCCTGCTGGGGTTCGAATTGCCATCGCATCATCGTCTGACAACTACCCTCGCATCTCGATCGTTGGAGACCCTAAGGGGAGCGTCGAATACACCGCCGCCATCGATGTGCTGCTGTCGCTACCTGCGAACCTATTAGGGCAGGTGGCCTCGGTAGACGCCAAGAGCAAGGATGACGTTTCGATGCGCCTACGAGGCAACGCCGGCCAGCGCATTGTCTGGGGTGACGGAACCCAGTCGGTTCTCAAATCCAAGGTGCTAGCAGCGCTGATCAAGAACCAAAAAAAGTCAGATTATGTGACCTTCGACGTGTCATCTCCAACTGCGCCAGTGGTCCGTTACACAAACTTTTAGACACGCCTAGCAGCCTCCGACCTTAAGGTCTTAAAACCGTTTACTTTCTTCGCGCAAGAGAATAAATTCGCTAAACCATAAGCCTTTGGTTGAAGCTTAGAGTTTTTTCCTTGCAAAGCTCGATGAGCAGAAGCGGAGGAATATCGTGGGTCTAAACCAGAACTATCTGGCAGTCATCAAGGTCGTTGGCGTTGGTGGCGGTGGCGTTAACGCGCTTAACCGCATGATCGACGCAGGTCTTCGCGGTGTTGAGTTCGTAGCGATCAACACAGACGCTCAGGCGTTGCTCATGAGCGAAGCTCACGTAAAGCTAGACATTGGTCGCGAGCTAACCCGCGGTCTCGGTGCCGGCGCAGACCCAGAAATCGGCCGTCGTGCCGCTGAAGACCACGCTGACGAGATTGAGGCCGCCCTAAAGGGTGCCGACATGGTCTTCGTAACCGCAGGTGAGGGTGGTGGCACCGGAACCGGCGCAGCCCCGGTCGTAGCGCGTATCGCAAAGAATCTTGAAGCTCTAACCGTCGGTGTAGTTACCCGTCCATTCGGATTCGAGGGTAAGCGTCGCTCACAGCAGGCTGACCAGGGAATCGATGTCCTTCGTGGCGAAGTAGACACCTTGATCGTGGTTCCAAACCAGCGACTCCTCGAATTGGTAAACAAGTCGGTTTCGGTAGTTGAGGCCTTCGCCACCGCAGATGACGTGCTGCGAGCTGGTGTCCAGGGCATCACCGACCTAATCACCACCCCGGGTCTGATCAACCTTGACTTTGCCGACGTGAAGTCAGTTATGAAGGGTGCCGGTTCGGCACTCATGGGTATCGGAACCGCCAAGGGTGAAGACCGCGCAGTCCGCGCCGCCGAGATTGCAGTCTCTAGCCCATTGCTCGAAGCCAGCATCGACGGTGCACACGGTGTCTTGCTTCTCATTCAGGGTGCTTCAGACCTTGGTCTACACGAAATTGATGAAGCGGCTCGTTTGGTTCAAGAGGCAGTCAGCCCAGAAGCGAACATCATTTACGGTACGACCATCGATGACACCTTGGGCGACGAAGTTCGCATCACCGTCATCGCAGCTGGTTTCGATGGCGGCGAGCCTCAGGCTCGCAAGGTCGAGCGCAAGCCTTACACCAACCCGCTAGGTGCCCCGGCAGCGGCACCAGTTGCAGCAGCAGTGGCTGCTCCGGCAGCCTCAGCCAGCGGCTGGTTCACTTCATCATCAGAGGTTTCAAACCAGACCGCTCCGGTGTCTATCGTGGCCGAGACGGAAGATGCAGAGGTTCCAGCTCCTGCAACCGAGTCGGCAATCAGCAGCCTATTTTCACCGTCAACTCCTAAGCCTCAGACCGAGGACGGAACCTTCGGTGACGACTTGGACATCCCTGACTTCTTGAAGTAACCAGAGCCATGTCTCTAGCTGAACGCCTCGGCGAAGCACAAGAGCGCATAGCCAGTGCAGCCTCGGCTTCCGGGCGATCGGCTGACGAAGTCAAGTTGATCGTGGTGACCAAGAATCACCCGACGCAATTGGTTTTCGATCTTCTGGATTTAGGCGTTCGTGATTTTGGTGAAAATCGTGACCAGGAAGCGGCGCCGAAGGCCGCTGAGGTTCGAGACGCATCTTCAATCGAGCACAACTGGCATTTCATCGGTCAGCTGCAGAGCAACAAAGCAAAGTCGGTGGTTTCCTACGCTAGTTCGATCCATTCGCTAGACCGTCAATCGCTACTGGATGCACTCGGTAAAGCTACCGCAGATCGCCAATCGCCGCTTGATGTTTTCATCCAACTTAACCTCACGGATGACCCAGGGCGCGGTGGTATTCAAGACGCCAACCTGCTGGCTTTCGCTGAAAATGTGTTCCTCCATCCTGGCCTTAATTTGGTCGGCGTGATGGGTGTCGCAGCACTTGATAACCAGTTAGAACGCGACTTTAGCCTGATTCGAGAGGCCAGCGAAAAGCTCCGGACGCTAAAGCCATCGGCCAATCAGATTTCAGCAGGAATGTCAGAAGACTTCGAAACCGCAATCGCGTTTGGTGCGACACACGTTCGCATTGGAAGCGCAATCACGGGAAAACGTCAGTATTAGCCATATTCTGGGGTTGTAAACATCCGCAGGAGGATAAATCATGGCTGGAATTATTTCGCAGGTTACCGGTTGGCTAGGCCTTTCCGACGAAGCCGAGGCAGTGCCTTCGCGCCCAGCGACTTCAACCGTAGGTGAGCAGCGCCCTGCTGCCCGCGTAACTCAGATGCGCCCGCGTCGCGGAGTTTCAGATGTAAACGAGATTTACACCATCGAGCCACGTAGCTACGAGGATGCCAAGGAAGTTGCGGCTAACTACCGCTTGGGCATTCCAGTAATCGTCAACATGGGTGACATGTCAGAGGTTGACTCACGCCGCATGCTTGACTTCATGCTTGGTCTCAAAGAGGGCCTAGAAGGTCACATGAAGCGCGTAACCCTAAAGGTTTACTTGCTTACCCCAAACCACGTAGCGGTTAACAACGAAGACGACGAAGACGGCGAAGCAACCGACGATCTTCTAGTTCGTCCGTAATCAAGGATTTATAGGCATGGGCCTGATTGCGCTTGTTATTTACTGGCTGCTTCAGGCCTTTTCCTTTGCCCTGATTGGTCGTTTCATCGTCGATCTAGTCCTGTCCTTCAATCGGGGATGGCAGCCTCGCGGCCTAGTTGTGGTGATCGTTGAGTCGATCTATACCGTTACTGACCCGGCTCTAAAGCTGGTTCGACGCATCATTCCGCCGCTGCGCGTGGGTGCCGTGCAGCTCGACTTCGGTTGGACCATTCTTTTGATTGCGATCGGCTTCGCCCAGCGAGCCGTGCTAATGCTGGCTTAGTTATAAACACAGTGGTCGCGAGTTAGCGATCAATCGTTGGCTAGGGTAACCTTGAGCCATGCCTTTAACACCTGAAGATGTTGTAAATAAGCGGTTTCAGCCAACCAAGTTTCGTGAGGGCTACGACCAGGATGAAGTCGATGACTTTCTCGATGAGATCGTTGTCGAACTCCGTCGCCTAGGCCAAGAGAACGAAGACCTGCGCCAGCGTCTGTTGGCATCTGAGTCGCGCATCGCCGAACTTCAGCGCAGTGGTGCCGGCCTTGCCGACCAGTTGAACAACCCAACCGCAGAGTCTGCTCTGAGCCCAATTACCGCGAATGTGCCAAGCGCATTCCCAGAGGCAACCCAAGACCCATCGACTCTCGATTCGAACAACACCAACAACCTGCTGCAGCTTGCCCGCAAGTTGCACGAAGAGCACGTACGTGACGGCTTGGCTAAGCGCGATGCACTTATTGCCGAAGGTCACGCAACCGCAGCCCGTGTGGTTCGCGAGGCCGAGGCTCAGCAGCGTGCCGACATGAGCCGCCTAGAGCAAGAGAAGGCTCTGATCGAGCACAGTATCCAGGAGCTTCGCAGCTTCGAGCGTGAGTACCGCATCAAGCTAAAGAGCTTCATCGAGAGCCAGCTAGAAGACCTCGAGCACTCAGAGTCGCCGACCACCAACACCGGTTCGACTCCGGCAATCGAGCAGAACGTTTACAACCCTGGTTTCAACGCGGGTTCAGCTGCACCGAACAACCCGTTCCAGGGCGATTTTGGCTTTGGCAACTAAACCAACCAAGCGAGGGCTACTGCTAGCTTTCGTCACCACGGGTTGGGTGCTGGTCACCCTCGACCAGTGGGCGAAATTCATGGTCATCGAATCGCTAACCCCTGGCCGTCCAGTACGCATCATTGGTGATTTGGTCAAGTTTGTCTTGGTCTACAACGACTCGGCGGCCTTCTCGATTGGTTTCGGCGTGACCTGGATTTTCACAATCCTGTCGACCGTCGCCGCCCTCGCCATCATTTGGTATGCCTCGAAGCTCGAAACCATCGGTTGGGCCGTCACTGGCGGTTTGGCACTCGGGGGAGTTGTGGGCAACCTAATTGACCGCTTGATTCGCCAGCCAGGCTTTGGTCAAGGGCACGTCGTCGACTTCATCTCGATTCCTTTCAACTTCCCGATTTTCAACGTCGCCGATATGGCCATTGTCGCGGTGGCCTGCATCGTGGTCATCAGAATCATGCGCGGCACCCCGATTGGCAAAGCGCCGATCGCTCGCTCATGAGTGAAACCCGCCTGCTCCCGGTTCCCGATGGTCTAGCCGGTGAGCGTGTAGACGCCGGGCTGGCAAAACTACTCGGTCTCTCGCGCTCGGTTTGCGCCGACATGATTACCGACGGTCTTGTCTCGCAAAACGGCAAGCAGGTGTCTAAGTCTGATCGCCTGATGCCAGAGGCCTATCTCGAAGTAACCTTGCCCGAACCTAAGAACCGACTCGAAATTGTTCCGGTTGAGGTCGAAGACTTCAAAATCATTTACCAGGATGAAGACATCATCGTGATCGATAAGCCCGCCGGTGTTGCCTCGCATCCATCGGTCGGATGGGATGGGCCTACCGTTCCAGGTGCACTACTGGCTCTCGGCATTCAGATTGCCACTTCGGGTGCTCAGGAACGCCAGGGAATCGTTCAGCGCCTTGATGTGGGCACCAGCGGTCTGATGACGCTCGCCAAGTCGGAGGTGGCCTATTCGCGCCTCAAGCAGGCGTTCAGAGATCGCACGGTCCACAAGGTTTACCACGCCGTCATCCAAGGGTTGGCAGACCCGCTATCTGGAACCTTTGACGCACCAATCGGCCGACACCCGAAGGCCGAATTCAAATTTGCCGTCATGAATGATGGAAAGCATTCGGTCACCCACTATGAGACGCTCGAGGCGTTTCCTTCAGCATCCCTGGTGGAGGTAGTTCTCGAGACCGGTCGCACCCATCAGATTCGCGTGCATTTCTCGGCCTTCCGGCACCCACTAGTAGGCGACACCATGTACGGGGCTGACCCGAAGCTAGCCGCCAAGGTCCAGCTCGATCGTCAGTGGCTGCACGCTAAAAAGTTGAGCTTTGTTCACCCAACCAAGGGTGAAACTGTCGAATTCGAGAGCGAATATCCAGCCGATTTGGCAAAGGCGCTCGACATCCTGCGAGGCTACTGAAAGCAGCCCAATTAGTGGGTTACAGTAGCCATCCAGCCAATCTAATGAAGGGAGATAAATGACCGCCGATAAGGATTCATTCGTCCACCTTCACGTACACACCGAGTTTTCGATGCTCGATGGCGCGGCCCGCATCAAGCCTCTCATCGCCGAGGTGGCAGCTCAGGGTATGCCGGCGATTGGCATCAGCGACCACGGCAATAACCACGGCGCCTTCGACTTTTACAAGACTGCCAAAGCAGCCGGCGTCAAGCCGATTATCGGCATCGAGGCATATCTATCGCCAGGTACCGCCCGCCAAGACCGCACCCGAGTTCGCTGGGGTAACGGCGGCGACGTAGACGGCGACGTTTCGGGCGGTGGTGCGTACACGCACATGACGATGTTCGCCGAGAACACCCCGGGCATGTACAACCTGTTCCGCATGTCATCGAAGGCTTGGCTGGACGGTTATTACTTCAAGCCGCGCATGGACCGCGAGCTATTGAACCAATACGGTAAGGGCATCATCGCGACCACCGGTTGTGTTTCAGGAGAGGTTCAGACCAGGCTTCGACTCGGTCAATACGAAGAGGCTCGCAAGGCCGCGGCGGAGTTCCAGGACATCTTCGGCAAAGAGAATTACTTCGCCGAAATCATGGATCACGGTCTAGACATCGAACGCCGCACCATGAGTGACCTGATTCGCCTCGCCAAAGACCTCGACATGCCACTTTTGGCGACCAATGACTTGCACTACACGCACGCGGGTGACGCGGCTGCTCACGAGGCTCTACTTTGCGTTCAGTCGGGTTCAACCCTGATGGACCCAAACCGTTTCAAGTTCGATGCCCAAGAGTTCTACCTAAAGTCGGCCAAGCAGATGCGTGAGCTATTCGCCGATTACCCAGAGGCCTGTGACAACACACTTCTGATTGCCGAACGTTGCAACGTCGAGTTTGTCGAGCGTGAACTCATGCCTCGATTCCCGGTTCCAGAGGGCCACACCGAGGCCACCTGGTTCGAAAAGGAAGTCGCCGAGGGCATGAACCGTCGCTACAAGGGCGACATCCCAGAGGCCCAGGCCAAGCAGGTTTCCTACGAGGTTGAAGTCATCAAGCAAATGGGCTTCCCGGGCTACTTCCTGGTGGTTGCTGACTTCATCGCATGGGCTCGCGCACAAGGCATCCGTGTTGGTCCTGGTCGTGGTTCGGCTGCGGGTTCGATCGTTGCCTATGCGTTGGGCATCACCGAACTCGACCCGGTAAAGCACGGCCTAATCTTCGAGCGTTTCTTGAACCCAGAACGTGTCTCGATGCCCGATATCGATGTCGACTTCGATGACCGTCGCCGCGGCGAGGTCATTCGCTACGTTTCAGACAAGTATGGTGACGACCGCGTCGCTCAAATTGTGACCTTCGGTACCATCAAAGCGAAGCAGGCCCTCAAGGATGCCGGCCGCGTGCTTGCCATGCCTTATTCGGTTGGCGAGAAGCTAACCAAGGCCATGCCGCCTATGGTGTTGGGTCGCGACATCGCGCTCAACGACATGATCGACAAGGGTTCTGAGCGCTACAAAGAAGCCCAGGATTTCCGCGACCTAATCGAGGGCGACGACGATTCGGCGAAGGTCTTTGAGCTAGCTCAGGGTCTCGAAAACCTCAAGCGCCAGTGGGGTGTTCACGCGGCGGGTGTGATCATGTCGGCCGAGCCGCTGCTTGACGTGATTCCGATCATGAAGCGCGAAGATGACGGCGCAATCATCACGCAGTTTGACCAGCCGCCTTGTGAAAAACTCGGCCTTCTCAAGATGGACTTCTTGGGTCTCCGAAACCTAACCGTTCTCGATGACACCCTTGCCAACATCAAATCGAACCGTGGCGAGACCGTGGTCCTAGAAGACCTCGATCTCGATTCAGACCCGGCGACCTTCGAATTGCTCTCCCGCGGCGACACCCTAGGTGTCTTCCAGCTCGATGGAACCGCGATGCGCTCTTTGCTTCGCTTGCTAAAGCCAACGCTGTTCGAGCACATCTCAGCCGTTATTGCTTTGTATCGACCTGGCCCAATGGGTATGAACTCGCACACCAACTACGCCTTGCGAAAGAACGGCCAGCAAGAAGTAGATTCGGTGCACCCCGAATTGTCAGAGTCACTTTCCGAGGTGCTCGACCCAACCTACGGCCTAATCGTTTACCAAGAGCAGGTAATGGCTGCCGCTCAAAAGGCGGCCGGTTTCACGCTCGGTAAAGCCGACTTGCTTCGCCGTGCGATGGGTAAAAAGAACAAGGAAGAGCTAGACAAGCAGTACGAGGGCTTCTCAGACGGCATGAAAGCCAACGGCTATTCCGAAGAGGCCATCAAGGCTCTCTGGGACACCCTGCTTCCATTTGCCGACTATGCGTTCAACCGCGCCCACTCGGCAGCCTACGGCGTACTCTCATACTGGACGGCCTACCTCAAGGCGAACTACCCAGCCGAATACATGGCCGCTCTGCTCACCTCGGTCGGTGACTCGAAAGACAAGCTTGGGCTTTACCTAAGCGAGTGCCGCCGCATGGGCATTAACGTGCTTGCCCCGGATGTAAACGAGTCAATCGCTGCATTCTCGGCTGTCGGCAAAGACATCCGCTTCGGTCTCGGCGCGGTTCGAAACGTAGGTTTAAACGTGGTCGACGGTATCGCATCGGCCCGCGAAGAAAAGGGTCGCTTCACCAGCTTCCACGACTTCTTGCGCAAGGTGCCGGCAGTGGTTTGTAGCAAGCGAGTCATCGAATCACTAATCAAGGCTGGTGCTTTCGACACCCTCGGCAATACTCGCCGCGCTCTAGTCGAAATTCACGAAGAAGCGGTCGACGCTCAGGCTTCGCTGAAGAAGAATGAGGCAGTCGGTCAGGTCGACCTTTTCGGTTCGCTATTTGATTCAGATCCTGCCGTAGAAGACAGCTTTGGTGGCAGCGTGCCGGACCGACCAGAATGGGCCAAGAAAGAGAAGCTCGCCTACGAGCGAGACATGCTCGGCCTCTATGTGAGCGATCACCCATTGGCCGGTCGTGAGGCACAGCTGGCTCGCTACGGTCAGATGACCATCTCAGACTTACAGTCGAGCGAAACTATTGCCGATGGCGAGACCGTGACCATCGCGGGTCTGGTCACCTCGGTGCAACATCGTGTGGCCCGAGCATCGGGTAACCCTTACGGTGCGGTAACCATCGAAGACTTCGAAGGTGAACTCAACGTTATGTTGATGGGCAAGACCTACCAGGAATTCGGTCGGCTACTCGAGGCCGACCAGGTCGTCGTGATTCGCGGTCGAGTCAGCCAGCGTGACGATGGCAAGAGTTTGAACGCCTATTCGATTGAAACCATCGAAGGCAGTGGTGATGCCCCTAGCGGACCGATCTCCCTCAAGATTCAAGAGGCCAATGCCACTCGCGAGGTTCTCGAGGAGTTAGACCGCATCCTGCGCGTTCATGCCGGCCCGGATGAGGTGCAGGTTCGATTGGTCAGCGGTGACCAAGAGCGTCTTTTCAAACTTCAGCCGAAGGTCAAAATCACCGGAGAACTCATCGGCGAACTCAAGGTTCTTCTCGGTGCCAGCTGCCTAAGCGCCTAGCTACACAACAGGTGCGACTACTGAAGTTTGTCGCCCGGCTTCATGTAGCTGCGCTGGTAGTACAACAGAGCCTCGTCTTCGGTTCCAGCTAAGCCTTCGATTATGTCGACGATGACCACCGCATTGTTTTCAATGTTGTGAATGTCGCGAATCTTGGCGATCAGGATAGAGGTTGCCGCAGGAAATACCGGTACTCCATAAGGTCCTTCGTGCCAGTCGGCAGGGACAAAACGTTGAGTGTGGTCGGCCGCCATGCGCTTGGCCAAGTCAACCGTGCCTGCTCCGAGAGTGTGAATGCCCACGTACTTTCCCACCTCGAGGCTTGGAAAGGTGCTAGAACCCTGCGAAACGTTGAAGCTGGCCAACGGGGGATTAGCGCCCAGCGAGGTCATCGATGTAGCGGTAAAGCCAATTGGTGCACCGGAGGCATCCGTGAGAGTAATTACCGAAACCCCAGAGGCGTGGTGGCGAAAACTCGCACGAAGCGCCTCAACTGGATCTTTTTCAGGGGTTAAATTTTGCATCTTCTACCTTTGTCTCAACCGCTTCAACAATAGTCAACCGGGGATTGTTTCCATTTCAACGCCTAGAATTACAACGAACCATTACGGAGGATCATTGACCGACTCAAAGAACGTGAATTTGCGAATCGTCGACTTGCGAGGCAAATCACTCGATTCACGCTCGGTCAACCAGGCGGTTCCTCGCGCATCGGTCGATATCGACGTTGCCATCGGTCAAATTTCGGGACTACTCGAAGATGTGAAGCTACGCGGCGAAGACGCGGTAGTCGCTGTGACTATTGAACGCGACGGGGTAGACCCACGCCCAATCAAGGTTTCCAAGTATGAGCTGCAAAGTGCCCTGAACAACCTAGACCCAGATCTTCGCAAAGCTATCGAAGAGTCGATCACTCGCGTCAGCGAGGTTTCCGAGGCAACCATGCCCAAGTCGGTTTCGGTTGAGCTCGCCGCCGGCGCATTTGTTCACCAGCGCTACCAACCAGTCGACTCGGTCGGCCTGTATGTTCCTGGCGGCAAGGCGGTTTATCCGTCATCCGTGATTATGAATGTGGTGCCTGCTCAGGTCGCCGGAGTACCTCGTTTGGTCGTCGCATCACCGGCGCAAAAAGACTTCGGTGGGCGACCTCACCCGGTTGTCTTGGCCACAGCGGCGCTGCTCGGGGTTGACGAAGTTCTCTGCATGGGTGGTCCGGCGGCTATCGCGGCTTTCGCTTACGGTCTTCCATCGATTGATTTTGAAGGTGTCAACCTGGTTACCGGACCAGGAAACATCTATGTAGCCGCGGCAAAGCGTGCCCTGCGCGGAACCATCGGCATCGACTCTGAGGCTGGGACCACCGAAATTTTGGTTCTCGCCGACGATTCCGCCGACGCTCGTTTCATCGCCTACGACCTGGTTAGCCAGGCCGAACACGACGAGGCCGCGGCATCCGTGTTGGTGACCGATTCAGACGCCTTGGCGCATGCGGTGCTAGATCAGATTTCAGCAATCGCCGGTGCTACCAAGCACTCAGATAGAGTGCGCACGGCCCTCGAAGGTCAGCAGTCGGCGATTGTTTTGGTTGATGATCTAACGGCCGGCATTGCCTTCGCAAACGCATACGCAACCGAACACCTAGAAATCCACACCAAGGATGACCAAGCAACCCTCGAACGCATTACGAATGCCGGTGCGATTTTCTTAGGTCAGTATTCTCCGGTGAGCCTTGGTGACTACATGGCTGGCTCAAACCACGTGCTTCCTACTGGTCAGCAAGCCAAGTTTGGCGCGGGTTTGGGTGTCCTGAGTTTCTTGCGAGCGCAGCAAGTGATTGACTATGACGAAGCCGCACTAGGTGCCGTGGCAGACCTGGTTGATGGTTTTGCAAAATCAGAGGGTTTGCCAGCACACGGTGAAGCCATCACGGCAAGACGAGAAAGGTAACAAAAAATGCACTGTCCTTTTTGTCGCTTTCCAGATTCACGCGTAACCGATTCGCGCACCTCGGATGACGGTTCATCGATTCGTCGCCGTCGCCAGTGCCCTCAGTGCAACATGCGCTTCAGCACCACCGAAACCGCGAGTCTCTTGGTCGTGAAGCGAAGCGGAGTGACCGAGCCGTTCCGTCGCGACAAGATCGTAAACGGCGTCCGCAAGGCCTGCCAGGGGCGCCCGGTTTCTGACGCCGATTTGGCAGTGCTCGCCCAAGAGGTCGAGGAAAGCATCCGTTCAAGCGGCGTTGCCCAGATCGATGCCTTCGATGTCGGTCTCGCCACCCTGGAGCCATTGCGCAAACTCGATGAGGTCGCGTTCATGCGTTTTGCGAGTGTCTACCAAGGATGGGAAACCCTCGAAGACTTTGAAGCTGCGATTGGTGTTCTCAAGCAAAACCGCAGCCTGCAAGAAGAGCAGACCGCTCCTGACGAAGAACAGGCAATCTAGCAAGCCATGTTTTACAACTTCATTTTCAAAAATGTTTTCGCCAAAATGGACCCGGAATCGGCCCACCACCTCGTGGTCTTCACGGTTCGACTTGCCGGAGCAATTGGTCTCACGCGTTTGGCTCGACTTAGGCCGACCGGCAGGGGAGCGGTGCAGGCATTTGGGCTTCACTTCGATGCCCCGTTTGGGCTAGCCGCTGGTTTTGACAAAAACGCCGTTGCTGTCAAGCCACTTTGGGATCTGGGCTTCTCGCATATCGAGATCGGCACCGTGACAGCGATTGCACAGAGCGGAAACGATAAGCCTCGACTATTTCGCTTGATCGAAGACCGAGCACTAATCAACCGCATGGGCTTCAATAACGAAGGCGCCGAGGTGGTCGCAAAAAGGCTTGAAAAGCTTCGTAGCAAGCACGGTAGCAAACTTCCGGTGATCGGTGTAAACATCGGTAAATCTCGCGTTGTCGAGGTCGAAGATGCCGTTGCCGACTACCGAACCAGCGCTTCGATGCTGGCTCCGCACGCCGATTACATCGCGGTCAATGTTTCTTCGCCGAACACCCCGGGTTTGCGTTCGTTGCAGTCGGTAGAGGCGCTCCGACCAATTTTGGTAGCGGTTCAAGAGCAGGCCCTAAACAAGCCCGTGCTAGTGAAGATTGCTCCAGATCTGGCCGATGAGGATGTCGTGGCTGTGGCAGACCTCGCCATTGAACTTGGCTTGGCCGGTGTCATTGCCACCAACACCACCATTTCACGCGAAGGTTTGAAAACTCCTACCGAAAAGGTCGAGGCGATTGGTGCCGGAGGCCTTTCTGGAGCGCCGTTAAAAGCCCGTTCTCTCGAGGTGCTGAACATCTTGGCAACGCGAATCGCAGGCCGAATCGCCATCATTTCGGTGGGTGGAATCGAAACCGGTGAAGAGGCCGCTGAGCGTATTGCGGCGGGTGCAACTTTGGTTCAGGGATACAGCGGTTTCATTTACGCAGGGCCATTCTGGGCTCGAACCGTGAATAAGTTTCTGACCAAGTAGCGAAACTTGGAAATGAAAAAGGGTGACCCTCGGGTCACCCTTTTTCTACGTCTAAAGACTTAGTCGACTTTGTCGCCGCGCTTTACCTGAGGCTTTGGCAAACGCATCGGGCGCATCTGAATCGAACGCATAGCTGCGTACCAGCGCACACCGCGCTCAATCTTGCCCTTGCCGAACTTCTTATCGATTGCCTTCTCGACTCGGCGACCAATCAAGAATGCATCAACCGCTATAACGAAGAACAGAATCCACATGCCGAGCAATGTGTAGACCTGAATGTTGATGTCGCCTGCGTAAGAGATGATGATCATCACGAATAGCGCAGGCATAACCAGCTGGCCAGCGGTGAAGCGTGAGTCAACGATGTCGCGGGCCAAACGGCGCTGAGGGCCCTTGTCTCGAACGGTCAAGTAGCGTTCTTCTCCGCGCAGCATTCCTTCGCGGGCCTTGCGACGCTCTTCGGCGGCTCGTGCCTTTGCGGCCTTGATCGCGTCTGGCGACTTGTCACCAATTAGTGGCTGGCGGCGAGCCGCCTCTTGCTGCTTGCGCGGTGGAGTTGGTCGACCTTTGCCGGTTGACGGGGTGTTTTCGCTCATTGGTGTTCCTCAGTTCCAAGTTGGACTTTAAGATTACTCTCATGACACCTCCTCAGATTTCAATTGACCCGGCTCAACTCGAGCGAGCAAAGAAGCTCGTCGATGACAGCTTTGAGGCAGCAACCAAGGAACTTGAAGCGCTTGTGCGCATTCCAGGAATCGCCTGGGAGGCATTCGAGGCTAAAAATCTTGAGCTCAGCGCCGAAACCATCTCTAAGTTATTCAAGGACACCGGAGTCTTTGAGGTAGTGGAGGTACGACGCGCCTCAATCGACGGCAAGCCTGGTTCTCCTGCGGTTGTTGCCCGTCGCGCCGCGCGCAACGGCAAACCTCAAATTTTGCTCTACGCCCACCACGATGTTCAGCCTCCCGGCGACGATGCCGCTTGGCAAACCTCACCATTTGAGCCGGTCATCAAAGATGGCCGCATGTATGGCCGAGGAGCGGCAGATGACAAGGCGGGAATCGTTTCACACCTTGCGGCCATTCGAACCCTCCTAGCCGTTGCTGGTCCTGATTTTGAAGTCGGTATCAGCGTTTTCATCGAGGGTGAAGAAGAGGCCGGCTCTCCGACTTTCCGACCATTCCTCGAACATAATCAAGACATCTTGAAGGCAGATTGCATCGTGGTAGCCGACTCGGGCAACTGGTCTGAGACCATTCCAGCACTCACCGCCACCTTGCGCGGTTTGGTTTCGCAGGTGATTCACGTGCAGACCCTGGATCACGCACTTCACTCGGGTATGTACGGGGGAGCGGTGCCAGACGCCATGACTGCGACGATTCGATTGCTGGCCAGCCTGCACGATGCCGATGGCAATGTAGCGGTTGAGGGTTTGGTG